>JBBECD010000001.1:0-9249 GCA_040881995.1 Planctomycetaceae bacterium
CTTGAGGGGGGCGTTTGATCTCGGGGTCAGCAACGTTCGTTTCGGGAATGATTTCCCGGCGACGAAGTTTGCCGATCTCTCAAATTGAGCGAGATGAGATTGTCCTCCGAAACATGATGCCCTGGCCTTGAGACCGACGAGAAGTCTTAAAATCGAGGAGAAATTCCCGGCATCGGGCGAATTTTCGCCGAAATCATGCCGCGAACAGGTGTTCTGCGCGTGGAATACAATATCATACGCACCTTTTCGTGCGAAGAGAAGAGCAACATTCTTTCTTGACAGGATTTAACAAGAATCGGCGGATCCTTCACCAACGGTCTGAGTACGACGATTCGAATGACTAAGAGACGCTAACACAACCGGTTGAGCTTGTTAAAAATGCCTCAAATTCAGCGGAAAATCGCTACGCACAGAGGTTGTGTTAGGATCATTTAGTTAAATGAATAAGCTAAGTGAGACCGTTTTTACGACGGCCTGTCCCATGCACCGCAGAATTTCATCCCTAATCCCCGTGCATGTCGAGACTTGAGGCTATCAAGCAGAAACCGAGCGCGAAGCCCCTGTTCATCTGAGACCAAACAATTTATAAGGGACACTGTCACGGGCCTAAACCGCCTGCTGCCAAATCAACAGAGCAGAGACCTGCGTTTCACGGGCCGCAGACGTCGGACATTTGTCCGCAGATTTTCGCAGACGGACGCAGATAAAATAAACTGTTCCTTTCCCTTTTTGTGTCTTTTGCGTTTTTTGCGGGCCGTTCAAATCGTCTCTGTTCGATTCTCCGCCGCATTGGCGTTAACCGTTTTCACAAGACAGGGTCGCACTTGATTGACGGAATGGAGCCGCTTCTCATGATGAATTCCCTTTTCCGCCGGGTCCGAGTTTCCCTGATCCTCGGCGTCGTCAGCTTGGTTTTCTGCCTCGGTCTCCGAAGCGAAACGCGATCCGCCGAAAAAACGACGCTCACATCGGCCGACCTCGTCCTGCGCAACGGCGTCGTTTACGACGGGTCCGATCAACCGGGACGCAAGGCCGACGTTGCGATTAAAGAGGGCCGCATCATCGCGGTCGGCGAGATAACCGTCGAGAAGGCCGACGCGGAAATCGACTGCGAAGGCCTCGTCATCGCTCCCGGTTTCATCGATCTGCACAATCACAGCGATAACCAGATCGTCGACGGCGACACCCGCGCGAATTTGAATTACCTTACGCAGGGCTGTACCACCATTGTCACGGGAAACTGCGGCTCCGGTCCGGTGAACGTCGCCGAATACTACAATAAGATCGACGAACATGGCGCCGGCACGAACGTGCTGCATCTCTTGGCGCAGGGGTCGCTCCGCAACGATGTGATGGCGACGGCGAACCGCGCTCCGACGGATATTGAATTGGCCGAGATGCGCCGGCTCGCCGCCCAGGCGATGCAGGATGGGGCCTGGGGGATGTCGACGGGATTAATCTACGTCCCGAGTTCGTATGCGACGACCGAAGAGTTGATTCAGATCGCGGAAGTCGTCTCGCAGTATCGCGGCATCTATGTCAGTCATATTCGCGACGAAGGACCGGAATTGCTGGCCGCCGTCGACGAGGCGCTCGCCATTGGACGCCGCGCGAAACTGCCGGTGCATATTTCGCACTTCAAATCGAGCGGACAGGAATCGTGGGGATTGGTCCGGCGGGCGTCGGAGCTGATCGAAGAGGCCCAGAAACAGGGAGAAATCGTCACCGCCGACCAGTACCCGTACACCGCGTCGAGCACGTCGCTCGAAGCGACGTTGATTCCCGCATGGGCCCGATCGGGGGGCAACCCGGAATTGATTAAACGGCTGGACAATCCCGCGACGTCCGAAAAATTGATCGCGGAAATCACCGAAAAACTTCGGCGAAAAAGCAACGGCGAACCGATTTATCTCGCCCGCTATTCCGCCCAGCCGGAATGGGTCGGCAAAAACATTCTCGAAATCGCTCGCGGCCAAAACGCCGAGCCATTGGAGATCGTGCTGCAAATCACGCGCAGCGGCGGGGCATCGGTCGTCAACTTCGGCATGAGCGAAGAGGACGTGCGGCATGTGATGGCGTTGCCCTGGGTTGCCACGGCGTCGGACGGGCGGGCATATCTCCCCGGTCCCGACCGGCCGCATCCCCGCAGTTACGGCACGTTTTCCCGCAAGATCGGTCATTATGCATTAAAGGAAAACGTCGTCTCGCTGGAACACGCGCTGCGCAGTTCGACCAGCCTTCCCGCCGAAATCATCGGTCTCAAAGACCGCGGCTGGATCAAACCCGACTACGTCGCCGACATTGTGGTCTTCGACCCGCGGAGTTTCATCGACGTCGCCACCTTCGAAAAACCGCATCAGCATTCGCAGGGGGTGAAACACGTTTTCGTGAACGGCGCCGCCGCGATCAAAAACGGTGAACCGACCGGAGCGCTGGCGGGGCGAGCAGTGCGGCATGAGACCCAATAACCGAGTGGCAAACTCGCGACTCTCGAAGCAAAAGAGAAGAAGCCTAAAACGCAGAGATCGCGGAGAGACATAAGCCCTATTAGAAAATCTGTAACACTTTTATCAAATGGCAGAGCACACGTCGAAGTCCGGCTTGTGAAATTAGAAATGCAGAGAATCG
The DNA here is from genome assembly GCA_040881995.1 of Planctomycetaceae bacterium. Lineage (GTDB taxonomy): Bacteria > Planctomycetota > Planctomycetia > Planctomycetales > Planctomycetaceae > JAQCEJ01. The sequence goes on from JBBECD010000001.1 coordinate 2,629, forward strand.
TTGAGGAATGTCAGGACGAACCCATCGCCAAAGAACAAAAAGAAAGCCATGAAAATCTTCGGCTCTTTTCTTCTCTGCGTCTCCGCGCCTCTGCGCTTTCTGCGTTACAATTCTTCATAAAGACGAAGATTTGTTAACGCAGAGTCGCAAGGGAAGAGATTTTTGGTTTTTTTGCGTTTTTTGCGGCTATTCTCCTCGATCCCATTTGTCGTACGGCAGACGGCTAAAATGTTACAAAAATCTCAGCGTCCTCACTGTTTCAATCCATGAACTCTCGACCGATTCGAACTCTGGACTCAAGCGACGCCCCTCCTGAACGTGAGGCGCCTCTCCCCGACTCGCCGCGAATGCTCGTCAGCGTGCGCGATGCTTCCGAAGTTGCAGCGGCGATCGCCGGAGGCTGCGATATCATCGACATCAAAGATCCCGCGCGGGGCTCGCTGGGTCGCGCCGATGCGCTCGTATGGTCGTCCATCACCGATGAAATGCTGCGATTGCGGTCGCATCTCCCCCGTAGCGTGGCGCTCGGCGAGACCGTTGAGGAAACGCCGTTTGCCGATTCCGCTCCCCTTCCCTGCGATTGGGATTTCGCGAAGATCGGTACCGCTGGACTGGGAATGCCGGCCGATTGGCCGCGTCGACTTGCCGACTCGCGAAAACGGTGGGAACGACATTTCCCCGCCACGTGCCGCTGGATCCTCGTCGTCTATGCCGACTGGCAGCTTGCCGATTCCCCCTCGCTGACGGCGTTGCACGAGCAGTTGCCGGAAATCCTCGCAACCGCCGCATGGGACGGCGTGCTCATCGACACGTTCACCAAGAACGGCCGCGCGCTGCTCGATTTCGTCGATGCATCACAACTCAATGCATTCGGTGAACTGGCTCGGCGATCGAACAAATTGTGGTGCGTCGCGGGAAGCCTGCGTGCCGCTGCACTCGCCGACGTCGTCCCATCGCAGCCCGACGTCATCGGCATCCGCACGGCGGGCTGCCGCGACGAACGCCGCGACCAACCGATCGCCGCCGCCGCCGTGCGGCGGTTTCGCGAATCACTGCACGGGGCGCACAGAGAGTGGATGGCACACCTTGAGTCTTTGAAGGGCGTCGCGAGCGATTCGAAGACCATGCCCTTCACGGAACCTCAGGGCGGGCTACCCGCCGCTGTTTGACGAGACGAACATCGCCACAGGCCGAATCTATTCCGCAAACTCTTCCCACTCCGGGCCGAGTATTTCGGAGATGCGTTGGATGTTTCCCTCGCGGTCGATGCAGCCGAGCACGCTGCCGGCCGAGGCGATCAGTTTGCCGTCGCGATAGAGTTTGTATTCGTGTTCGAGCTTCGCGGGGCTCAGCCGGGTGACGCGCGTGTTCAACTGCAGCACGTCGTCATACTTGGCGGGTGCGTGAAACTGAGTCGTGAGCTTGGCGACGACGAAATAAAAGCCCCGCTCTTCCATCGCGCGGTAATCGCCCCCTTGCGCCCGAAATAATTCGGTCCGCCCCATCTCGAAGAACGGGGCGTAATTTCCGTGATACAGAAAACCCATCGCATCGGTTTCGCTGTATCGCACGCGGAATTCAATCGTGTGTTCGCGGAGCATGACCGTTGGATTTCATTCGTAGAAACGCGGATCGCGGCGATCTCGTTACGTCCGCGTCGCCGTGGCGACGGGGAGATCGTACGTTCGTCCCGCATTTTTATCGCCCCGCTCGGAGATGTCGAGAGCGATCTGATACAATTCGCGGCCGGACTCCGTGGGATAATTCCCGTCGATACAGGCCTGGCACAAATGACTGCGGTCGAGTCCCACGCAGCGGGCAATCGATTCGATCGGCAGATATCGCAGGCTGTCGGCGCCGAGCGCGGCGGCCATTTGCGCTTCGATCGCCGGGGTGATCGGTCCCCCTTGCAGAAACTTCGGCGCGAAGAGTTCATCGACCGTCGACATGTCGATCCCGTAAAAACAAGGGGCGACGATCGGCGGACAGGCGACGCGCACATGGACCTCGCGCGCCTTGCCGCGCTCTTTCAGTTGATTCACTAGCGCTTTCATCGTCGTCGAGCGGACGATCGTATCCTCGACCAGCAGCACTCGTTTCCCGGCGAGCACTTCCGGCAGCGGCGTGTATTTCGCGCGGGCCTTGTCGGCGCGATTGCCTCCCTCGATAAACGTCCGCCCGACGTACCGGTTGCGGATCAATCCTTCGAGACACGGCACATTGAGTTGATACGCCATGCTCGCGGCGGCGGCTTTCGCCGTATCGGGAACGGGAACGACGATCGTGTCGTCGTCGACGTCTTCTTCCATCCGCGCCAGTTCTTCTCCCAGACTTTTGCGAGTGAGGTACACGCTGCGGTCGTCGAGCCGGCTGGCGACGTTGGCGAAGTAAATCCACTCGAAAAAGCAGTGCGCCCGATTCGGACTCGGTGCGTATTGCCGAATCTGTAATTCGTTATTCTGAATAATAGCCGCCGAACCGGGCGGCAGATCTTTGATGCTCTCGCTCGAAAACCCCAGGTTATACAGGGCGACACTTTCGCTGGCGGCCGCGAACAGCGGGCCTTCGACCGCATAACACAGCGGACGGATGCCCAGCGGATCGCGCGAGACGAACATGTCGCCCACCGCATTCAGAAATACCATGTTATAGGCGCCGTCCAGCCGCTGATTGAGATGAAACAGCAGATCGAACAAGTCGGTCGAACCGCGAACGGCGATTTCCTGCGAAATCAGATGCATCAGAATTTCGGTGTCGGTCTCTCGGGCCAGATGAAAATCGTTGCTCGAAAGAACCTCGTCCCGCAGTTTCTGATAGTTGGCGAGTTGTCCGTTGAACCCGAAGCTGAACCATTTCGACTTCTGAATATGATGCCGTTCGAACGGTTGAGCGTAACTCCGGTCGTCCTTGCCGCACGTGGCGTATCGCACATGACCGATCGCCGCCGTCCCGGCGTATTCCCGCATCAGTTTTTCGCAAACTTCCGGGTGACTGCGATGAAAGACTTCGGTCACCGTGCCGACGTCTTTATGCGTATCGATAAGCTGGTTGCGTTCGGGATTGTACGACGTCATCCCCGCGGCGAGCTGGCCGCGGTTCTGAATATTCATCAGCAACTCGGGAATCAACCGTGCCGTCTCGAAGGGGTTCTGCCGCGGGACAAAGCGGCTGACGCCCCCTTCACGCATGTGATAGACCGCGGCGACGCCACACTCGTGATACAATTCCGACATTGATGATCCCTCAGCCAATCGGTGAATTTGTTCTGCAGGACGGGCAATAATCGTCGAGAAAAATCGTGACGGAAAATCGCGCTGGGTCCGCCGTACCGTGAAACCGTCCGGCTCGCCGCGCACAAATCGGTCGACTCTCCGCGGTCGTCATCATTTCCACGACCGAAATTCGATGGCATAAGCGGTGCAAGGGGACGCCGTCACTCAACCCTTCACCATATCTTAACGAAAACGGGACCGGCAACCAACTCATCGGCGGCCCGTCCGAAAGAGAATCAGATCAATCGCCGATTATCAACGGTATTTCGCATGAAATCCGACGCCGATTCCTCTCACGGCAGGCCGGTATTCTCGGTAAGGCACGGTTTCACCCTTTTCACCCCACTTGGTTTTCGAGTAATTTCTCGATTCGTGTCACAGCACAGTGTCCTGTCAATCGAAGATTGACGACACACTGGGTGAACTCCTTGCCGTCAGCTTTTGTCGGATGGGACAACGCACGTGGCAGGCGCCACTCAGGACGGTAACCATTCACAACAAAAAATCTCTTCTCACGAATTCAAGCCGCGGTATGGAAACGTCGTCACTCTCGATTCGACAAAAGATTGTCCATCAGGCCAAAACGTTTATCGTCAAGGTCGGCACGAATGTCTTGTCCGATGCCTCGGACCAGATCGACCCCCAGCGCATCGCCAGTCTCTGCGAACAAATCATCGCGCTCCGAGCCGCCGGCAAACGGGTGATCCTCGTTTCCAGCGGCGCCATCGGCACCGGCATGAGTCTCCTGGGTCTCGCGAAACGTCCCAAAGATCTCCCGCACCTGCAAGCCGCCGCCGCCACCGGCCAGGCTCATCTCATTCATCTGTACGACGTCTGCCTCCGTAAGCACGGCTGTCACGCCGCGCAACTGTTGCTCACCGCCAACGACATTAAACGCCGGCACCGTTATCTCAACATGCGGAACACTCTGTACACCCTCTTCGAGTACAACGTCATTCCCATCGTCAACGAGAACGACACCGTCAGCATCGACGAGATCAAGTTCGGCGATAACGATCAGCTTGCCGCGATGGTCAGCCATCTCGTGCCGAACCCGCTGCTGGTGATTCTCTCGGTCATCGACGGCCTTTACGACGGCGATCCCGCGCTCTCCGCCAGCCGGGTGATTCCGCTCGTCGAGCAGTGGGACAGCCATCTGCTCGAACTCGTCAGCGAGAAAAAAAGTTCGCGCGGCACCGGCGGGATGGCCTCGAAACTCGACGCCGTGCGGATGGCGACGGCCGTCGGCGTCCCCGTCGTCATTGCCAACGGCACGCACCCCGGCATCCTGCAAGAGATTCTGCAAGGCAACGAAGTCGGCACTCTGTTCCTCGGGAAAGGGACGTCGATGTCCGCCCTCAAGCGCTGGATCGGTTTCACCGTCAAACCGAAAGGCAAATTCGTCATCGACCAGGGAGCCAGCACGGCGATCGTCAAGTCGGGCAAATCGCTGCTGCCGATCGGCATTCTCAAAGTCGAAGGAGACTTCACCGCAGGGGAAGTCGTCTCGATCTGCGACGAGCACGGCACCGAACTCGCCCGCGGCCTCTCCAACTACGACGCCCCCGACGCCCAGCAAATCGCCCGCAAAAAGACGTCCGAGATCGCGAAGATTTTAGGTTCGCTCCCTTACGCCGAGGTGGTGCACCGGAACAATCTGGTGGTGCTCCATTAGCGCGCATCGAGCCACGGCAGCAAAAATCGTTAGCGTATGTGGCGTTTCACGTGAAACGGTATCTGATAATCAACAACCAAACAACATTTTGGGAAAGCCTTGCGTTCTGGAGAACATTTTTCGCGTTTCGATCACGAAAATGACTCCAAAATCGCGCTTTCCGCGCGCCAAATTCGCCTTTCACGGCGCGAAACGAAGCCTTCCGGCACGCTTCCGATGCAGTTTGGTAACTTTTGCGCGCTGTTCGCGACGCGAAAATGCGCGCTCGCGATACGTTCAGAGTCCCTTCACCCCACGGCGTCCAGCCATCCGGCGAAAATAGAGCACATTCAACACTCCCCTAATATGTCAAGCAGTTGCGCAACACCACCCGAGCCGTGTCGCGCAACCCCGAACCCCGAACTCCCCATGCGCTGGCACATCCGCCCGTTCCCGTTTACGATGTCACGATGAACACCACCGAGACCACCACCCCGAACGCCGGCTTCATCCCCCGCTGGCAAACCTCCGCTGCGGCTGAGCGGGCCAACTATCAACTCTTCCTCTCCGAACTCTGCCACACCCTCGGCGTCGGCAAACCCGACCCGAGCCGCGACCACGTCGCCGACAACGCCTACGTCTTCGAGCGCGACGTCACCTTCCACAACCCCGACGGCACCACGAGCACCGGCCGCATCGACCTCTATAAAAGAGGTTGCTTCGTGCTCGAAGCCAAGCAGGGAAGCGAACAACTCACTGCCATCGAACGCGAAGACGCCGGCCTCGTCGGCGTGAAGAAGAAGAAACGGGGCACCGCCGTCCGCGGCACCAAAGGCTGGGACGACGCGATGGTCAAAGCCAAATGCCAGGCCGAACAATACGCCCGCGCCCTGCCGGCGGAAGAAGGCTGGCCGCCGTTCCTCGTCGTCGTCGACGTCGGACACACGATCGAACTCTATTCCGAGTTCACCCGCTCGGGGAAAACATATCTCCCCTTCCCCGACCCCGGCACGTATCGAATCCGCATCGATCAACTCGCCAATGAGAAAAGCATTCGCCCAGATGACGGGTGGCTAATAGATCGCTATGATCGCGGGCAATGAAGTACGACGAACGACGGGAGACTTGAAGATGTCGCCGATCAATGAACGAACTCGGAAGCGGTCGCTGGGGCAGTTTTTCATTCCGTCCCCGATAGCAGATTACATGGCATCGCTCTTCTCCGATCGTTATCTGGAACATGTCCGCTTGCTCGATGCCGGGGCGGGGGCAGGAGCTTTAGCATCTGCATTTGTTAAGGTGATGTGTCAGCGAGACAAGAAGCCACTTCGAATCGACATCACAGCGTTTGAGCGGGATGACGCCGTCGTTCCGCACCTCCGCGATACTCTGGAAGAGTGCAGACATCGGTGCGTTTGATCCTGCCACATGTTACCCAAGATCAATCAGCACGTTGGGCTCATTCGAGATGAAATGGTCGGGTTCATCAGCAAACCATGCAATCGTTCCCCACGGGAACTCTATCGATTGTGAAAGGTTTGATCGCGATTGATAGGCGTTGACGAATAGTAGCTCGTGGCGAGTCCACTTGAGCTTCTTCAAGTACATCTCGCGGCGAGCATCAATAATACGTACGCGGGTGCCGACCAACGCCGTTCATGATTTTTGAAATGCGTTGTTCCAAAGTCCTTTCGC
>JBBECD010000002.1:0-49247 GCA_040881995.1 Planctomycetaceae bacterium
GCGGCCAACCGCCGCGCTGACCCACCGTCTTCGTCTTTCTCTTTTAGCCCCCGGCGAGTCGCCGGGGGTCAGTTCAACGTACGAACCCCCGGTCATTGACCGGGGGCTAAAAAACGAAGCAGTCGAGCGCTTCGTGGCGGTGGGTCAGCGCGGCCAAAGCTCCGCTCGACGCCACCCTACACGAACCTTTCCAGAATCTGCCTCTACTGTTATAAATGGCTGATCACCCGCATGGGTTCCCCGTAATCATTTCTCCCCTCAGGTTTGTTCGATGTTCGGTTTCTCTCATGTATTTCATTGGGTCAAAAGCGGCGGAAGTCCTATCCGTGCAAGGGTTTCGCGTTGGAGAAATCTGGCGCGACGCATCGTCGCCGGGTCGGACCGGCTGCAATCGGTCGGCGACGACGAATTGCTGCTCAAAAGTCGCGACCTGCAATGGCGAGCCAAAACCGGTGTCCCGCTCAAATGGCTGATGCCCGAGGCGTACATGCTCGTCCGCGAAGCCTCTCGCCGCACGCTGGGGATGACCCATTACCCCGTGCAGATCATGGGAGGCATCGGCCTGTTCGAAGGGGGGATGATCGAAATGCAGACCGGTGAGGGAAAAACTCTCACCGCGCTCCTCCCGGCTTATCTCCGCGCGCTCCCCGGTTACGGTTGCCATGTCGTGACCGTCAACGATTATCTCGCCCGTCGCGACGCCGAGGAAATGGGGCCCGTATACAACGCCCTGGGGCTGACGGTCGGCTGCATCGAAACCACGTCGGCTCCCTTCGAACGTAAAAAAGCCTACGACAAAGACATCACCTACGGCACCGCCAAGGAGATTGGGTTCGACTTTCTCCGCGATCGTCTCAAACTCGGTGCGAAAGGAGGTCAGAAAGACTACGGCGACCTCTTCGGCATCGAAACGAAAGAGCAAGACGCGCTCGTGCAGCGCGGGCATTATTTCGCTCTCATCGACGAGGCCGACAGCATTCTTATCGACGAAGCCCGCACGCCGCTGATCATCGGCATCGCACAAGACCAAACCCCGGCGACCTTGTCGCTGTACAACTGGGCCGAGCAAGTCACGAAGCTGCTCGAGCCGACGAAAGATTACGTCTACGAGCCGAAGTACCGCACGGCGTATCTCACCGATTTCGGCTGCCGGCGATTGCTGATGGTCGAAAAACCGAGGCTGCTCGATTCGTTTGATACCGAGCGGATCAACAAGCACGTCGAGCAGGCGCTCACCGCACGGTTCGGTTTTCAACTCAATCGCGATTACATCGTCAACGAAGACAAAATCGTGATCGTCGACGAATCGACCGGCCGCATGATGGATGGCCGAACCTGGCAGGATGGTTTACATCAAGCCGTCGAAGCGAAGGAAGGAATCCCGATCACCGAGATCACCGGCCAGGCGGCCCGCGTCACGGTGCAGACATTCTTTCGGCAATTTGCATATCTTTCGGGCATGACCGGGACGGCGATGCAGTCGCGGAAGGAATTCCGCCGAGCGTACAACATCCGCGTGGCGCCGATTCCGACGCATCGCAAATGCCTGAGAAAAGGGAAACCGCCGCGGATTTTCAAGACGCTCAGGCAGAAACAGCATGCCGTCGCCGACGAGGTGGAGCGATTGATTCAACAAGGGTGTGCCGTGCTGGTGGGAACGCCGTCGGTCGCCGCGTCGGAAACGCTGGGGGATCTGCTCAAAGAACGCGGCATTCAAGCGCCGATCATCAACGCCAAGTATCACGAGCAGGAAGCGGCGATCGTCAGCGAAGCGGGGCACGAAGGCCGCGTGACCATCGCCACCAACATGGCGGGCCGCGGCACGGATATCAAGCTGACCGAAAAATCCCGCGCCGCCGGGGGACTGCACGTGATCGCGACCGAGATGCACACCTCGATCCGCATCGACCGCCAACTCGTCGGCCGAGCCGCGCGGCAAGGCGACCCCGGCATTTATCAATTCTTCCTCTCGCTGGAAGACGAGTTACTCCGCGTGCTCGAGCCTGAAGACCTGCAAGCGAAGCAAAAGAAAGCCCGGGCCAACGCCCAGGGGGAGATTTCGTCGTCGTGGATCCGCTTCTTCCGCAGAGTGCAACGCCGATTGGAGCGAGAACATTACAAGCAGCGAAAAGATCTCTGCCGCCAGGAACAACACCAGATGCAGCAACATTTGCTGATGGGGCTCGACCCGTATCTGGAACTCACGGAGTGAGTCAAAGGATGAAGGATGAATCAGAAAAACAAGATGGTCGTCCTCTCTGACTCATCCCTCATCCGGCCTGCGGCCACCTTCTCCCAGGGGGAGAAGGATCAAGCACCCTCGCTTGCGCTTCGGGCTGGTATGGCATCTTTACCGTTTCGCGTCCACTGTACCAGATAAATCCCCAGCGCCACACACGCCCCGGCGATCAGCAGCCAGTCCGATAGCGGGTCGCCTCGGAAGAGGACCGCGAGCGCGATGCCGAAGAGCGGGGTTGCGAAACTGTAGACTGAAATGTGCGATGCCGAGTGGCGTTTCAGTTGCCAGGCTTGGACGGCGAAACAGAAACCCGAGATGACCACGCCGTGGTACAAAATCCCCAGCATCGCCGGAAGGGTGAAATCCTTGAGTTCCGGCTGTGTTTCGAACGCGAAACTGTAGGCGTAGAACAGAATCACGCCGACAACGTCGTGCCAGATGATCAACTTGCCCGGCTCGACGGTGCGGACCGCCACTTTGGTGTAGAGAACTTTGACTCCCAGCACGAAGCCGCTGAGCAACAGCAGCACGTCGCCGCGGATCGTGGCGACGTCATAATTCACGACTTTGTCAACCGGTTGCGTGGTCAGCATCATGACCCCGACGCCGAGGGCGGCGACCAGCAGTCCGCCGAAATTCACCCATGTCAACCGCTGCGTCCCCAGATAGGAGTGCTCGATGATCGCAACCCAGAAAATGAAGGTGTTGATAAATACGGTAGCATGGGAGGAGTTCGATAAAGCGACACCCCAGTGAAATAGGGCGATCTGGGCAAAGAGCAGGATGCCGTTGGCGATCACGGGCCATGTCTGGCCCGGCTTGAGTTTGAGGTCGGACCCTTCAAACCGGCACCAGGCGAGCATAAAAATCGCCGCAAAAACGAACCGCAGCCCCGCAACGTGTACGGGCGGCAGGGTTTCGAGCGAATAACGAATCGCGACCGGCGTGCCGCCCCACAGCGCAACGGTGACCATCGTCCAGAAAATGGCGGATGCGGTCATCGGTAGCTGGCCCGGTGCGTGAGGGCCATTAACGTGCGAAGCGGACATCATGATCCAAAGCAGATCGCATCGTCGCGATTGCTGTTCCTGTCGTGTAAGTTCGTGCGGATTTTCTCGCCTGCGATTGGTCTGGACAGAGATTGAATTTCCCGATTTAATTCACTCCCCCGTCAGAACTTGGGACGATCTCTACACCGATGGCGGACAATAAAAATATTTCTTCACCCTCTGAAGTCGGAAACGCGGCGAGACGTCGTGAGTCTGATCCGCCGTCCGGGTGATGAGTCGAGTTCTAGCAGACAACAAGATAATTCTCCACCGCGGAACCGAAGGTGACCGGCGTGGGGGAGTTCGAGACCACAACAGGGAAGTGACGGTCGAGCATGTCGATATTTTCGCGGCTGATTCCTTACGTCTGGCCCGACCGGCGGAAAATGCTTCTGTCGGTGGTGTTCGCCGTCGTCATCGCCGTCCTGTGGGGAGCGAATCTGACGATCGCATTTCCGATCGTAAAGGTCTTGCTCGAACGCCAGAGCCTCGCCGATTACGTCGCCCAGGAAATCAAAACGGCCGAGACCGAAATCCGCGCGCGCGAAGAACGCTTGCACGAGATCGAAGTGGTGCTCGAAACGCAGCAGCAACAAGGGAAGCTGGACGATAAGCTGCAAAACCGCCTCTGGCAGGACCGCGATACTCACCAGTATCAACTCAGCAAAGCGACGCATACGCTCATGGTGATGCAATGGGCTCAATCGACGTTAATCCCGTACGTGCCGTCCGATGAATTCGACACGCTGGCGCTGATTCTCGTCGTGCTCATGATCGCCACACTCCTCAAGAACGTGGCCATTTTCGCGCAAAATGTGCTCATCGGCAGCGTCGTCGAAATGACGGTCATGCGGCTGCGCAAGGAATGCCTCAAACGGACGCTGCATCTCGACTATCAGACGATCTCGCAGGAAGGGACCGGCAACCTGATGGCGCGGTTCACCTACGACATGGCCGTGCTGGCGAACGGATTGAATCTGCTCGGCGGCAAGGTGCTGCGCGAACCGCTTAAAGCGCTGGCGTGCATTGTTTTTGCGTTTTACGTCAACTGGCAGTTGACGCTGCTCTCGCTGATCGTCGTGCCGATTCTCGGCGTCGTCTTCTCGAAATTCGGCCGGATGCTGAAGCAGTCGAGTCAGGCGTCGATGGAAAGCATGTCGAAGGTTTACAAGTCGCTCGAAGAAATGCTGGAAGCGATTAAGGTCGTGATTGCGTTTAACGGTTATCGCAAACACCGGCATCGTTTTCATCTGGAAAACAAGGAGTATTACCGCAAATCGATGCAGCTCATCACCGTCGACGGTTTGACCAGCCCGCTCACCGAATTGCTCGGTTTTGTCGCGGTGTATATCGCGCTGCTTCCCGGCGCGTATCTCGTGCTGCGCGGTTCGACGTCGATCTGGGGGATCAAACTCGCCGGCGAGCCGATGGACATCGCCCAGTTGTCAGTACTGTACGCGCTGCTCGCGGGAGTGCTCGATCCCGGACGGAAAATGTCGTCGGTCTTCAGCCGCTTGAAACAGTCGGCGGTCGCCGCCGAACGCATTTTCTCGCTCATCGATCGCCGCACCCTGGTACTCGAGGCCGGCGAGCCGTTGACGTTGCCGCGGCATCAACACGCGATCGAGTTTCGCAACGTCGATTTTCAATACGCGGCGACGGGATTGGGGGATATCACCCGTCCGCCGGTCCTCGACGACGTGACGTTTAAGGTCAAGGCGGGCGAAGTGATTGCACTGGTGGGCTCGAACGGGTCGGGCAAGTCGACGCTGGTCAATCTGCTGCCGCGATTCTTCGATCCGCAAAGCGGTCATGTGCTGATCGACGACGTCGATATCCGTCAGGTTCCGCTACGAGATTTGCGCGTGCAGATCGGCATCGTGACGCAGGAAACGCTCGTGTTCGATGAATCGGTTTACGAAAACATTCGTTACGGCAAGCGGACGGCGACGCGCGAGGAAGTCCTTAAAGCCGCCGAGGCGGCGTTCGTCACGCCGTTCGTCGAAAAACTCCCCGAAGGGTTCGAGACGCACATCGGCGAAAAAGGGAATCGGCTTTCGGGGGGGCAACGGCAGCGGATCGCGTTGGCGCGGGCCATTCTTCGCGATCCGTCGATCCTGATTCTCGATGAGGCGACGTCGGCGGTCGATGCGCAGAGCGAACAGCTCATTCATCAGGTGCTCAAAAGTTTCGTGCACGGCCGAACGACCTTCATCGTGACGCATTCGCTGGGGGACAGCATGCTCGATCTGGTAACGCGGATCGCCGTCATGGACCGAGGCCGGCTGGTGGCGTTCGGCACGCACGAGATGTTGATTCAGACCTGTCCGGTGTATCAGACGTTGTATCAGGCCCAGCGGGATCCGGCGGGCTCGGGTTCGTCCGCGGCCGCGTAACGGTGTTGTCGACATGCACGAATCTCCTCGCGCGACATCTCGATTGCTGGTGTGGTCGATACACGACGAGAAGCCGGGGCACGTCAATCAACTGCGCGGGTTGATTCGAGCGCTGGGCGATCGACTTGATATCGAGGTGCATGCGTTGTCGCCGCCGTCAGTGGTTGAACTGGCATTTGATCTGCTGGGCAAGCGATTTCGTCGGGGGGAGGCGTTGCCGCGTCCCGATTTGATTCTCGGCGCAGGTCATGCGACGCATCTTTCGATACTGACGGCAGGCCGGGCGACCGGTGCAAAAACCGTCGTGCTGATGAAACCGACGCTGCCGCGAAGCTGGTTCGACTTGTGCATCATCCCCGCGCATGATGTTGGCGTGGATTTTCGCGGGGTGGCACGCCCTTCAAAGACTCAGGGCGTGCCACCCAATCAATCTGCCACAATCATCACGCAGGGAGTGCTCAACGCCGTTGTCCCTTCTTGCGTGCAAGAGGAGCATCGCGGGCTGATGCTCATCGGGGGAACGTCAAATCATTACGAATGGTCGAGCGATGATATTCTCGCTCACGTCGTTGAAATCGTCGCACGCGAACCGGCGATCGCATGGACGCTGACGACGTCGCGGCGGACGCCCGGCGAACTGGTGCAGCAGTTGCAGCAACTGGCGTGCGCGAATCTCGTCGTGTTTCGCGGCGAGGAGACGTCGCCCGATTGGCTTCCGGCGCAGTTGCGGCGGGCCGCGCGAGTTTGGGTCACGGAAGACAGCGTCTCGATGGTTTATGAAGCATTGACGGCAGGGGGGGCCGTCGGTCTGTTGCCGGTCCCTCGCAAGTCCAACACGCGCGTGTCGCGCGGTGTCGAAGGGTTGCTCGCCGAGGGGTGGGTGACGTCGTTTGACGCTTGGCAGACATCCGGGACGATGCCGCGTCCGCCGGGAACGTTATCCGAAGCCGATCGGTGCGCGGCGGCTCTCGTCGAGCGCTGGTTCGCCGACCGCGTCGCTCAACAACACACGCCAGCACAAAAGGCCGCGTAACGACATGAGTTTATTAAACGGATCGATGGAACAAACTCCCGCCCGTCCCGCCTGCCTGGCGTGCGGCGAAACGCGGATCGCAAAAACTTATTCCGTGAGCGAAATGATGTTCGGCACGCGCGAGGAATTCGCCTATCAGGAATGCGCCCGCTGCGGGTCGCTGCAGATCGTCGACGTTCCCGGCGACCTGGCGCAGCATTATCCGCAGCATTATTTCGCGTTCCGCCGCGGTGAAAATGCGATGCGACGGTTCGTCCGCAAAGCGGTCGACGTCCGCCGCGTGCGACACGAACTCGGTTCGCCAAATCTGATCGGCGGCATCGTCTCGTCGTTCAGCAAGTCGCTCGATTACGTTTCTTGGGTGCGGACGGCGGGTCTCGATGCCTCGGCTCGCGTGCTCGACGTCGGTTGCGGCGAGGGGAAGTTGCTTAAGCGAATGTGGCTGGGAGGATTCACCGATTGCACCGGCATCGATCCGTTTCTCGCCGAGGATCGTCGGCTTGAATCTGGGTTGTTGCTAAAGAAAAGCGACGTGCGAAGTTTCGCGGCATCGGAGCCGTCGCCGTTCGACCTGATTATGTTTCATCATTCGCTCGAACATTTACCCGACCCGAATGAGACGGTCGCCGCGGCCGTGCGGTTGATGTCTCCCGGCGGGACATTGCTGATTCGCGTTCCCGTCGCGGATTGCGTGGCGAGACGTTACTTCGACACGCATTGGGTGGAGTGGGACGCGCCGCGGCATCTGTTTATTCCGAGTTCGACCGGGATGGAACTACTGGCCAAACGCTGGGGCTTGCAGACGAAATTGATGCGGTCGGTCTCGACGCCGGGACAATTCGCGGGAAGCGAACTTTATCGCCGCGGGATTTCCGGGAACGTCGAGCGCAAGCAGAAGCAGATTTTCTCGCGGCGCGAACTCGAGGATTATCGACGCTGGACCGAAGCTGCAAATCGCAAGGGGACCGGCGACCAGCGTGAGTTTTACTTCACGCAGGCGACAGCCGCCGCGGAACGCAAGGCGGCCTGACGGGGTTTTGTATTTTTTTGCAGGGTGGGTCGAGCGGCGTCTTCGCCGCGCTGACCCTCCGTCGTTACTAAAATCCGCCGCCGCTGCCGCCGCCGTTATTGCTCCCCCCCGAGTTGTTGTTCCAGCTACCGCGAGAGAAGAGAAGGCGATAATAGTCGGCTTCTCCTTCTATCGAGTTGATCCCTGGATCGTATGCTTTTGAAACAAAGACTCGTTGCTCGGCGTCGCTGTTGCCGAGGTCGGTGAGAACCGAACTGACCAGCCGTCGTCGCAGTTCGTCGAGTTCGGGATCGTCGTTGTTCAGGCCGCGCTCGACGATGACCGGAAACGGGGCGCTCCGCATGCGTGCCGCGATTTCCAGCAGCCGATCTTTACCGGCGGGTGTCAGATAGGCGGAACTCTCCTGAAAATCATGGCGATACAAAATGAAGTCGCTCGCCTCGCCGTTGGTGTGCATGGTGTGATAATGGGCCCGCACGGTGCTTCCCAGGGGATACACTTCGGGAATGGCCATCGAGCGCAAATTCCAGATCGACCACCCGCCGCATCCGGTCGAAACCAGGCAGAGCAGGGCGCACGCCGTAAATTTCAAAGCGATTCGATTCCCACGGAGTCGCGGCGTGCGCCGCGCTGCCGGCTGCCGAGAGGGTTTTCGGCCGGAAAATGTTGATCTGGTTTGAAGAGACAACCGGTCCATATCGAAGCTCGCTGGGTCGCAGAGAATAAATTACGACGTGTGGTTCGTGACGGATGACTGATGCCGCAGGCCGACACGTCGGCATCGGCTTGCCGTATGATCCCGCCGTTGATGCGGTTCGAAACAACGTCTTAGTAATTTCTAACACAACCTCTGTGCGTAACCGTGGTCCCTGGAATGTGAGCCATTTTTACAAGCACAACCGGTTGTGTTAGAGTCTATTAAACAATCGAGTGTAGGGTATTGAACAACTATCGTCCTCGTTCATAGGCCGGCGACGCCTGCGGGTCGGGAGCAGAATACGATACCGGTTCGATTTGCCGGTCGTAGGGAACCGCACGGGGTGTGACGATGGGCAGGGCGTTCGCGGCTGGTGAACGACCGTTTGTCGCCGCGGAATATCTTCCTCGTGAAGCCGGCTGTTGCCGATTCGGTTCCGCCCGCGACGTCGCCGGATAGGCCGTATTCGGCGATCGATAATTGCTTCCCGGCGGCGGCGAAATCGGATACGACGGATGAGCCTGCGGCGCATTCGAACGGGGAGCGTTCATTCTCGGCGAATTGATCTGCGGGGCATGCGACGGCGGCACATGATATTGCGGTGCATCATACCGGGGGGAATTGAGTTGTGGAGCAGGGGTGTCGGGGCCGAAAGGCTGCCCGGGTGTCATTCGCGGCGGAGTGTTAAGCCGCGGCGTCATTTGTTGCGGCGACATGTGCTGCGGCATCGGCTGTTGATATTGAGGTCTCATCGGGGGAGCCATTCTCCGCGGCGGGCCCCCCTGCTGCCAGCCCTCCTGTCGCATTCCCTGCGTTGGTGTGGGACCAATCGGCGGTCCATTGTTGCTCCAGCCTTCGGAACCATCGGCACCGGGAATCGCCGTCGACGGCGAATATCGCGAACCGTACGGATTTTGCGGCGGCGGAGCGGTCGAGAACGGTGCCGCGGGCGCCGGCTCGTAGCCGGGCTGCGACGGACCGGGGTTGAAGAGATGATAGCCGACCGGGTTGCCCGTTCCCGATCCATAACCGTAAGGCGCGAGCTGATAGACCTCGGTATCGGGAGCTCCTTCGGTCATCCCCCAGCGATACAGTTCGGGATCGCTGGGCAACGTGACCTCGTGACCGGGGGCCGGGGGAACTTCATCGGCTTCCATCGGCCGGACGATTTCGGGCGTGACCAGAATCAATAGTTCGGTCTCGTCGTTGGTGGCCCGTTTCGCGTTGAACAGAATCGGTCCGATCCAGGGAATCTCACCGAGCAGGGGAATTCGGTTGTTCTGCGTCGCCATGTTGTGCGAGTACAAACCGGCAAGGGCCACCGTTTGACCTTCGCGCATCTGCACCGTTGTGGAAGCGCGCCGCGTCGCCAGGCCGGGAATGCCGTTCACCGAGTTTTCTTCGGTCGTCTGGCTGAATTCGGGCGTAATCCGCATGCGGATCAAGTCTTTGTCGATGACCTCCGGCACGACGAACAGCGACGTGCCGAAACCGCGAAAGGTTGTGCTCGTGCCTTGTGCTCCGGCGATGCCGACAATCGTCGGGACCGCGAATTCACCGCCGCTGATGAAACTGGCCGTGTGACCGCTCATGACGGTGAGCGTCGGTTCGGACAAAAATTTCACCGTTCCGTTGGCGGCGAGGAAGTTGATGAGCACGGAGATTTCGCCGTTTTCGAAAAGTCCGGCGATATTGGCGGGCGTTCCGCCGGCGACCCACCCGATCGCTTGCGACCCCTCGCTCAAGATGGCATCGAAGTCGACGCCCGCGCGACGCAGCATCGAACGATTGAGTTCGGCGATTTTGACGTGCAGCATGATTTGAAAGTCGCCGGGGACTTCGAGCATGTTGACGATAATCGACGAGGCCCAGTTGTTATTGTTGAGACCGTTAGCGATGCCGCCCGAGCCGATCCCCGCCGCGCCGCCGCCTCCCACGAGGGCGTCGGCCAGACCGATGTCCGCGTTCCCGATGTTATCGCCGTTCTGTCCGCGGTATAGTCCTCCGTCCTGCGTGAGCACTTCGCCGCGAATAATCTGTAGAATTTGCGCCGCCTCTTCGCTGTCGCGGGCCTGGCCCCGGACGATGATTTTGTACGAGAGCGGAATCAAGTAGACGCGGCTGTTCGGAAACAGCACGGCGAGTTTCTGTTCGAGTTTGCCGAAATCGATGCGGCGTTGTTCGTCGAAGCTGGGATCGCGAATCACTTTGATAAGGAACACAACGGGATCGGGATTGTCTTCGAACCAGATGGTAAGCGTCGTCGATCCGCGAGAGAGACCAAGCACCGCGATTTCGTTCGGGCTATAGGGGACGACGTCGATGATGGTGGTATCGCTGACCGCCGTCCGCAACACGTTGCTGCGGGCCACAATGAGCTGACTGCGATGATGGACGACTTCCAGTTCGTCTTCGACGTCGGGAAGTTTTTCGATCATGGGATGCAACGGCTTGTCGTAGCTCGACGTCGCCTGAATCAACTGAATGCGGGACTGTTGCTCGCTGTTCTCCGTCCCGTCACCGTGCATGGGGCGGCTTGCCTCGCGGGGTGAGGTCGAATGAGGGGTGACGGAGTAAGATCGGGGGCGGAGCCGGTCGGGAGGATGATACTGGGCACGAACAGGGCCGGCCTGCCATCCCCACAACCCAACAGCCAGACAACACAGCATCAGAAAGTACCTTGTCAGGCCTTTCCGCGCCGGGCAATCTATTTCCTGGGTGTTCGATTTATACATGCGCGATACTTCCTCAGTAAAAGGATTCACTGTGTAGGAAAGTATCGGTTAGTCGGATTACTCCGATTCAGTCGGAAATTCCAAAGAGTCCAATTCTAACACATCTAACGATTTGGTCAGATTAACGCATAAATAGAGATGGAGAGAATATATAAAATGGCGAGAATGGTTAAATATTGCCCGGTAAAACCACCGAGATCTTTTGACGCGGTTTTTCTTGGCTACCACGGAAACTGCGTGTTTCGCTGAAAACTGGCATCGCCGGGATAATACCAGGGACGACGGTAACTGTAGTACGGAAACCGATAATGTCCCGAGACGCCCGAACGATGTAACCCATCGCCAAAATGGAAGTTGTACGGATCGGCCCCCGCCGGAACAATCGCCTGATTGGCGGCGTTCGGATAGTTGTAATCCGCCAGATACCATTGCGAATTGTAGCCGTACTCAGCGGAGAAGCCCTCGTATGGCGGAACCGCAGGGTATCCGGCCGGCGAACTGACCGAAAACCGGACGCCGCGGCCCCGTCGCACGCAGATCTCGGCTCCCGGCGCATGGATATCGCGAAATCCGCCGCTGATGTAAGTCGTTCTGCCGGGAGCATAATCGGAGGTCGGGGGTGCGCCGTAGCCGTGCGGATAACCATGTCCCGGCAGGCGGAAGGTCACGTTCGAACCTCTCTTCGGGACGGGATAATCGGCGGGCAAGACTCCCGCATTGTAATCGGGGCCGTAATCGACCGCATTGGGGTCGTAACCCCAGCCCCGCACCACCTGCGGGTGCAGCATGCGCGATCGCGTGTAATACTCGTCGGGCTGCGGGCGATAATCTTTGCCGTTAATCGTCCCGTAGGGCGTTCCGACCGCTTCCTGGGCTTTGCGGTTCTGATAGATCTGTGATCGGGACAAATCCTGCTGCAGCGGCGGATAATATTGCCGCGGCGGCTGATAGCGAGGACCGGGCTGCGGTGCGGGCACGACCTGACCGGGGGGGACGGGACTCGGCGGGTCGTCGCCCGATTGAGCAGCAGCGAATCGACTCGCCAACAAAAACCCGACACAGATCATGAACGCGGAAATTCGAGTCATTCGTCGCTCCTGGGAATATAAGAATCTATCCGGAAATGTTGGCAGTCCTACGAGATCTTGTGCCCATTGCACCGCCTCGATACCACCAATTGCGGTCGATCCAACTTTCCGGATAGCCTCTAAATGTCAGCCGGCGTCACGGGCACGCCGAATTGATGTTCAGCGAAATATCGCTCTTCAACTCTACCCTCTGAGACGGGGGAGCCAAATCGAATTCACTCGCCGCGAGCAAATTACCTATTCGATCCATTTGATTATGCCCACAAAAAAAACCTCTCCCGTCACAAGATTTTTGATGCGCGGGCAGGGTTTTCCGTCTTTCCGGCCGATACCTAATATAAGGCTTTTGTCGATTGACTCTGTTATTGCGCCGTTTTCCGCTCATCCCTTCACGTCTCAGACGTATCTGAATGACGAGCGATGCGAGATTTGCCCGGCGAACGTCGCGGCGGCCGCTTCGAATTGGCATCACGGGTCGATCCGTCGCGAGTGGGACAACGGAAACGGGTTGAAGGAGATTCTCGTGTCGAGCGCGCTGAGCACATGGATTATGGTACTGGGATTTTCCACCGGGCAGGTGATTTACGAGCCTGGTCCGGGAACGGTCGCACCGATTTACGAAGAAGCAGGCTCCGGCATCGGCGGGAGCGGCGATCCGCTCTATCCGTACGATGCACCCGACCCGTGGCAGCATGGCTACTTTCAGGAAATTCCCGCGTATGGCGGATACGCTCACTTCCGTCCGCACAATTACAAGCACGTCTTCTCACAGAGTCAGGTTTCGGCCGGATGGGGCTTCTCGCCGCAGCATGCGTATTCGCAGCAGTTCTGGCATCGTTACGAGGCGATGAGCTCGATGCGACTTCATCTCCCCGCCTATCCGACCCCCGCCGACCCGCGGCGTCCCGGACAACGCCCCGCCGTTTCCGACATCTACCGGCAGTCGTACATCGATAATTGATAATTGACAATGGGGAAGGCGACGGTGGTTTCTCATTATCCATTATCCGCGGAGGGGCGCGTCAACACGAATAATCCCTGCAGCGCCAGGAACACGAACAACGGCAGGAACACGAGCACGCGGCCCCACGCCAGTAATGTCCGCAACCAGGGGGACTTCAGCGGTTCCAGATACACCCGATCTTCGGGTTGGGGAATCTCGGCGTCGGTCAAGCGTTCCACGATCCGTGCCCGACGCTGCTCTTGTAATTGACGGGCTGCGCCTTCCTCCTCACGGACTTCAATCACCACGGGCCAGCGCTGTTGACGCAAGCCGGGCAACAGCCGGCGAAGATGCTCTTCGCCCGCAGCCGTCAGCCGATCCGTTTCATCCTCGAACTCCCGTTCCCGGAACAAAGCGTCGTGCTGTTCCGCGAGTTTCACATGCGGACTCGGTGCGTCGACGAACGCTCCCAATAACAACAGTCCCAACACCCCCATGAACGTCGCCATCAACAGACCGCAGCCGACGGCCGCCATCTGCGCTTTGAACTGCGACCGCTCGGACGGCGTCTCGCCCAGCAGATCGATCGTGCGCCGCCGCCGCCGCGACCGATGCGAGGCGTCGAGCATTTCATAATTTCGCAACGTCGCGGCCCAGGCCGATTGTTCTTTCGGTGCAGCGGAGGGTGCCGCATCCGGCGAAACATCGACGGCTTCGCGCCACACGATGTCCGTCAGCAGGGTGCCGATCGCCTCGTCGATCTGCTGCGCGGAAAACTTCGTTTGGTTCTCTCCCTCCATGAGCACGGCGGTCTGCGTCGTCACATTGCACACCAGGGTCATCAGTCCGGCTTCGCCGCGAACGACGATCTTCCAGGTATCGAACGCGGTTCCCGACTGTGCGCTCCACGACGCCTCGCCCGCATTGCCCGCCGCGATCGTCGTTAAAGCCCGCGACACCGCTCCTTCGACGTGACCCAGCGTGACCGCCGTGAGGTGCGTCGGTTCGCCGATAAGCCGACAGAGCACGTCGGCGTCGTGCAAAAATAAATCGTCGAGTTCGCGCGGGGGAATGAGACCCGGACTCTCCTGCGACAAGGGTTGTCGCACGTCGCGCAGAAATTGCACTTCGAGCAGCCGGCCGATCGCCCCCCGCTCGATGAGCTGCTTGAGTTGCGTCACGCCGGGGTGTCCGCGCATCGGCCATAACGTGACCAGTCTCGCCGTTTCATCGTCGCGGACCAGCGACAGCTCGTGAATCCAACTCGTCCCCAGTTCGGCGAGCGGCAAGATCACCAGAGTCCGGCCCATCGTCGCCAACAACTTCGCTCCTTCGAGCATCTCGGTTTGATCGGAAGCGACGACGATGAAATCGAGCGTCTCATCGCCGGTCAATTCGTCCCAGCGATCGCTGAACCGCACGACGGACGCGCTCGGATCGCCGCGTCCTTTGAGCCGAGGCGTGCGCACGCCGTAAGCGAGAGCGAATCTTTCGTCGGCCAGCAAACGACTCACAAGCGGCTCGATGTGGGGGTGTTCTCCCAGCAATGCCCAGCGGATTTTTCTCCCCAGCGACACGTCAGAACGCTCCTCTCGCGTCGTCGCGTAACTGCCGGGCGATGTTATCCCTCGTCACCGGCGAGATGATTCCCTTTTCGGTGATGAGGGCGGTGATTAACTCGGCGGGGGTGACATCGAACGCCGGGTTCGCGACGGCGATCCCTTCCGGTGCGGTTTGCCGGCCGAATCCGTTCGTGATTTCCCGTGGATTTCGCTCTTCGATCGGAATCGCCGCCCCGTTGGTAAGCGAGAAATCGAACGTGCTCGACGGAGCGGCGACGTACATCGGGATATCGTGCGCGCGGGCCAGCACGGCGACCGAATACGTGCCGATTTTGTTGGCGGCGGCGCCGTTGGCCGCGATGCGATCGGCCCCGGTGACGACCCCCTGAATCCGCCCCTGTTTCATCATCCATCCCGCCATCGAATCGCAGATGAGCGTGACGGGAATATGCCGCTGCTTCAGTTCCCACGCCGTCAATCGCGCTCCCTGCAACAGCGGCCGGGTTTCATCGGCGAAGACGTGAATATTTTTTCCCTGCGCCGCCGCGGCATAAAACACGGCGAGTGCCGTGCCGTCTCCGGCGGTCGCCAGACTCCCCGCGTTGCAATGCGTGAGAAACGACTGCCCGTCGCTGAGCAGCGCCGCCCCATGCC
Organism: Planctomycetaceae bacterium; assembly: GCA_040881995.1. GTDB lineage: Bacteria > Planctomycetota > Planctomycetia > Planctomycetales > Planctomycetaceae > JAQCEJ01. The sequence continues at coordinate 15,427 of JBBECD010000002.1, forward strand.
GGCCGATCGCCGCACACATTTCGCGGTCTTCGCGTTCGATCTCGCGCGCGTCGTTGAGGAGTTTTTCCATCACGTCGTCAGCATCGTTCGCGGCGAGACCGGCACGCTGCATCCGTTCGAGCGCCCAGAACAAATTCACCGCCGTCGGCCGGCTGGTCGCGAGATATTTGCAGACTTCGTGTAACCGTTCTCGCCATGTTTCGGGAGACGTTTTCATCGTGGGCTGCATGCCGACGACGACCCCGTACGCCGCCGCGACCCCGATCGCCGGCGCCCCGCGCACGCGCAGCGACTTGATCGCCTCCCAGACGTCCTCGACGGTGGCGCAGACAATGTCGCGTTCTTCGGTCGGCAACAATGTCTGATCGAGCAACGACAGACGCCCGAAAGCGTCGCCTTGCCAGTGCAGGGTCTTTCTTACCTCGTTCCCATGCTCCGCTTGGGAACGCAAGGTCTTCGAAGCTCCGCTTCGCCGGTCGCGCATAGGATCCGCCATATCTAAAGTCATTTTTTTTCCTCGTTCCCAAGCGGAGCATGGGAACGAGGAAGGATTACTCAATCGAATTCAAATACGCCAGCAAGTCCGCCATCGTCTTGACGTCGATCTGCTTCTCCAGCCCCTCGGGCATGAACGACAGGCCCGTGCTGCGCAGCTCGTCGATGTGTACCCGCAGCACGCTCACCGTCGTGGCGTCGGCCCGGCGGATCGTCACGCTGTTCGCCGTCTCTTCCACGATCATGCCGGTGAAGGCAAGCCCTTCATCGGTGACGAGCACATAGCTGACGTACTGCGGTTTGACTTCGCGGTTCGGATCGAGAATGTTGAGCAGCACCGCATCAAGGCCGCGGTTGCGGACCGCCGAGAGATTGGCGCCGACTTCATTTCCCACGTTTTCGAGCTTGTGACACGCCGAGCATTCTTTCTTGAAGACATCCTTCCCCTTCGCGGCATTGCCTTTGATCTTGAGCGCCTCCTGATACGAGGCGACGACGTCGGCCCGCTTGCTCAGCGTTTCTTTGAACAACGCGTTCGCCCGCGTCTGAATCTCTTCGTTGCGATCTTGCTTGAGCAGTTGCACGCGGACGGGATCGATTTCGCTCGGCGGGATGCGTTCGGCTTCGACCGCATCCAAGAACGCCAGCACCCACTCGCTGCGCGAGAACAACGTCTCGGTCGCACTGGCCCGTAACTGCGGACTGAGCGTCGGCCACGCTTCGAGCAGAATCTCGGCGACCGCGGAGTCCTTGAACTTCGCCAGCGTTTCGAGCGCCGCCGACTGCACCGGTTGCGGCTGACGCAAGTCGAGCAGACCGGTGAGAGGCTCTTGCAGTTCGGCGAACGAGCCGAGTCCCAGAGTACGAATCGCCGCGACGCGCGCGGGGATTTCAGCATCCTCGGCGAACGCCTGTTCCTTCGCCTGGGCAATCATTTTCTGTACCAGCTCAGCCGCCTTGCCACCCTTGGCGCCGGTGATCAGCGCCCGGGCTTCTTCGGGTTGTGCGTTCGCCAGTGCCGCGACCAGATTCTGTGCGAGGCCCCCTTCGCTTTCGGGAAGACCGTTGATCCCCGCGAGCACGGTCGCCACGTCGCTCGTCTGATTGGCGGCGCCGATCAATCCCGACAGTGCCGACAAGAATGAAGACCCCGCCGCCGAACTGCGAAACTTCTCATCGGCGATCAACGCTTGAAACACGTCGCCCGAACCCTGCACCAGTGAACTCTGAATCGCCAGCGCGATCATCGGCTCGCCGGCGTATTTCTTTGCCAGTTGAGCGAGTGCGTCATCGCGAGCGGGAGTATGAAACGCTCCCAGCGAATACGCCAATTGATTCGCGACCAGAATATCGTCGGTGTCGACCAGTTGCAGCATGGCCTCGCGCAGAGCAGGAGAGTTCGCCACGTGCTTATCGGCGAGCTTGAGGGCATGCACCGTTATCCAAGGTGAAAGAGGTTGATCGAATGCGGGAATCAAATCGCTCGGTTCGAGCGCGCCAAGACTTTCGAGCGAGTAGAGGGCATGCACCCACATTCGCGGAGCACAAGGTTTTGAAAACAGGATTCGCATTCTCAGCAATTCAACCGCCGATTGATCCTGCCGCTCGTACAACAACCGCGACGCGGTGTCGCGCGTCCATCCGTTGGAGCTAACGAGCGAGTCAACGAGTTCTTTGGTCGTCGCCTTGTGCAATTGTGGTCGCGGACGTCGTTTGAAGTTCTCGGGAACGATCCGGTAAATCCGGCCGCGATCGATGCCGCTGCTGACGTCGAGATGTTTCAAAATCGGCGGTGCGAGAAATGCGGCTCCTTCGATCAGTTCGCGGTACATGTCGATCACGTACAGGCAGCCATCGGGGCCTTGGCCGAATTGCACCGGGCGAAACCAGTTGTCGGTCGACGCGAGAAATTCGACGTTGGGGTCGGCCCGATGCGCGACGATGTTGAGTCCCTCTTGTTCCAGCCGCGCGCGGTACACCAGATTTCCCGAGACTTCACCCACGAACACATTGCCTTGGTATTCTTTGGGGTAGGCGTCGCCGCGATAGATCGTCACGCCGGTCGCCCCGGTGAAATATCCGGCGGGTTTGCCCCCTTCATCCGATCCGGGAATCACGCCTTTGGACCGCAATCGCGTCCGAAGTTTTCGCCACGGCTCGACTTCGCTGATGCGAAACACCGGCGTGAATTTCCCCTCGGTCACATTCACCGCCGCGTTGGGAGCCGCGAGATACGGATTGCGTCGCAGATAGCGATTGTCGTACGTGATGACTTGCGCCGGGTTGCTGTTGTCGCAGACGAATTTCTGTCCCCAGTCATCGATGCCGAGGCCATGCTGACCGCCGCCGCTGGTGAGTTCGAACGTCCGCTCGCGCGGGTTGAAAATGAAACCCTGCCCGCGCACCGACACCGGTGCTGCATTTTCGTCGGCGACCGGTTTGATGTCCCCCCCGGCGAGATTCGTCGAGAGATGCACGTGATTGTCGAGTCCCCAGCGAAACGAGTTCAGCATCGCCTCGCCGGCGGGATCGCGGGCGAAACCGGTGAAGATGCGTTCTTTGATATCGGCTACGCCATCGTCGTCGGTATCCTTGAAGTACCAGATGTCGGGGACCGAGCCGACAAACACGCCGCCTTCGTAGCTCAGCACCGACGTCGGCGAATCGATCTCGGCGACGTAGAGATGAACCTCGTCGTAGTGGCCGTCCCAATCGGTGTCGATCAACTGCTTGACCGAGCCTTTGCCTTTGTAACCTTTGTCGTTGGCGTACTGGTTGTATTCGGGCATTTCGCAGACGTACATGCGGCCCTGTTCGTCGAAGTCTATGGCGACGGGATCGCGAATCAGCGGTTCACACGCCACGATTTCGATGGCGAAGCCGGGACGGAGACGAAAACTCTTGAGAGCCTCTTCCGGTTCCTGCGGAGGAATCCGCGGCAACTCGCCGGAATAATCTTTATCGGCGTCGTCTTCGTTTTCTGCTTTCTCCGCGGGTGGCGCTGGCGGCTTGTCCGCCAGTGCCATCGACCACAGCGAGCCGGCAAAACCGATCAGCAGACAGGTGAGAAGCAGCGAGCCGAACTTCGGATTCAATAACAGTCGGAACGACATAGCGAGCCTTTTATCGAAAAGAGTGGCATAAATGGCAGGAGAATTCAAAGGGCGAGATCACGATCCATCCAGTATTTCATAACGCCCCCGCTTTCGACAAGTCTGAGGCCGGAATCGGAAGAGTCCGGAGTCGAGGGTCCAGAGTCGAGAGCCAGAATTTTCCTCGTTCCCATGCTCTAATCTGCGAAAATCTGCGGACAATGCCTGGTGTCTGCAACCGGCAAATGGCCGGTTTCGCGCAAAGACGCAAAACTCGCAAAGGGGAAGAGATCGACTGACCAATGCATGGGTTACTTTGCGCCTTTGCGTGAGAATAACCTTGCTGATTTCGTCTACAGAAGCTTGGGTTGCGGGCAAAGCCCGCGCCATGAAAAATGATCGTACTTCCCAACCAGGAACACTCGTTACCGTCTTCCACAATGGGCGTAGAGCGGGTAAAATCTTCTCTACTGAGATTCCATACGTTCATAGCCCTGGAATTCATCATGTCCGATGCTAAATTAAGCCGACGCCCATCGGTTGATCGACAGTCTGCCCGACGACGCCGCTTGGGATGATATCATGTACCGCGTTTATGTTCGCCAGTGCGTCGATGCCGGAATTGAAGACGCCGAAGAGAATCGGGTCGTTGAAGTCGACGAGGTTCACAACTTCATATCACGCGGCTGATACCTCAACAAACACTTCAACTCACGGAAAGCCGATGATGCACGACAACGTCTATGATGAGGACAAACCTCGCAACCCCGTTCCGAAGATATTGATCGTCGTCGGTCTGGCCGCCGTTGCGTTTGCGTTATTCATCCGCAGCCGGCAGCCCCCCCCTGGTGCCGACGTGCTGGAGCCGACGGTTCTGAAAAACATCGGCCCCGCCCCGGACCTGCTCGTGGAGGGCTGGATCAACGGCGAGCCGCCGACGCCGGCCTCCATGAACGACAAAGTCATCGTTCTCGAGGCGTTCGCCACGTGGTGCGGCCCCTGCCGGGAGTTTATTCCCGAACTGGCGAAACTGGAACGAAAATTCAGCGGCCGCGGCGTGATCTTTCTGTCTCTGACCAACGAAGAAGGGGACATGCGCAGCGAGATCGACGCCTTCGCCAAAGAATTGGGCATGACCTGGCGGATCGCCTATGGCGCCGATCACGTGATGCGAGAACTGGAGGCGAATTACATTCCTGCGACGTATGTCATCAGCCGCGAGGGGCAGATCGTCTGGACGAATAATTCACCGGGCCAACTCGAAGAGGCGATCGAAAAAGCGTTGGAGTTCAAAGCGGTCTCCGATGCGTCATCGGAAGCCACTCCCGATGCGCCGGTGGAAACGACCGTCGAACCGTAAAGTAACCGGCCTGAGAACGGACTCACGACAAAAGAAGAGCCCTCCACTTTCGGAGGGCTCTTCTTTTGCGGGCGTGCGACGGCAGCCGCATTCATTTGGTGAGCTGAATATCAATCACCTGCGGTGCGTCGTCCGTTCCTTCTTTGACTTCGAACGAGAGATCGGTCTCTTCGGGTTTCATGTATTTGGCGTTGTATTCCGGAAACGTAATGACGACGTCCGATCCCGGCGGAGCGGACGGCGGCATCACGACGACCTTGTACCAGCCCGGAGGCGCCCCTTTTTTCGAAGCCGTGGCCATCAGCTCGTATTTTCCCTCGGCGTCTGTGGTTCCCCCCGGCATAAACTCGCCTGTATTTCCCTGTTCTTCATCGGGGCGAAAAGAAACTCCGGCTCCTTTTATCGGTTCGCCTTCGACCGTGACTTTGCCGACGACGGGAATAACGACGGGACCATCGTCCGCAGCGCCGCCGCATCCCATCAGCGACGCGGAGAGGAGTATCAACATCGAAAACGATACCGGCAAACAGGATCGATGTGCAAACCGTACGGGTTGTGTCTTCATGGCGTCCATTCTGTGATTGGTGCAGACTCAAGATCTCGCAGCCGGCCGTCGAACAGTTATCGTTTTCGACGAGCGACAAAACAAAAAACGGCTGGAGAGCGCGCCGGCCTCCAGCCGTGGAACTCAAATCGGATCAGAATTCTCCGAGAACTTCCGCCCCGTCGTACGTGGACAAGTTCCGGTACAAGAACAGACTCATGTTTTCCGAGAGGAAACGCACGGTTCCGTCACCCAACAGGAAGAAGGCTCCTCCTTCGTGCGGACTGGCGAAACTCCAACGCACGTCCCACGTCGTGGAACTGGGCGACTTGTGATTGTAGGTGTTGATGGGAACCGCCGCCGTGGCATTGGCTTCAGCCGAATTCATCCACGACCACCCCGGCCCGTTTCCATCCGTGGCGAACGTCTTGTTCACAACCGACTCACCCATGACAAGGGTGTTGCTCATTCCGTCCTTGACCGACTCGAAGCGCCGGGGCCGCATGTTGGTGAAGAGCGGGAACAGGCCGTTGTTATCGACGAACGCGTCGCCGCAGAAGTAGCTGACCACGTTGTTGACGTACGCGCCCCAGTTCCAACTGCTCCCCATGACCCCTTTGTAATTCGTAATCGAGACGTTGGTGCTGCCCGTGGTGTAAGAGGTCGACTCGATGAGCCGAGGGCCGTTGCCGTCGCTGGGGCAGACGAACACGGGTACGACCACGTCCATCTGGCCGCTGCCGCTGATGGGAAGATTGCCGGGATTCAGCGTGTTATAGAAGTTGGCCTGGTCGATGTAGGGCAGCAGGTAGGCGTGGAAGCTCCACGGCTTGCCATTTTGCTGATAGGGAGTCACGGTTCCGTTCATCGAGAGCACGTTGTTGACCCACGCCGTGTTGCAGCCGCCGTACCCGCCATACATGTTGATCGGGAAGAACTGATACGTGTCGTGATAGTTGTGCATCGCCAGGCCCAACTGTTTCAGGTTGTTCGTGCACTGCGAACGTCGCGCGGCTTCGCGGGCCTGCTGGACGGCGGGCAGAAGTAAGGCGATGAGAACCGCGATGATCGCGATCACGACCAGCAGTTCGATCAAAGTGAAACCTCGACGCCGACGAGTTAAAATTCTTGACCTTGCCATACCGGACTCCTTAAAAAGAACATCGAAAAAATAAATCAACAATTCAATACCACCATTAATTCGCCAATGTGATTACCTCAAAAAGAATAAGCCGCGGAACGGGCGAGCATCGCGCGAGCTAAAGGAATCAACACCGTATCGACGTTTGAAGAACGCATTCCGCCGACGTCGATCTTCATCACCGCGATGAAGATTTGACAAAACCATTACACAATTTTCACGGTGAATTGTCAATTCAGACGAGCAAAAACGATATGTTCAGGCCGCCGAATGGAATCTGCGGAAACATCATCGTCGGCTCGACCGACAACGATCGGAGTCGGCGTGTTTTTCGGGATGTTGGGTCGTGTCGGCTCATAAAAAACGAAAAAAGAACTCCCGCATCGCTGCGGGAGTTCTTGGCAAGTCTTTCAGAATCTATCCGGAAATGTTGGCAGTCCTACGAGATGTTGTGCCCATTGCACCGCCTTGATACCACGAATTGTGTCGAGCCAACTTTTCGGATAGCCTCTAAGATGGTCCACGACCGAGGGCTGCCGCGCTTGGCTGATCAACGCGATTGGCCGATCAAGAAAAGACCGTCTATCGCGACGACACTTTGTCGGTTCGGCGTCCTTCGCGGATGATCTCTCGCAGCGTCGGACCTTCGCGCGGTTCGGCGTTTTCGGCGAGTTCCTCACCCCGTTCCACGGCTGCGTTGACGATCTCCTGTGCGAAGAAGAGCTGTGCCTGGCTGAAGTACGGCGTCGGCGGCAGCCCACTGAAGCCGTCGATGTGCTTGCTCGCCAATTCCGTCCAACTCATGTCGTCGGAGATGTGCCACGCGGCGGCTTGCGCCGCTGGCGGATTGAGTCGGCCGCGAGCGACGAGACCAATTAATGCCTGCAGGTTTTCGTCATCGGTGTATCTGTCGGTCGGCACCGGGATGTAGACCATGCCCGAGTTGGGTTCGGGCCGGCCATGTTCGAGGCACACGGAGTTAAAGGGGAGCGAGATGATTTGTTCGGGGGGAATCGAGAAGAAGCCTCCTCCGCCTCCCATGCCACCCATACCTCCACCCATGCCACCCATCCCGCCTCCCATGCCTCCTCCCATACCGCCCATGCCACCACCCATGGATTGGCCACCGCCCATGCCTCCCATGCCGCCACCCATGCCTCCCATCCCTCCGCCCATGCCTCCCATGCCGCCGCCCATGCCACCCATGCCTCCGCCGCCAAATTGCTTGAGGATGTGAACGGCGACGATCGAATCGGGCAGCTCAACCGTCAACGGTTTATCGGTCTTGTTTTCGATGAGAATTTTGCCTTGCAAGGCGTTCTTGGCAATGATGCGGGCATCGAACTGCCCGTCTTCGATCCCCTGGAACAATTCCACCCGTTCGGCATCGGGATCGAACTTCGGCTTGGTGATCGGTCGCTTGGGCTTCCGCGCCCGCGAGTTGGCATCGGAGGAAGAAGCCGATATCAGCATCAGGCAGATCGCTAAACAACCGACGGCTTGTGCAATTCTCACCCAACGATTGGGGGTCATCATGATCGTGCTCCTGGTTCAGGGCAAATGGGAAAACGTGTCTGTTTCTATGGAATCCCGGATTCTCTCAAACCCGGGTCGGGGCGGTTCGCTGCTACGAACTTTGTACGTGATAAAACCGGGAAAGTCTCTCATCAGAAGGGGGCTCGGTATTATTCCTATTGATGATATGCCACTTTTCCAACCGATTGCAAACAAAAACTGGGTGAATCGCACGAAAAAGACCACGCGGCCGAGAGGTCTTTCAAGATCAAACCGATGGCATATGACGCCCCGACGTGGGTAAACTTCGACGGGAAAACGTGTCCCCTGAGTTGCAATGGTTATGATGACAGACCCTGCCGTGCAACCGGCAACCTTGATCTGACCGGCGAAAGAGCGCAGCCAAAATCGAATCGAGACTTTCGACGTTCGTGTAACCTCCAGCTCAGTATGAGATTACACACCTGACGTCGTTAGTCCAAACCGAGTATAGGTCACTTTTTCTTCGAAATGGACACTTAGGTTTTATGCCGTTACCCTGCCGGGTGTTGGTTTTTCGCATCATCTGCTTCGGTCATTCTCTTAGAGGCTATCCGAAAAGTTGGCTCGGACACAATTCGTGGTATCGAGGCGGTGCAATGGACACAACATCTCGTAGGACTGCCAACATTTCCGGATAGATTCTTATGCATAACCCGTACACCGACTTCGACGAATCGAATATTCTGGGATATCTCGCCTCTCGCGGATTGATCTCCGACCCGCGCGGGGCGACCGCCCACGCGTTGGCGTGGGGTGTCTCGAACGTCGTGCTTCGCATCCACTGCATCGACCGCCCCGATTTCGTGGTCAAGCAATCCCGGTCGCAGTTGCGCACCAAAGCCGACTGGTTCAGCCGGCCCGACCGCATTTACCGCGAGGTCGATGTCATGCGCTGTCTGTCGCCGTTGCTCCCCGCCGGGGTGATTCCGCGTGTCGACTTCGAAGACCGTTCGCAGTTTCTCTTCGCGATGGAAGCGGTTCCCGCCGATCATCGGGTCTGGAAGGGAGAGCTGCTCGCCGGGGCTGTCGATTTGTCGCTGGCGGAAAGACTCGGTTCGATCCTTGCGGCGATTCATCAATCGACCGCCGATCGGGACGACTTGCGCGAACAACTCGGCGATCGCGAAGTCTTCGACGAACTGCGGCTCGATCCTTTTTATCGATATTTGCAGCGCAAGCATCCGCCGCTCGAACGAACGCTGCAAGAACTGATCAACGAAACGCTGTCGAAATCGCTGTGCGTCGTGCATGCCGATTTCAGCCCGAAAAACATCCTGCTGCACGGCGGGGATTTAACGCTCGTCGACTTCGAAACCGGGCATTTCGGCGACCCGTCATTCGACCTCGGCTTCTTTTTGAGTCACATTCTGCTCAAAGCGGTCGGCAGGCCGCAATGGCCGGCACAATTCATCCCACTGGCGGAGCGGTTCTGGGATCGATACACTACAGAACGGCAATTCGACGAATCGGCCGACGAAATGCACGATAGTTCGCGAGATTTCACCCGGCGCTCGCTGCGTCATCTCTCGGCGTGTCTGTTGGCTCGCGTCGACGGCAAAAGCCCCGTCGATTACTTGAGCGACGGCCCGCAGAAAGATTTCATCCGTCAATGGTCGAGTGAAAATCTGCTGAAGCACGATAGCGATTTTCACCGCTATCTCGACGAATTTTCCCGACGGTTGTCAGCGCGGGGAATATAATGCGCATCAGCAAAACAGAACGGCAGTAAAACATGTTTGTCGATCGCGTGGAAATTATCTGTAAGGGAGGAGACGGCGGGCACGGCTGCATGAGCATGCGCCGCGAGGCCCACGTTCCCTACGGCGGTCCCGATGGCGGCGACGGCGGCCGCGGCGGGCATGTGATCATTCAGGCCGACCGTAACATCGGCAGCCTCACCAATCTTCTCGGCCATAAGCACTGGCGAGCCGACGGAGGCAAACCGGGGCAGGGGGCGTTGAAGCACGGCAAGAAGGGTGAAGACATCATCATTTACGTTCCGCCGGGAACGCTCGTCCGCGACATCGAACGCGACGTCGAGCTTCGCGATCTTGTCGAACAGGGCGAATCGATCATCATCGCCCGCGGCGGACGGGGCGGTCACGGTAACAAACACTTCGCCACCGCGACCAATCGCACGCCGCGAGATCATGAACTCGGCAAACCGGGACAAGAGCGCCGCATCGCCCTCGAACTGAAGTTAATCGCCGACGTCGGTCTCATCGGCAAGCCGAACGCCGGCAAGTCGACGCTTCTGAGCCGGTTGTCGCGGGCGACTCCCGAGATCGCCGATTATCCCTTCACGACGAAGTATCCCAATTTAGGGATGGTCCGCGTCGGTTACGATCAGCAATTTGTGATGGCCGACATTCCCGGCTTGATTGAAGGAGCCCACTCGGGGATCGGTCTGGGACATGAATTTCTCCGGCACGTGCAGCGGACCAAAATCCTCGTGCATCTCATCGAACCGGCACCGCTCGATCAGACCGACCCCATCGAAAATTATCATCAGATTCACGAAGAACTCCGGCTGTACGATCCGACGCTCATCGAACGGCCCGAGATCATCGTCGTTACCAAATGCGAACTCCCCGACGCCGAGGCGGCGATCGAGTTGTTGCAGGAAGACCTCGGCAAACCGGTGCTGGCGATCTCCGCCGTCACCGGCAAAGGCCTGCCGCAGTTGATTCAAAAGATTTGGCAGATTTTAGAGTCTCTCGGTGAACCGGCCGCACAAGAAGAGCAAGTAATGGATAATGGATAATGGACAATGCAGAATCGCTCCGCGTCGCGGCTATTGAGTCTCAGGTTAATCAGGTCACAATTCTCGATTGACGAACAGCCTTTGTCTTCCGGCCCAAAGGGCCAGCAGTTCACCTAGCCAGGGGCGAAGCCCCTGGAATCGAGCCCCCCAATAGGCAAGAGGCCCAAAGGGCCGGCAGTTCAAATGCAATTTCGCATGACGACAAACTGTTGGCCCGTTGGGCCGAGAAGCAGATTTTAGGGAACGTCTACCAGGCCCTGCGGACCTGGCTAGGAAAATGAACGCCCCTTCGGGGCTGAAGACAAGGCGTCAATCGCTTGATGCTCGACTCGTTGAATGCACACGAGGTTGTCCCTCACCATGTCTCATTTTGTGACATTATTAACCTGAGACTCAATAGCCGTTGAATTCCTCCGTTGTCCATTGTCCATTATCAATTGGATTCCCCATGCCTCACTTCGAATATTCGCGCTGGGATGGATCGCAGGAGTTTTCTCCGCAGTCGGCGGACCAGTTGTTCGATCAGATCAGCGAATATCTGCTGCACTACGGCGACGATGCGATGCCCGCCCTCGAAGAGTGGGGCGAGGAAAATCCCGAACTGCTCGAAATGCTCATCAAGCGCGGCTATATCGAGAAGGACGAAGACGGCCGATATATCGTCACGCCGCGCGGCGTCCGCCGGGTCGAAACGAAAGCGCTCGAAGAGTTGCTCAACGTCAACAACCGCGACGCGGTGGGCCGGCACGAAACCGAGCACCGCGGCGCCGGTCAGACGATGCACGACGAGTGGAAGCAATACGAATACGGCGATTCGCTGTCGCAACTCAATTTGCACGAGACGCTCAAGAATGCCCTGCTCCGCAAGGGGGGCAAGCCCCCGATCGAGATTTCCGAAGAGGATCTCGTGCTGTACGACACGCAATATCAGACCGCGTGTGCGACCGTCGTTCTCCTGGATATGTCCGGGAGCATGGGCCGCTACGGAAAATACGGGCAGGCGAAAAAAATCGCGATGGCTCTTCAAGCGCTCATTCGGGCGAAGTATCCATCGGACTTTTTGCAGGTCGTCGGATTTTATACGTATGCGACGCCGCTGAACGAACGGCAGTTGCTCAAGTCGGCGCCGAAGCCGGTCAGCATTTACGATCCGCGCGTGCGGTTGCGGATTCCCCTCGATCGTCCGCCCGGTTTCGTCCCCGAGCATTTTACGAATCTGCATGCCGGCTTGCAGGTCGCCCGGCGGATTCTCGGCCGGCAGCCGTTTCAGAACCGGCAAATTCTGATTATCACCGACGGCGAGCCGACGGCACATGTGGAAGGCCGCGACGTGATGCTGATATATCCCCCCGCCGAAATCACCGCGCAGGTCACGCTGCGCGAGGCGAAGAGGATCGCCCATGAGGGGGTTCACGTCGCCAGCTTCGCGCTCATCGAAGATTATTTCTATCTCGACCTGGTGAATTTCGTCGAAGAACTGGCCCGCGTCACGGGAGGCATCTCCGCCACTTGCAACGCCGAGAACATGGCCCAGATGGTGTTATCGAGCTACATCAAAGGCCGGCGGACGCGCAAGGCGATGTGACGGCGGGCGCACTGCGTGCGGAATGACGAATGTCGAAATCCGAATGTCTAAGGAATGACGAAGCCCGAATGCCCAAAACCTTGCCTATTCCAAGTCGATTGGCAAAAAACACAACCACTTCCATACTTCGACATTCGGACATTCGGATTTGATTCGTCATTTGGATTTCGACATTCGTCATTCCCTGCACGATGTTCGCCCTCTATTCTCCTCGCAGGTTGGTCTATCCGCGAAGCATCACCGACCGTATCATAAGGCCGATCCTGCTGAACGCGTTCAGAATCAACATTGAAGAAAGGTCGATGTCTCATGTACCGCAAACCCTGGCTTTCATCGAAGCTCTGTTCGTGTGCGATTGTTGGTGGTCTGTTGCTGGCGGCGACGTTCCACACTCCCGCCCCGGCGTCGGCGCAGGAGGGAATCGAGAGCGTCCAACTGCAGGCGATCGGCGGACTTATCGCCGGGTACGCGCACGCCAGTTATGCCCTCGTCGGCACCACCGCCGACGGTTACGGCCACCAGGTGTATGACGTCGAACGGGTGAAGACGCTGATGGATGAAATGCGCGGCATGCAGCGGAACATCATCCGCATGCTCCGCCGCTTGCAGGGAACGGCGTTGACCAAAGAAGACGACGACTTCATCGACGACGCGGTGGCGTTGTTCAAGCTCATCGATGAAGAGGCGACGCTGCTGGTGCAGTTCACCGAGACCAAAGATCCCGCCGACGCCGAAAAGTTCGAAGAGGTTCGCGTGCAAATCGGCAAGGACATGGCGAAACTCTTCGGCGGCGGCGAACCGGCTGAGGAAACGGCCGCCAAGGGAGACGACGACAAACCCGCCGCCGGCGACGATGACGACAAAGAGAAGAAAGACGAGAAGCCAAAAGACGAAGCGGACGAGGATAAACCCGCGGAAGACGACGTGGACGAAGAAAACTAAATCACCCATCGCTAGCGATACAAATGATGCGACCCACTCCGCCCAATGAACCGCCGGAATCGAACGCGGGCCAGCCGCGGGGGCGCACTCCCCGTTCGCCCGGCGAGCCGAAGGCGGCGATCTATCGCGACACCGACGTGATGCGCTGGGGGATCGAAGGGGACTTGTACGAAGTCTCGATCTCCGGCATCGGCATGATTCTCGACGACCCGATGACCATCGGCGAGCAGATCAAAGTCACGCTCATCAACGACCTGCAAAAAGTCCGCAAAGAAGTCCGCGGCGTCGTCCGGCAAGTGACGCTCCTCGACGACGGCCGCCATCAGATCGGCGTCGAACTCTTCACCCGCTTGACGCCACTCGAAATGTCGCTGCTGAAGATGGGCCTGAATCGCAAGAAGGCCGGCCCGCAGTGGTTTTGAGGAAGACTGGGAGACCAGGAGACTGGGAGACAAGAAAGTTTAGCCGCGACGCGAAGGCTTTGCGCAGCGGAGCGCGTCTTCACACCTCTCCCCCCGGGAGAGGTCGGCCGCAGGCCGGGTGAGGGTGCGTTTTTCGAGGGATGAAGGATGAAGGATGAGTCAGAAAGGCCAACTCGTTCCCAAGCTCCGCTTGGGAACGCAAGGTCTTCGAAGCTCCCGCTTCGCCGATCGCGCAAATACGCCTGCCGACTGCGCCGATTGGCGAGCAACCGGTGCGACCCGCTCGCAGTCTCCCCCTCTGAATTTCTTCCCGGCCCGGACTGGAGATCTCGCCCCGGAATGGTTATGGATCTATACGCAGCCTTATTTCATCATTTTGTTATTTTTCGTGCGGATGTCTTCTCATGAGTGCTTCGAGTTCGTTGTCGTTCGGTTCAGCCGTTCCTCTGATGCAGGGGCTTGCCGACGTGGAGTTTTTGCGCCTGGTGCACTGGCGGCGGTCGACGCCGGCGAAGGTGTTGCAGGCGATCGAGCAGGGAGATCGCGAGCACTTTCAGCAGGCGATTCTTAAAGACCTCGCCGGGCATTTTACCGACGCGCCCGACGGGAAATCTGCAAAACGGGGCGACGGGAGCGAATGGAGCTTTTTCCCGTTCGAACCGACCGAACGATTTCTGGCCTTGTTGGACGCCGTGCAGTCGACGGCGTCCCCCGACGGAAAACGCCCTGTCGATGCCGAGCCGACGAACGGAGCCCAGCGCACGAACGGCCGGACCGAGGCCGGGCACTCCCCAAACGGCAGAGACAACGGGCAGGATCACGACAAGAGCGACAAGAAAGTCGTGCAGTCTCCGCTCACGGCGGCGCTCGCCGAGTGGCTGTACGATGCGAAACTCACTCAGGGGCTCGCCCCTCCCGAGTGGTTGCTGCTCGCCGACGTGCTCCTCGCTCGCGGCGACGAACTGGCCGGCGACATTTTCTGCAAACTGTGGCGGCAGTTGCTGACCGACGCCGTGCAGTGGTCGCATACGCCGGTCGAGCAATTCTCATATGCGCTGAATGTCGCTCAGCAGGGGGTGATTACCGGCGAGATTCCCTGGCGTGCCGGGCTGCTGTTTCCGCACGTCAAAGGAGTCAAAGCGTATCGCGGCACGGGGCAGCAATCGCTCGACCAGATTCTCGAACGGCAGATCGATACCAGTGGAATGCCTCCCGCTGAGTGGTTGCCGCAACTCGCCGACGCCATGGCGTCGTACTTTCGCGTCTGGAGTCTCTCTGAACGAACCGGGAAACCGTGTTTCTCGGCATCGGCGCAAGAGCGCTGCGGCAAACTTCTGCTGCGGTCGGTCGCATTGTGCGAGACCAAGGGGTCGCATCCGTTTCACTCGGCGGAGCAGCATGCCCTCGGGGACTTGTATCGGCAAATGGCTCGCAGCCTTCCCGCTCGGCGCTGGCCCGCAGCATGGAAAGAAGCCTTCGCGTTGGCCAAACATTTCGGCGTGGACGTCGAAGCCGGCGGTCGGCGCGCGACGAAACAAAAGGGGCGCAATCGCGAGGTGTTGACGACCCGTTATGTCGCGTCGGTGCTCAAGAAATGTTCGAAGGCCGAGTCGTTATCGGCGGTGTTCGAGGAGGGCGACTGGGCCGCGATGCGGGCCGACTGGAAACCGAAATCGGCCGTGGCGACGGTCGTGTATCAGCAGCCCTGGCCGATGCTCTCGCTCTATGCTCAACAGCAGACCTGGTTTGAGGGGGCGTGGGAATGGGATCTCACGGTCGACGGCCAGACGTTTACGTCTCCCCACGATTGGAGCTGCGTCTGCTGGACGTCGGACGAAGACGGCGATTACCTCGAACTGCAAAAATCGCTGACCGATGCCATTCACTTCGAACGCCAGATCATGCTGTCCCGCGACGATGACTGGCTATTGCTCGCCGACAGCGTCTCGGGATTGAGCGGTTACGGCGACAATCCGACGCCGCGTCTTGAATATACGATGCGGTTGCATCTGGCGGACGGGGTCCAGGTTTCGCCGAGCCTGAAAACGCGCGACCTCTCGCTGCAGACCGAGAAAAAGTCGCGCGGGTTGACGGTTTATCCGCTCGCCCTGCCGCAGGAACGGGGCCAGTATTCGGTCGGTGAGTTCATCATCGAAAACCGCAAATTGATCCTCAAGCAAACGAACGTCGGCGACGGATTATACGCGCCACTGGTTTTCGATTTGAATCCCCAGACCGCGAAATCGATCCGCAAGGTCTGGCGCAGCCTGACGGTGAGCGAGAACATGAAAGCCGTCAAATCCGACGTCGCCGCGGGACATCGCTTGCAGTTAGGGAAGCGTCAATGGCTATTTTATCACAGCCTGAAGAACAGCGGTTTTCCGCGGGCGGTGCTGGGACATCACACGCAGTATGAAACCGTGATCGGCCGCTTCGGTGAAAAAGGAGCCGTCACCCCGCTGGTGAGAATCGAACCTGCGGGAACCGAGGGAGCGAGCGAGTGCGAACAGTAAAGTTTCATTGAAGATGGTGACACGCAAAGGGACGAAGGCGCAAAGTAAAGAGTCAAATGAATCACAACATCCTTCGCGTCTTTGCGTGAGGAAATCGTCAAAAAGGGGAGGAGTCTGATATGCGTACGAATTACCGTCAGATTTTCTGGAGTGTGACGTCTGTTGTCATTCTGAGCATCGCGAGTCCCGAACTCCCCGGCGAAGACGGAGAAAAATCGGCGGCGCCGGTGACGTTCGAGGATCATCTCATCTCCGGCGATTATCGCTACGCCTTCGGCCTGTCCGCCGCCGATTTTGACGGGGATGGCGACCTCGATCTCTCGAGCGGCGACGTTCGGGGAACCAAGCAGCAATCGGATCTGTTCTGGTATGAAAACGACGGCCACGGATCGTTCACAAAACATCTCATCCACGAAAACGAAACGGGCTGGTTCGAACGGCATACCAACGGCGACATCAATGGCGATGGCCGGCCCGACATCGCCATCGTGAATAACCGTGACGGCCAGCTTACGTGGTATGCAAATCCCAAAGATCCCCAAGCGGGGCCGTGGCAACGTTACGTCATCACGACAAACTGCCCACGGGCTTATGATGTCGTGCTGGCCGATATCGACGGCGACGGCGACCTCGATGCGTCCGCCTGCGGTTATGCGAGCGGTCTGATCACGTGGTTCGAGAACCCCGGCCGCGATGGCTGGGACAACGAATGGACGCGATACCTCATCGACGACAGAATGCCCGAAGCCCGCACGGTGGCGGTGGTCGACATGAACTTCGACGGCAAGCCCGACATTCTGGCCGCCTCGGTGGGAGCGGAAAATGTTCCCCCCGACGTCACCGACATCAAGCAGCATGTGTCGTATCTCGTGTGGTTTGAAAACCCGGCCGATCCGAAAGTCGACACGTGGACGAAGCACATCATCGACGACACGGGGCGGGCGCAGATTCAGGGACATCCCGTCGACGTCGACGGTGACGGTGACACCGACGTGGTGATTGCACAAGGGATGCGCGATCCGTTGTTGCCGGCCGAACGGCATGTGATCGTCTGGTACGAAAACGTCGGCGAAAAAGGAATGGGAACCGAGTGGACGAAACACGCCGTCGGCCCGATGCCATACGCCTTCGAGGCGATTGCGGCCGACTTCGACGGTGATGGCGACGTCGATATCGCCGCATCGAGCTGGGCGAAGGGAGATCAAGTCGTCTGGTTCGAGAACGGAGGCGATCCTCGGGGAACGTGGACGATGCACGTGGTGAAAGAGCAATGGTTCGCCGCTAATCAGATCATCGCCGCCGATTTCGACGGCGACGGCCGCATCGACCTCGCCGGCACCGCCGACGACGGTTCCAGCCGGGTGAAAGGGGCGTTGGAGCTGCGCTGGTGGAGAAATAAGGGGAGGTGAGTCGAGGGTCCAGAGTCCAGAGCCAGATAGAGGCAATGAGCGTTCGAGCCTCTTTTGTCTTTTCTGGCTCTCAACCCTCGACCCTGGACTCTCGACTTTTCTCACTGGCACGCGGTCACATCCCCGGCTTAGAATGTGACATCCTTTCCCATCGTCGGCGGAAGGAGGGCTACGACCACACTTCAGCGAAAGATATCCATGACGACCGCGCTTGTGACCGGGGGTGCCGGGTTTTTGGGGAGCCATCTCTGCGACTATCTGCTCGCGCGCGAGTACGACGTGATCTGCGTCGACAATTTCTTTACCGGGCGGAAGGAAAACATTCGGCATTTAATCGGCAATCCCCGCTTCGAAGTCATTCGGCACGACGTCGTGCATCCGCTGTTCGTTGAGGCCGACCAGATTTACAATCTCGCCTGTCCCGCGTCGCCCAAGGCGTATCAGCACAATCCGATCAAGACGATCAAGACGTCGACGGTCGGCATGGTCAACGTGCTCGGGCTCGCCAAACGGTGCGGCGCCCGCGTGCTCCATGCCTCGACGTCGGAAGTCTACGGCGATCCTCTTATTCATCCGCAAACCGAAGATTACTGGGGACACGTCAATCCGATCGGTCCGCGAAGCTGTTACGACGAAGGCAAACGGGTCGCCGAGTCGCTCTGCGTCAACTATCACGTTTCGCATCACGTCGGCGTGCGGATCATCCGCATCTTTAACACCTACGGGCCGCGAATGGCACCCGACGACGGCCGCGTGATTTCGAATTTCATTCTGCAGGCGTTGCGGGGCGAACCGATCACCATTTACGGCAACGGCGAGCAGACGCGGTCGTTCTGTTACGTCTCCGACCTCATCGAAGGGATGTACCGAATGATGAATCAGGAGAGCGAGATCGGTCCCATCAATCTCGGCAACCCGGTCGAGAACAGCATGATTGAACTCGCCCAGAAAATTCTGGAGATCACGGGTTCTTCGTCGAAACTGGTGTACGAGGAATTGCCGAAAGACGATCCGCAGCGCCGGTGTCCGAACATCACCAAAGCCCGGTCGGTTCTGGGTTGGGAACCGGTCGTGGATCTCAAGACAGGATTGACGTCGACGATCAACTATTATCGCTCGCATCTCGCCACGGACGCGAAATAACGAATTCATGGGGGAATGAGTGAGCACGTATCTCGTCACCGGAGCCGCGGGGTTCATCGGGTTTCACGTCGCTCGCCGATTGCTCGAACGGGGCGATCGCGTCGTCGGTCTCGACAACGTCAACGACTATTATTCGGTGCAACTGAAACGCGACCGACTGGCGATTCTTGAGGGGAACGGCAATTTCTCCTTCGAAGAAGTCGATCTCGCCGACCGCGCGGGGCTGGAGAAACCGTTCGCGCAGAATGAGTTCAAAGCGGTGATTCATCTCGCGGCCCAGGCGGGAGTGCGGTATTCGCTCGAAAACCCCTCGGCGTACGTGAGCAGCAATCTCGTGGGCTTCGGAAACATCCTCGAACTCTGCCGGCATCATCGGCTCGGGCATCTGGTGTATGCGTCGTCGAGTTCGGTGTACGGAGCGAATCGCCGCATGCCGTTTTCGGTGCACGACAACGTCGATCATCCCTTATCGTTATACGCGGCGACGAAGAAGGCGAACGAATTGATGGCCCACACCTATAGCCATTTATTCGGCTTGCCGACAACGGGGCTGCGGTTCTTTACCGTGTACGGACCGTGGGGCCGGCCCGATATGGCCGTGTTCAAGTTCACGAAGGCGATTCTCGCCGGCAAACCGATCGACGTGTATAACGACGGTCAGATGCGGCGGGATTTTACGTACATCGACGACATCGTCGCAGGGATCTTGCGGGTTACGGAGACCATACCGACGCCCAACCCTGAGTGGAGTGCCGAGCAGCCCGACCCGTCGTGTAGTTTCGCCCCATACCGCGTTTACAACATCGGCAACAATCGCCCCGTCGAATTAATGCATTTGATTGCGGTGCTCGAACAGGCGATCGGCAAGCCGGCGGCGAAAAACATGTTGCCGATGCAGCCGGGGGACGTGCTGGAGACCTACGCCGACATCTCGGACCTCGAGCGCGATGTCGGGTTTCGTCCAACGACATCGATCGAGGAGGGAGTCAAGCGATTCGTGGAGTGGTATCGCGAGTACCACGGCGTCTGAAGGCATGGAAACTTGCACTTGTCTGACGCACGTGGTATAATGTCAGACGGAGGTGAAATGATGGCGACCGACCGATTAAGCATCCGGCTACCCGAGCCGCTTCGTAGCGGCCTCGATGCGATGGTCGAGGCAACCGGACGGACTGAATCCGACATTGCCCGCGAGGCGATCAAAGAATATCTGCGCCGTCACGCGAAGTTGCCGACGTGCTTCGACTTGGCCGAGGAAGCCGGGATCATCGGCTGCGTCGACAGTCGCAAGGGTGATTTGAGTACAAACCTGCGGCACATGGAAGGCTTCGGCAAGTGACCCAACCGCTGCATTCACGGGTGCTGATCGATACCGGTCCGCTGGTGGCGATCCTCGACCGTAGCGATCAGTATCACCATCTTTGCACCGAAACGCTCCGCACGATTCAGCCACCGTTGTGGACGACATGGCCTGTGCTCACCGAAGCGGCATGGTTGCTGCGCAATTTGCCGCGAGGTCTGCAACAGCTCTATGGCAGCGTCGAATCGGGCCTCTTGCAAATCGCTCACCTGCCGGAATCGTCGCTCGCCGAGGTTGCGAAGTTGCAGAAGCGATTTCAGAGTCTCCAACCGCAACTCGCCGACCTGACGCTTTTGTTCGTCGCCGAGCACGAGACGTGCCCGGCCATCTTTACGCTCGACCGGCGTGATTTTGTCGTGATGCAAAAGAAGAGCCGGTCGTCTCTCGTGCTGCTGCCCGAAGCGATAGAGTGATAGTGCGATAGTTCGCGTTTTCCTCCTCCGGGTTACGACTGGTGCGACCCGTTTCTTGGTGGCGATCGCTGCAATGCTCAAACCGCACTTTGTGGGTGCGATCGGGAGAATCGTTAACCGGCACCGCGGTTGCCTTCCGGCGGCGCAGATTCTCCAGATTCACGCCAAATCGAGCGGAAAGAGCGCAACAGCGGCCTCACATTCCCCTCCAGCTTCTCTAAGCGTTACGCCCGGCATAATCGTCATAAGAATTGACGTAACTAATTTGCCTGACAACGGTTGGTGAGGTTCAAGCGAACGATCCGGTCTCGCCGATAGATCACACCAGTCCTAGAAAAACGGATTTCTCATGGAGACACGGACTCGCTGATCGTAGCGGTTAACGCACGGGACGAAACCAAGCTCCCGCGATCAGGACGACACGCTTGGAGAATGGATTTGAGGGTCGGCAGACCCGCGTGCAGCAGGAACTGGACGTCCGTCGCAATCTCGCGGAGAAGAAGGCCCTTACCGGTCTTCTCGCACCCCTGGTCACCCGAATTACGACGAATACACCGACGAACTTCTTTTTTCCTGCCGCTCACGATAACGACCCAAGTGAAGGAGACGCTGCATTATGAAATGGATTAAGTTCACTGCATTCGTGGCAGCGATACTAAGCGTTCATGTCGTGGCACAGGCAGCCCTGTTGGACTTGGAGTCGCCGGAAAGCGAACAAAGTGAAAACGGTGCAGCCAAAACGACGGATTGTGCCTCGCCTGTTCAGCCCGAATGCTGCAAGCCCGTGATTACAATGCCCTGCGACCGATCGGTTCACAGCTATCAACGCAAATGTGCCGCCCCTCGCACCGAATGCTGCAAAGAAAAATGCCGTGCACGAGCTCCCCGCTCCTGCTCACGGACCCGTTGCCGCGAAGAACGCACCACCTGCGAAGACGACGGCTGCGGCCGATTACGGCTCCCCAAAATTAACTGGGGCAAGCAGTGCTGCGAAGAAACCTGCGAAACCGACTGCTGCAACACGTTCCGCCTCCCCTCGTTCAAATGGCGGCACGACGGTTGTGAAGACCTCTGCGGCGACGATTGCTGCCAGGACCGCTGGACCGACCGGCTCCGCATGCCGAAATTGCGTATGCCTTCGTTCGGCCGTAACGACTGCTGCGAAGACGAATGCTGCGACAGCGGCTTCCACTTGCCGAAATTGCGTATGCCTTCGTTCGGACGAAACGATTGCTGCGAAGACGAATGCTGCGACGGCGGCTTCCACCTGCCCAAACTGCGTATGCCTTCGTTCGGACGCAATGATTGTTGTGAAGACGACTGCTGCGACGGCGGCCTCCGCTTGCCGAAGCTGCCGAAACTCCGTATGCCTTCATTCGGCCGAAACGATTGCTGCGAAGACGAATGCTGCGACGGCGGTTTCCACCTGCCGAAACTGCGCATGCCTTCGTTCGGCCGGAACGATTGCTGTGAAGACGAATGCTGCGACAGCGGTTTCCACTTGCCGAAACTGCGTATGCCCAGCTTCGGTCGCGATTGCAGCGACGTCTGCGACGACTGCTGCGACGGCGGATTCCATTTGCCGAAGCTCCGCATGCCTTCGTTCGGACGTAACGATTGCTGCGAAGAGGACTGCTGCGACAGCGGCTGGCGTATGCCGAAGCTGCCGAAGTTCCCCAAGTATCGCCTGGTGCGATGCGAAGAGGAATGCGAAGTCGAAGAAAAGTGCTGCAAAGAAAAATGCGACAAGGACAAGTGCGGCAAGGAACGACGCGTCAAGGAAAAATGCTGCGACGCCGATCCTTGCGAAATCGCCGAATTGATTTACGAATCGCAGACGGCCTGCTATGCGACCAAGCGTCGGGCGGCGATTCGCAAGTTGGGCGCCCGCTTCGATTGCGAATGCAATCCCGAGATCATGGTGGCCTTTGTCTACGCTCTGAACGACAGCGATGAACGCGTTCGAGCCAAAGCTGCCGACGAAATCGGCGATCAGCTTCGCAAGAATCCCTGCTGCTGCGGCAAGGAAATCACCGAAGCGTTGACCTGTGCGTTGGGAGATTGCGACCGTCGGGTCCGCAATCAGGCCAAACAGGCACTCAAGATGTGTGGTTATTGCGTCCAGAAGGGCTGCTGCAATGCCGACTGTGCCTGCCACGGCGGAGACGCCGCGGAAGCAACGCACGAAGGCGCCGCACCCGCCGCTGAAGGTGAAGCCGCTCCCGCGACCGAGGAAGCCGCCCCGGCTCCTGCGGAACCGGCCGATCCGAACGCGTACTTCCCGTCTCGTTTGCGTCAAAAGCAGGTCAGCCAGAGCAAGTTGTCCAACCTGTTCGGTCTGATGGATTAAGAAATCCTAACATAACCTCTGTGCCTCACGATTTATTGCAAACGTTCGGGCGTTTTCGAGAAGCACAACCGGTTATGTTAGATGCCGAGTTAAGTTGCCTGTCGTCCGAATGTGTCTGATGTCCACGGCCTCCGGAGTCGCTCCCGGAGGTCGTATTTTTTCTTTGTGACGTTCATCGGACGAGATGCGTTCGCGAGGGAGTTCTAACTGACCGTTGGAAAATGGGTGGCACTGGCGGCTTGTCCGCCAGTGTGTCTTTTTTTCAACCATTGTCGATTCCCCATCGGCTTCCAACGTTTAATCCATTTTCGAAAAAGACACTGACGGACAAGCCGCCCGTGCCACCCAAAAAACCGTTCTCTTGCATCCTCCAGTGTTCAAACTCAGATCGTTCGAACTCGCAGCCGGCGAGACCGTCCGCGTCGAGAAATCGATTTCGCTCGCCGAGATGACCACGCGTAAACATTATCCCGGTTCGCACGTCGTCGAACTCATCATCAACGGCGCCCCCCAACCCCTCGGCCGATTCGACTTGCTCCCCGCCTGATCGCGACGCGGTTCGCCGAACGGCGACGAATTCCGGCTCATCCTTCTCATCCCCAAAGGCCCCTTGATTTGTCATCGCCGTTAGGTCACGATAGGCAAGCAGCTCCTGTCCGGTCTGCCTATTCGGTGATTCCCTCAACTCTTCAAATCGACCTTTTTCCACGTGGGCCCGTCCATGAAATGTCCGGTGTGCGATTCCCCGGTGTCCCCCGAATTCCGCTATTGCAGTCAATGCGGCGGGGATTTGGCTTCCGGTGCGAGGGAAGGGATGAACGGCACCGCGCCCGGTCGAGGTTCCTCCCGCGATTCATCCGCATCGTCCGAAACGCTAGAGCACAAGAGCCGTTTCCGCAGTTATGTCGATCACTCGCCACACGGGGTATTCATCGCGAACGAACGAGGCCAGTACCTGGAAGTGAATCCCGCCGCATGCCGGATCACCGGATACGACTCTCTGGAACTCACGCGATTGTCGATCGCCGATATGCTTCCCCGCGAAGCGCGGGAAGAAGGGCTTGCCGCCTTCGCGCAGCTTCTCAAACTCGGAAGTTTCGAAGGAGATTTCCCCTTTGTCAAGAAGTGCGGCGAGCGGGGCTGGTGGTCGGTATCGGCGGTGAAACTCTCGGAAAACCGGCTGCTGGGAATGGTCGCCGATATCACGTCCCGCAAGCAATTGGAAGATTCGCTGCTGCGCACCCGCGCCCGGCTGCAATTTCTGATTCGTTCGAGTCCCGCCGTGATTTACACTTGCGAACCTTCGGGAGATTTCGGCGCGACGTTCGTCAGCGACACGATCATAAACCAATTGGGCTATTCGCCCGAAGAGTTTATCGCCAGGAAAAACTTCCGGGTCGATCGCCTTCATCCGGAGGATCGCGATCGCATTCTGGCGGGGCTGCAGCACATACTCGAACCGGGCCGTCACTCTCACGAATACCGATTCCGTCACAAGAACGGATCGTGGCGCTGGATGCGAGACGATTTCATGCTGGTTCGCGACGCCGAGGGGCGAGCCTGCGAAATCGTCGGAGCCTGGTATGACGTCACCGATCAAAAGCATGTAGAAAGCCGGCTTCGCGCCAGCGAAGAGCGGTATCGAATTTTCGTCGAGCATGCAACCGATGCCTTTTTTCTGCACGGGAAGGACGGCGTCATTTGTGATGTCAATACGCGAGCCTGCGAGAGCCTGGGATATACGCGCGAAGAACTCATCGGGAAACTCGTCTCTCAGTTCGATCCCTGCGTGACTCCCGAATCCATGGATGGAATCGGCGAACGGCTCGCGCGGGGCGAAACCATTGCGTTCGAGACGCGGCATCAACGCCAGGACGGCAGTACATTTCCGGTCGAAGTCCGCCTGCGCGGTTTCGAATCGCACGGCGAAATGTTCGCGATGTCTCTCGTACACGACATCACCCAACGCGTCGAGAGCGATGCCGCCCTGCGCGAAAGCGAAGAACGCTTGCGCCTGGCGTTGGCGAGCGCCAACCAGGGACTCTGGGATCTCGACGTCAATACGGGCGAGACCTTTGTCACTCCCGAATATGCGACAATGCTCGGATACGATCCCGGCGAATTTGTGGAAACGTGCGAACGATTTCGCGCACGTTTGCATCCCGAGGACGTTGCCGCCACCGCGAAGGCTTACGACGCTTATCTCTCGGGCGAGCGCCCCGAATATCGCGTTGAATTCCGCCAGAAAACGCGCACGGGCGAGTGGAAATGGCTCTTGTCGTGCGGAAAA
This sequence comes from Planctomycetaceae bacterium, assembly GCA_040881995.1. Classification (GTDB taxonomy): domain Bacteria; phylum Planctomycetota; class Planctomycetia; order Planctomycetales; family Planctomycetaceae; genus JAQCEJ01. The sequence goes on from JBBECD010000002.1 coordinate 40,807, forward strand.
ATCGCAGCCTGGAGCGATAACGGGCTTCCGCTGCGGATTATCGGCACACATACCGATATCACAACGCTCAAGAATACGGAATCGGCACTGCGGCTGAATAACGCGGCGATTGAAGCCTCGCTGAACGGAGTGGCTATCGCCGGGCTCGACGGCCGCATCAGTTACGTCAATCCATCGTTTCTGAAAATGTGGGGCTACGCACGCGATGACGAAGTGTTGGGCCGATCGCCCACCGAGTTCTGGACGCAGCCTGAAGCCGCCGCCGCCATCATGCAGTTATTGCTCGAAAAGGACCACTGGTTCGGCGAACTGACCGCGTTACGCCAAGACGGCAGCACGTTTGAAGTCCAGTTGTCCAGCGCTTTGATCCGCGATTCCGACGGCAAGGCCACGCATATGATGGGATCGTTTATCGACGTCACCCAGAGCAAACAACAACGCGAAGCGTTGGAACGAAGCCAAACCCGGCTCGCCGATGCACAGCGGATCGCCAAGATCGGCAGTTGGGAACTCGATCTGGTCAAGAATCGCTTGAACTGGTCCGATGAGATCTTCCGGATGTTCGGCGTCGAAAAAGAGTCGTTCGGCGCCTCGTATGAGTCGTTTCTGAATGCCATTCATCCCGATGACCGCCAGCGCGTCGATGAAGCCTATACCCGTTCGCTCGTGACGCGTCAACCGTATCAGATTTCACATCGGATGAAGCACGCCGACGGGACGGTCAAATGGGTCACCGAACGCGGTATCTCGTTCTTCGACGGCGACGGACGCCCCGTCCGCTCGATCGGCACGGTGCAGGACGTCACCGAGCAGAAGCAGGCTGAAGAAAAAATGGCGACGCTCCGCGACGAACTCGCGCACGTCCATCGTCTCGGCGTGATGGGCGAACTCGCCTCCGGATTGGCCCACGAATTGAATCAGCCGCTCTCGGCACTCGCTCTGTATGCCGGCACGGCTCAACTGCTCGCGATGCATGAGGAATCCTCCGAATTGAGGTCGATCCTCGCAAAAATCGGCGAGCAATCGCTGCGGGCGGGGGACATCATTCGCGGCATGCGCTCGTTCGTCAACCGCGATCGTTCCACGCAGTCGGCGGCCTCGCTCAATCAACTGATACACGACGCGCTCGACATCTTGGAATACGACCTGAAACATCAGATGATCGGCGTAACGTTGCAGCTCGACGAGCAGCTTCCCGAGATCATTGCCAATCGCATTCAGATTCTGCAGGTGCTCGTCAATCTCATCCGTAACTCCATCGAGGCCATGTCCGACGCGCCGGAACCGGCACGTTCGCTGACCCTTCGCACCGAACGTGCCGACGGCGGAGTGCGCGTCACCATCACCGACACCGGCTGCGGATATGATGCGGCCGCCGCCCGGACGCTGTTTCACCCGTTTCAGAGTTCCAAACCGATCGGCATGGGCATGGGGCTCGCGATCAGCCGCAAACTCATCGAAGCCCACAACGGCAGGATCGACGCCCGGTCGGTTCCCGGCGCAGGAGCGTCGTTCGACTTCTGGCTCCCCGCGGCTCAGACCGCGTCGGATATTCAACCCGCGCACGAGGAGGGTTCGTCGTGACCGCTCCTGCCGTTTACGTCCTCGACGACGATGAGCCGATCCGCGATTCGCTCCAGCTCTATTTCGAACTCATGGGATATACCGTTCGCACGTTTTCGTCCGCCGCCGAAATTCTCGCCGCCTATTCCGTCGACTGGACCGGTTGCCTGATCGTCGACGTCCGCCTCCCCGGCATGAGCGGTCTCGATCTCATCGACGCACTCCACCAACGAGGCAGTCGAATTCCCGCGATTGTAATGACGGGGCACACCGACGGCGATTCGCTGCGGCATTCCAGCGAGGCCAACATCGTGGCCATTCTCGAAAAGCCCGTTTCGCCGGACAAATTGAAGGATATCGTCGCCACTTTGATCTGAATTTTTATAGGAAGGCATCCGATGTTCGCGCCCCAAACGCTCACCATTCATCTCTTCGTGTCGCTCGTCATGACGTTCCTGGCAACCGCTCGCGCTCAGTCACCCGAGAAAGGCCGATTGGACGGTTATCGCGGCGGACCGTACAAAGTCCTCGCCGCCGACTTCACCGGCGACGGCCTCGTCGATATCGTGCTCGGCTATCACATGGTCGGGATGGTGACGGTCGACGCCGGGGACGGCAAGGGGAATTTCACGCCGCTGGCGATGAACAATTTTTCGGATGAAGATCGAACATTCTTCACCGATGATGCAGCCTGGTCCGAGCCGCAGATCCACAATCTCGCCGCGGCCGACGTCGATAACAACGGCCTGCTTGATCTCGTGTTCGGGGTCGGTGGCCGGGGCATCGCCAAACCGGGGCGCATCATCGTCGCGAGAAATATCGGAGCAGGACAATTCGACAAGCAGGTCGAATATGCCACGCCCAGCGAGGCCAAGGGGGTCGCCTTCGCCGACCTCGACAACGACGGCGTGCTCGATCTCCTCTACACCGCCCGCGGCTCGGGCTACGACGGCGATATCAAAATAGGCCGCTTGTATATCCGCCGCGGTCTCGGGGACTGGAAATTCGGCGAGGCGATCGAATCCGAAGCCGGCCGCTCGGCGTATTACGTCGAAGTCGCCGATCTGAATAACGACGGTTACGTTGATATCATCATTCCCAACGAGCACGACACGAAGGTGACGTATTTTATCAATCCCGGCGAATCCCTTTTTGCCGACGCGAAACCGCTCGCCAGTCTTTCTGTGACGGCGACGCCGATCCCGAATCTCCGCTCGCATGCCGTCAATGATGTCAAAGCCGCCGATTTCAACGGCGACGGCAACCAGGATCTCGTGACGGCGAATCTGGGAACGTCGACGGTCTCGATCTTCCTCGGCAAAGGCGACGGCACGTTCCAGCAAGACACCCAATACGACGCCGGCCTCAACGGCGCATTCCTCGGCACCGGCGATTTCGATAACGATGGCGACGCCGATTTCGTCATCGCCCACTGGACCGAAGATTTCGCCTCGGTCTTTCTCAATAACGGCGACGGCACGTTCGCCCCGCGCGTCGACTACAAAACCGGTTCGGGCAACTACGGCGTCGACGTCGCCGACGTGAACGGCGATGGCCGCCAGGATTTCGTCACCGCCAACTACCGCGAGAAAAGCATGTCGGTCGCGATCGGCAAAGGGGATGGCACGTTCCAAGACCCGGTGACGACGCCCAAGGGGTTGCGGTCGTACAATGGGGAGTGGATTCGGACGCAGGATTAAAGCGATCGAAAGGTATTGGATTCTCATTCAGCGAGACCACACCGGGGCGAGCGCGCTAACCTCAATTGCGCACGAATCGCCGCAAATACGGTGTTTCACGAGTCATTCCAGCACTCGCGAAAACAGTGTGTTTTGGGTAAATTGATCGCAACCCACCGTGGGGCAATTGCTTACGGCAAAAATCCGGATTCCCGTGCGCAAATGAGGCTAAGAAAAGGTGCAGGTCTCTTGCCCCCCCGGCAACAGTTTCCCTTTTGCCATTCAACCACGGCATGGCGGCTGGATGAATCAACAGACAATACCCCAAGGCACATTGGCGAAGCCAGTGGCACACGAAATAAGCAAGGCCCGTCACGTCAAGCCCGTTCGACAGTGCCGCCCGCCGGGAAAACTTCACATTTTGCCGTTGACAACCCGGCCGGCTCTGCTATCATTTCAACTAACTTATTAGTTTAGTCGTTCGTATGAACGGGAGAACAACGCCGTGGATCACGCACCCACCGAACGAGAACTCGACGTGCTCAAAGTCCTCTGGGAACTGGGCGAGGCGCGCGTTCGCGACATTCACGAGGCGATGCGCCGGCACGAAGAATGCGCCTTCACCACCGTGCAGACGCTCCTCCGCATCATGGCGGGCAAGAAGCTCGTCAAACAACGCCGCGACCGGCGAGCGCTGCTCTACAAGCCGAACTACACCCGCGAGCAGTTCAGCTCGCGATTCCTCAACCGCGTCTTCGACGGCGCGCTCGACAAGCTTGTGCTCAATATGCTCCAGGCCGAAAACGTCTCTCCCGACGAAATGCGCGACCTCGAACGGCTGATCGCCCGCGCCCGTCGCCAAAAACAGGCGGAGGATTAACCGATGACATTCTCACAATCATTCGTCGTCGCCTGGCTGCAATTCGTCATCGCCTCGGCGGTGCTATTGACGCTCGCCGCCGTCGCGCTCAAAAAACTGCCGCAACCGGTCGACCGCATCCGTTTGATTCAAATCGCGCTCGCGGCGATGACGGTCTTGCCGCCGCTCATCGCGTTCGCCCCGGTCTCGCTGCTGCGGCTGAATCTCTTCCCGCCGACCGCAGCTCCGCCCGCCTCGAATTCACCGGCGCAACCGTCGCCGACGATCCCGCGTGTCACGCCGGAAAGCGAATCCTCACCGACGGCATTCGCAGAGCATCACTCCGCACCGGCCGACGCGCTTCGAGAGAATCGATCGACGTCTGCTGCAACCGCCGACATGGTGAAGCCTTCTTCCTCGACCGATCTTTGGTTTATGTTCGCCGCGCTTATTGTGATTTCACATGCCGCCGCGGTGATGTTCTTCTGCATTGAATGGACCATCGGCCGTCGACGATTGCACTGGTTGTGTCGCGACGCCACATCGCCGAGCGAAATGGTCATGCGCGAATGGACCGCCGTGTCGCAAGGCCAAGGCGAGCGCGTGCGGCTGCTCGTCTCGTCGGAGATCGACGTCCCGCTGATGTTCGGCTGTCGGCGACCAGTAGTGCTTATCCCTCGCGAACTGGCCGAAGCGGGGGGATCAGCGTTGCGGTTTTGCCTGTCGCACGAGTGGAGCCACATCGCCCGCCGCGATGCGCGAACGTGGGCCGCCGCGTGGTGTTGTCAATTCCTTCTCTGGATGCAGCCGGCGTACTGGTCGCTGCGAAAGGAACTACGACTGTGTCAGGACATGCTCGCCGATGACCAAGCCACGGCATCGAATGATGACGCCGTCGCGTATTCAGAGTTACTCGTCTCGTTCGCCCGCCGGCGTCTCGCTGTACGCCCCACCGGCGCGCTGACGCTCATCGACCGCCCCAGTCAATTAACCCGGAGAATTACCATGTTGCTGAAACGCCCGATTTCCGTCCGATCGAACAGTTCGTGGAAGTTGTCGCTATCGCTCGCAGCGATAGCGTTCGCGTTCGCCTTCGTCGCCGGTGGAATTCGGTTCGACGCCGCGCGGGGCGAGGATGATGAGGCGGCCGTACCTGTGAAACCCTCGCAAGCCGAAACAGCGACGCAGAAAAAAGAGAATGCGGTGCCAAAAGAGGAAACGGCCGAACCGCTGCAATATACGTGCGCGGTTGTTGACAAAGAGACGGGCAAAGGCATTGAAGGCGCCCGAGTCGTCGTCCGGCGGTCGATCCTCAAGTCAGATGAAAATACGCCTGTCGCTGAGACTCGTCATACGACCGACGCTGAAGGCAAATACATCGTTGATATCCCCGCCGAGCAGGTCGCCATGCCATATCTGTACATCGAACTGGACGCCGAGCACGACGACTACGCACCGAGAAAAGGCTTTGGGTACGCGCTGAGCATGATCCGCAAGAACGAAGAGCTCGGCGAACGCCCGTTCTTCGAAAAGACTGAACTCTATCCCGGCGAAGCCGTCACAGGGATGGTCATTTCTCCGGAAGGAGAAAGGCTGGAAGGCATTAAAGTCCAGGGTTTTTCGATGGCTGACCTAAGCACTTTTTCGTTCTCCGATACGCTCACCGATGCCGAGGGACGATTTCGACTGATGTTTCACAAAGCAAGCGATGCCATTGTGTGGGTCATTCCCAAGGATTACGCCATCGTCGAAGAATTTGTCGCGATGCAACGGGGCGAATTGAAGACGATTCAACTCGAACCGGGCATTCGCATCGAAGGACGGGTTCTCGATGTCCAAGGAAAACCCGTTCCGGGCGTTGCCGTTAATATCGAACACGTCCGCGATTCGGGCGCGGGGGGCTTACCCGTGGGGACGTCGGTTCAAAGAGGAGAATTATCCGACGAATACGGACGGTTTAAATTCGATCCGCTGCCCGCCGGTCAATATCGCATTCAGCCGCGCGAGCGAATCCGCAATCCTTTAGTTCTCGATCGGGCGATCTATCCACTGCCGGCTGTATTTGTGCCGAAAACGTTGGTCACAAAGAACGAAGAACCTGAAATCTCTGTCGACGTTCAGGCCGTCCCGCATGTGACGTTTAATGCCCAAGTCTTCGATAGCGACGGCAACAAAACGCGAGGGCACAGCGCATTCCTGACGGGCCGATACGACGGTGAATTCTGGCATAACTCAGCGCGTCCCGACGAGACGGGGAAAATGGAGCTGCAATTGCCGCGGGGTCTGGAAGAAGTCAAGCTTCAATTGGTGACGAACGAGCATGGAGCGTTGCGATATCGGCGAGGCAAGGGAGAACTCTTGCCGGGAAGTGCAGCGTCGATCGACCTGGGTGAAATCAACGACGACATCGACGATTTTGAAATCGTGAAATACCTCGCCCCGATAGCAATTATCTCCGCCGTCGATGAAAACGGCGAACCGATTAAGCCGTTCGACGTCGCCGCCAAGTATTCGCGAGAAAGCAATCAAATCGCCGTCGAACCCGACAAGAATCGAGGCGGCGCCGATGAATGGGCGTGGAGAGCGACGCTTCATCTCGAACGCCAAACGGACGGTCGAATTCGCACCCGGCAAATGCTCCCCGACGAAGACGTCACGTTCACCATCACCGCCGAGGGTTACGAACCGGTGATCGAAAAAGTCAACCTGCCGGAAGGGGAGACGAAAGAACTGGTGGTACGGCTGAAGAAGGTGAAGTGAGAACGCCGGGTCGCTGAGCGGCGGCAGTCAAAGTAGCGCGATTGCAGGTTTTGGAGCTACGGCGGGTGGCTGGGGTCGAGGCTGTGCGAGCCCCCAGCGAAGTGACATCACTCGTGCAACATAGAATCTGGGGGCTCGAAGACTCGACCCCAGCCACCCCCGGGTTTTTCTTCACGCCTTTGCGCCTTCGTGTGAGACCAATGCTTTTCAGGATTATACCAAAAACTCTTTTACGCAATGGCGCGACGGGGGAAAACACGCTCGGATTTCTCTGTGCTTTTGTGCCTCCGTGAGAAAACTTGCTTTTATTCGGCGAACAATTTTTTCTCACAGAGGCACGGAGGCACTGAGAAAACCGCAGGCTGAAGCCGACGGCGTCACACGCCACTCACGTCCCGATTCGCCTCCAGCCGAGTTGGCCGGTGTTGGGGTCGGTGCCGTAGTCCCAGCCGGTCCATTGCATGGCGGAGACGCCGAGCATGAACAGCGACATGGCCCCGCCGAGAATCAGCATCAACCACCCCTCGCGCGTGCCGAGGTCGGTGCTGTCGCGCACTTCGCCGGCGAGCAACTGTGCGAACTCCGGCTCGGCGGGGACGTACTTGATCGGGACCGTCGGGGCGTGTTCGAGCAGTTCCCACTCCAGCGTCTCGACTTCGACGTTGTGCGTCGCCGTCTGGCCGTTGTCGCCGGTGACTTCGTACTCCACCCGGCGGGTGACGCCGTTGGGGGCGGTGAAGTGTCTGAGGATTTTTCCTTCGCCGACGACGCCCCGCTCGACGAGCAGGTTTCGGCCGCGCTCGTCGTTTTGGGCTTTCCAGAAGAGCGAGACACCGGCGAAACCGAGAAACAGGCCGGCGGCTCCCGTGAGCAGTGCCATGCGGCGGGCCTTCTTCAGGCGCAATTGTTCGGAGGTATCGGGCTGGGTCTGGGCGACGTAATGCTGCACGAGTTCGGTGAGGAGTTGAAAATCGGTGATGGCATCGCCGATCACTGCCAACTTTTTCGCCTGCGGGTCGAACAGGGCGAGTCGCCGGTTTTTGGTGTAGAGCACGTCGGTGACGGTCGCCATTCCGACGTCGCTCCAGAGATGGCGAACGCTGTCGGTCGCGGTCACGAGGGTGATGCCGGCGCTATCGATGTCGACACGCAGCGGATTGCTCGATGCGAGCCGGCCTTTCCAAATCAGCCCGATGGCGAGCAGCATGGGGAGCGTCGTCATCAGATGCATCGAAAACTGACCGACGTTAAAGCGGATGGCGCACGCGAAACCAATGGCGGCTCCCGCGAGCAAGATCACACCGAAGACAAGGTGCGTTCGACCTTCGCTTTTGGCACTGGCATGCCTTGCGAAGCTCATCGCCTCGTCGTACGCTGTCTCGAAGACATCTTCGCTCGTCACTTCGCCGTGAGTGGCGTCCGCGCGGTCATCAAATTCGGCCCGGCTCATGAGGGAGCTCCTGCTGAAATCATTTGAAATCCGACAGGTATTCGCTCCTTACATCTTGTGATCAGAAGTTCTGTGCGTCAAGTTCGCGGCGGATGGCTGGGGTCGAGTCTTCGAGCCCCCAGATTCTATG
>JBBECD010000003.1:0-9224 GCA_040881995.1 Planctomycetaceae bacterium
CAAAATTCGTCTATTTTGAAAGATGGACTTTTTCAGCAGTCTCCGCAGGGCCTGGCTAGATAGACGACAAGCCCTTCGGGCCGAAAGGCAATAGCGTTATGACTGCTACTTCTCTTCTTCTCGTTCCCATGCTCCGCTTGGGAACGCACGCCTTCGAAGCTCCGCTTCGCCGATGATTCTCCACGCGCGATCACACTGGCGGACAAGCCGCCAGTGGCACACGGAGAGGTCAATCCGCTTTCGCGTCGTCGGCCTCTTTCTCTTTTTCCACCGGTTTCGACGGCGGCACAAATGTGAAATCGGCGTTTGAAACTTCGTTGATGCTGCGGGCGACGGGGCCGTCTCCCCTTCCCTTCTGACCGAATTGAATCGCGAGCATCGTTGTCGCCCCCAGCCGATACATCCAGACTTCGTCGACGCTTCGGAGCGAACGAGCCCGGCTGATGAGCGACGGAGCCCCCAGCGATTGGCGAATCTGCCGGCGGGTCATGCCGACTTCGACCCGGCCTTCGCGAATCGCCCGTTCCATGCTCTGTTGCGCGGGATCGGATAAATCCTTCGTCCAGACCCATTCGCCGTTCTTAAGGACGAGCCCGAGTTGCGTCAGGCGTTTCGCGATCTCCGGAACCTCGGGCGTGAGCTTGTAAGCCGCGACCAGCAACTTCGCGGCCTGCTCGTCATTGGCGACGAGATTGAGATATTCCTCCGCCAGCCGGACGTGTTCGCCGGCGTCGTCCTCGCGCAGTTTTTCGCGGCGATTGTCGAGCCATTCGGCGAGCGTTGTCTTCGCTTCCTCGGGCTGCTTCCGTTCTTTGTACCGCTCGGCCAGTTCGAGCGCCTGCCTTCGCGTATACGTCGCCAGTTGCGTCCGTTCCCATGCCAGTTGTTCGAGTCGCAGTTGTTCGGCGAGCGGAGCAAACTCGGGAAGCTGCTTTTCGATTTTTTCCGCCGATGAATACCCCTGCGTTCTATCGAGCTTCGCTTCCCGAGCGATCAACGTCTTGAGCGCTTCGGCATAGAGAATGCGATGCAGCTTGCGCCGCTGTTTTTCGTCGGCCTGCTGATACTCTTTAACCGGTTCGGCGAGATACGACGCGATCAAATCGGGCTGCGGCGGATGGAGCGGTTCGTTGCTTCCCGGCATGTCGCGGGCAATCTGTTCCGCCAACGTTTGCAGCCGTTTTTTCCACTGCGATCGGCCCGCCGGCTGAACGCCGTCTTGCGGCTGGAGGTCCGCCGAAATCAGCTTCCATTGTTCGACGTACGCGTCGTGAATAATCTCCTCGCGCAGCGTCGCGGCCAGTCTCAGCCGCGTGACTTTGTCGGCCAGCTTCAATCGTCCCTTCAGGTCGTCCCCCTTCACCCCCTTGAGATCGGCGTCGAGCTCTTTGGCGAATGCGGTTTTCGATTTTTGGATCAGCGAAGCGTCGTCGTAATACTCTCCTCGCTGTTTCGCCCACAGGCCGAGTTCGTGCCAGTCCTGCGGATTCCGCGGATCGATCTTCGAGATCATCCGTTCGTAGCGAAATAACTCCGACGGCAAATCGACGATGCGGCTGACGACGAAGACATAGCGATCGCCTTCCCTGGTGAGATGTCCGATGACTTCGACGGCGTCGCTGTCGGTCGGTTTCGCGAGCGGTTTGATCGAACGGAACGTGAGATCGCAATTCTGCAAACTGATGCGCTTCGCACTGATCGACGCATAACGCCCTTCGACGCTGACCGTGACGTTGATCAGCTTGTCCCACTCTTTTTCCCGCTTCATGAAGTCGGCGATAAACTCGGGATCGGCAGCCGACGCCGCGCTCGCACCAAATACGAATAGAAGAAGTCCGCACACTAAACAGATCGCGCAACGCAAACCGACGAACGGTCTACAGGCATTCCGATGAGAGTACCCCATTATTCTGCGGAGCATGAATTTCACCCATTAGAGGTTTTATTCGCTATCAATTATCCATTGTCAATTGTCAATTATCCATGACCCATTTCGCCTGTTGAACGAGAATCCGCTTGAGCTCATCGTCGGGCTGATATTCGTCGGGCACGTAACCGGTCGCTTCGTATGTGACCAAATTCACCCATAGGAAAGCGGTTTGCGGATTGAAGGTGGCGACCCATCGCGGCGAGGGCTGCTCTTCGAAGCGGCATTCCTGCCATTGCACGGCGACGATCAGCGACACTTCATCCTGAATCGTCGGCATCTGCGCTAAAATCGACTGCGGAATTTCGAGCGCGACCGGTTGCCCCATAAAAACGCTGGGGAAGACGAGCGAGGGTGAGTCGCCCCCCTTTGACGAAAGGACGCCCTGTCCCTTCAGTTCCAGAATCAGCCAATCGCCCGCATATTTCCGGGAAAAGCGTTCATTCCACGATGCGCTGCCGCTCGATCGTTGCTCTCGAACCCCCTCGGTTAAGACGTCGAACAGCGACGACGTCGCCAACTGAGTGGCCACGCCGAGTTCCTTCGCGTACTGCCGGACTTGCCGCGCCTGCATGTCGTCCCGTTCGAGCAAATCCATCGCCTGTCGCGAATCTTCGAACTCCGCCAGCGCGGCGACCATTTCTTTCTTTTCGAGCGCCGTCATGCCGCGATCGTAGGCGGCGTTGGCGAGCACCATGGCTTCTTCCAGGCGGGACTCGCGGACCTGCCAATAAATGGTCAAAGCGATCAGCGCGCAAATCAGCGATACGACGAATCGCAACAGCGTGATTTGGGCGAGGATTCCCCTGTAGAACGCGACGAGGCGCGCCCAGAGGTTTTGTCCCGTCAGTACGGCCTTTTTCGCGCCCGCTTTTCCCCAAGAGATCGGGAAGGCGGCGATCGGCTGTCCCCAGGTCTTCCACGTCGTCGCCAGCCCTGCCGCCGACAGCACCGGACCCCCTTTTGCCTTTTTCGATTTCTTTTTACGTCGGGTCGTCCCCGCGGGGAGCGGAGGAGGATACGGATTCGCGGGGAGAATCAAATAACGTTCGCGGCACAGCGAACATTCGGCGATCTGCGGTTGGGCCTGCCTCTCTCCCACGATCTGCTGACCGCAGCAACAGAGGAGATCGAAGCTCTCCTGCACTGCGGCAGCACTTGTATTTCGACTCGCGGAAGTCGGAAAAGGCCAATTCGGCATAACACCCCAACCCAGTGCACAAGACATGAACGTCCGCATGGAGACTTAACACAACCGGTTGTACTTGTAAAAACCGCTCCGATTTTTGCGGGCAACGGTCACGCACAGAGGTATGTTAGAATTGAGCATATAGGCAAATGGTCGACAGAGAAACCGTCACAACGGGAATTATCAACCGCTTTCCCCGCGGCGTCAATGCGTGACTGCTGCATTCGCGTTATTCGATGTGATCCTTAGGCTCGACACACTTCTCGCACGCGGACTCCTTTTTCGTCAAACGGGTCATCGCGATCACACGCGATGAGGAGACCGATGACGAATGCCGATGGAATCAAAAAGATCGTCCGGCAATCGATTCCCTCCCCGCCGACTGTTCTTGTGTATCAACACGCGCACACCCGATTGAAAAACCTTTGATGTCCTCCGGTTATTACGCACCTGCGATGGGCCTGTCTGATACTCCGCTCCCGACCGTTGAGCCGGAGACGGGCCGCCTATGGGCTTTGGTTCCGGCGCGGCATCATCAGAACCTCGGTGCATTCGACGTGGCGTCGGGAATTTGCCGCATCGGTTCCGGAGCCGATTGCCACATCCGCCTGCCGATGGCGGGCATCGCCGAACTGCACGCCGTCATCCAGCAAAACGGGCATCAGCATCTGCTCACGACGTACGACAGGCGAACGTGGATCAACGGTTTTCCCGTCCGCGAACAATTGCTGCGCGACGGCGACCGCATCACCATCGGCCCGATTGAATTCGTACTCCGCCGGCAGCCGGCGGCGGCTCCGCGAGCACAAGATCCCGCGATTCCGATTCCCTCCGCGGAACTCGCCGAACTGACAGCGTCCTCGTCGCCATCCCCGTTCACGCTGCCGGTGACGCACGATCCACCTGCTGACGCTACGGCCCCGGTCCCGGCGTCCGACGAGTCAATCGACACGCTCCGCAACGACCTCACCGAAGAATGGAAACGGCTGCAGTCGGAGATCTCTCATCAGCAACAGGCGCTACGCGACTCGCTGCTGAAACGGCGACAGGCCGACGAGCAACTGACGTCCGCGTCGTCCCGCTTGTCGCAACAGCTCCGTTTGCTCGCCGACCTCGAACTGCAACTGCAATCCAAGCAGGAATTGCTGACCCAGACGCAACGCGAACTGCAAGAATCGCAACGGCGCACCGCGGAACTTCGCATCGAAATCGACCGGCAACACGAAGATCTCGAAAACCACGAGCTTCAGGTCCAGCGCCGGCTCGACGAGTCGCAACAGCAGATCGCCGAGGCGCATCAAAGGGAACAACAGCTCGCGACGCGCGAAACGGCGTTTCAAACGCGGGAACTTCAACTTGATGAATTCGCGGGAGAACTCGCGCGACGAGAAAACGAGCTGACAGAACAGCACACGACGTTCGAACAACAGCGATCCCAGTCCGCTCAACGGCAAGCCGAATTCGCGCAACAACAATCGGAATTTGCAGACCGCCGTTTGGAGTTTGAGCGGCAGAATTCAGACCTTGCACATCGTCGGACCGAACTCGAACGTCTGCAATCTGAACTCGAACGACAGCGATCGGACGACGAACTACTTCAGTCCGAGTTGGCCGCGCGACGCGACGAATTGTCCCATCGGCAAGAGTCGCTCGACCAGCAACAGCGCGACATCGACCGCCAACGCCTCGCGATCGCAGAACAACAGGAAGAACTCGATTCGATTTGCTCGGCGGCTGCCATTCGCGAAACCGACCGCACGCGCTTCGTCGACGAACTGCAATTCCGGCAGGAAACACTGGCGCAACAAGAACGCGAGTTCGCCGAGCGTCAGGATGAACTCGACCGTACCGTGCAGTCGATCGAGCGCGAGCGACAACAACTCGATGCCGATCGGCGGGAGTTCGCCGAACTTCAGCAGTCGTCTCATCCGTCGCTCATCGAACTCGAGCAACGGCGATCGCAAATCGAACAACAAGAACGCGAATTCAACGCCGGAAAAGCCGAATTCGAACGCGCCGCCGCGGAAGAACACGATCGCCATTCCTCCGACTTGCTGCAACAACTCGAACAATGGCAGAATCGCCTGGATACGCTGGAACGGGAGTTGGCTCGCGAAATCACGGCGCTCGAACAATCGCAGCAACTGGTGCTGTCACAGCAACTCGAAGTAACCGAGCAGGCCGCCGACTTGTCGAAACGCGAGTCGGATTGGGAACTGCAATACGCCGATCTGTTGCAAGCGCAGCACGCCCTGTACGACCAGAAACGGGCCGCTGATGCGGAACAGGAAGCACTCGCGCGCGAACGGGACCGCCTCGCCGCTCTCGGGCAACGAGCCGACGCCGATCGACAACGGATCGATCAACTCCAAAACGACGTCGAGGCGACGCGAACCGATCTCGCCCGGCAACAAACGGAATTCGATCAACGCCAATCGCAACGGCAACGGGAACACGCCGATCTCTCTCCTCCGCAAGCGGATGTCTTCACCCAACAGGCCCTCGCCGCGCAACAGGATGAACTCGCACGTCAAACGGCGGAGTGCGAACGCCTGTGCGACGATCTCGAGAAGCAGCGGACACAACTGGACGTCGAACGTGCCGAACTCGGCGCTCAACGTCGCGAACTGGAACTCCGGCAGGCGGAAACCGCCGCAGCGAAGCCGAAAACATCCTCCGCGGAGATCGCACTCGACGACGGATTATCACTCCCTTTGTTATCGGCGGACCATGCCGACTCAGGATCAACGGGTAATCCTGTCGACTCGCTCGGTTTTCCCGATGCCGATCCGCACAGTTCATCGTCGGAAGAATCTGACGAGACCGGCGACGTCGCCGAGACCATCGACCTCACATCGATAATCCCCTTCGCCGCGATCATCCCCGTCGATCCCGCCGGGATGAAGGAAGCAAGAGTCGTGCCGGCCGCCGAGGACGAATCGATTGCGCAGTACATGGAACAACTTCTCGCCCACTCAAAGCAGGCCTCTTCGGCTTCTGCCGATGCCTCGTCAAAGCGAGCCTCTCCAACGCATCGCGACGAACACGAGGACGAGACGGAATCGCCCCGCCGCAAACGCCGGCCCAAATCGGAACCCCCCTCCGCTGAGAGTCCGGCCGATTCGACGCCCTTGAAGAACTCGGAAATCCGACCACCGGCTCCGGCAGACGATTCGAGCGAAAGCCAGGATGCGAAGCGGTTTTCTCCCCTCGAAATGTTCGCCCACCTCTTCGACAACGAGAACGCCGCGAAAACCGCAACGTCCGGGGGTTCTTCGTCCAGCGGCATTCGCCGCGATGATGCGTCTCACACCAGGGGCGTTTCATCCGGCGAAGACGGTTCGCAGAATGACGCGGACGACGAAACCTATGCCGGCGACGACGCCGAGTGGGACGACGACGAAATCCAAATCGAAGAAGAAGAAATCCCGCTGGAGGAAATCGGCCCTTGCCACGTGGTGGACCGGGAACGCGAGCGTGCCAAGTTGCAGGCGTTTCGCCAGGTGGCAAATGCCTCCGCGCATCA
This sequence comes from Planctomycetaceae bacterium, assembly GCA_040881995.1. Taxonomy (GTDB): domain Bacteria; phylum Planctomycetota; class Planctomycetia; order Planctomycetales; family Planctomycetaceae; genus JAQCEJ01. The sequence continues at coordinate 6,643 of JBBECD010000003.1, forward strand.
CGCCATCAATACGCATACTCGCAAAACGATCCACAATTCGTTTCAAATCCACTTGGCGGCAACGCTGGTCTCCGGCATTCTCTCAACCGGACTATTAACCAGTCCCTGGTGGTCGAGCACCTCGTTCGAAACATTAGGCTGGGGTTCCCTGGGCATCACCCTGGTCTGCGGACTGGAATTGATCCGGGCGACCATCGGCCGATCGCGTGCTCCCAAAAACCAGGACGAACAAATCCCCGTCGAATGAGCGAGCCGCTTGATCGAGGCCTCCCCGCGTCTCTTGCGAACGTCCACCGCGGCGGGCGGCGATGTTGGGACTGGCTTTGCCTCGTCCGTTCGGTCAAAATGAGGCGATGCGCACCGATCGTGGCCAACGGAGGATCATCCGATGACGCAGCAACCGTTTCTGACGGAACATCGCGAATTGTCGCGACGATTTTTTCTGCAACTCCTCGCGGGTGGCGCCGCGCTCGCTGCACTCCCCTCCTGGCTGCGAGCCAAAGACCTGCCGCGCGAATGCGCCGAGGCGTGCGAGGCCTTTCTGAAAAAGCTGGAGTATCTCACGCCGCAAGAAACGTTCGGCAACGTCTCGCGCGGCGATCCGCGGCCCTACGATCTCTCGGGCGAGAAGAAACGCGAAGTCGGCCTCGTGCCGGAGACCTGGAAGCTCGAAGTCGTCTCGGACCCCGATCATCCCGCGGAGATTGAAAACCCGCTCACCAAAGAAGCGGGTACGGCGATCGACTGGCCCGCGCTGATGAAACTCGCCGAGACGAAAGCCGTCAGCCTCGCCAAGCTCATGACGTGCAACAACGGCGCCCGCCCGCTCGGCATGGGTTTCTGGGAAGGCATCCCGCTCCGCGAACTCGTGTGGATGACGCGGCCGAAGCAGAATCTTCGCCGGGTGTATTATCACGGCTATCACAACGACGACCCGAAGCAGCGTTTTCAAAGTTCGCTGCCGGTCGGCCGCGTGCTCGAAGACCCGTTCGATCTCCCGCCGGTGCTGCTCTGTTATAAGCTCAACGGGCAATTTTTGAATGGCGAGCGGGGCGGACCGGTGCGGATGTTGATCCCCGAAACGTACGGTTTCAAGTCGGTCAAGTGGCTCAATCGCATCACGCTCTCGAATACGCCGTTCGCCAACGACACGTACGCGGGGGGCAACAACGACGTCGACAGCGGGATGAAGACATTCGCGCAAGTCCTGCTCAAGCCCGACGAAATCAAAGCGGGGATGCCGATTCCCGTCACCGGGCTCGCGCAGGTCGGCATCTCGGGATTAACCAAAGTGCAGACGCTGGTGCTGCCGAAGAATCAGATCTGGCCCGCGGATGACCCGTACTTCACGCAAGCCGATTGGACCGACGCGCACATTCTTCCCGCCCCCGAAACATGGGGCGGCGGCCTCCCCGACGACAAACTCCCGCCGAACCTGCATGGCTTCGACGCCGCCACCGGCAAGCCGAAATCGTGGCCGATGCGATTGACGATGGCCCACTGGGCGACGGTGTTACCCGCGCTTCCCGCCGGTGAGTACGTGCTGCGCAGCCGGACGATCGATGAAAAGGGTTACGCGCAACCGATGCCGCGGCCGTTCGCGAAGTCGGGACGGAATGCGATTGAGTCGGTGGAGTTGATGGTGGGGTGAATTATGTACTAGGGAAAACGCGTGAATGCAGGCGAGCGATGTCGAGCTACTCAGACCGGATGTTTAGTTCCATCTTCTTCGTTACTTTTCCCCCGCTTTGAGATTTCAAATTGAGATAGCCTTCGATGTCCATCGGACTCTTGACGCTTTGAGAATCAAACCAGATACGAAAAACTCGCTGATCCTTGGCCGGAATAAAAATTTCTGCGCCCATCGAAAATCGCTTGTCGATTTTAGGCTCCGAAATAACCAGGCGAAAATCGTTATCATGATTTAGCTGGCTAAAACTCGCCAAGGTGCGTACCAACTCAACCCCCTCAACGTTTTCAAAATATCGCTTAATTCTAACAGGAACGAATTCCACTTCTGTTACGATCATTTCTGTTTCCGTTAAGTTTTTAAGCGTGACATTAAACGTGGTAATATCATATCTGCTTGGCAGTTCTATCTCCTCTGGAAAATATTGCTTTAAAACTCGCCACCCGTTAACCGGTTGTGATTCTGGGATCACCTGAAGAATCATAAACTCACCTCCATTTGACGAAGGTGCCATTGGGGGCGCCTGTTGCCAATTGGCGGCGATCAATGCGAACACACCGGTAATTATTGCTGCAAAGATGACGTACGTGCCGCCGATGTGAGTTTTGAGATGTTCTGCCACGTAAAATCCTTTCGACTTAATCCCGGCCTTCTTTTGTGATCTCATCGCATTCTTCGACTGGAGTTTGCATCCCTTCGCAGATTGATTCGCGCATCCCTGGTATTGAGAGCAGATAAAGTGTTTCCTGGATATCGCGCCAATCGTCTTCCGAGACTAATACTCCATTTGCCGTCTCGCCACGAATCTGAATCAGCTCGTGAGAAACTGCTATCTCCACTAGTGCTCTGTCAGGCTTTAATCTTGGGGTAGAGTCGCTTCAGTTTTAGGCGT
>JBBECD010000004.1:0-49215 GCA_040881995.1 Planctomycetaceae bacterium
ACAACAGCTTACCTATTCCCCGCAGATCGCGCCAGTGAAAATTGCCACACCCTCCATTCAGGGGAGAAGGTTCGCCGGTTTCATCAGTCGGCTTTCTGTCTCGAACTCCCGCCCGCGCCCCCCTGTGCGGCGGAGTCCGCGGCGGCCAGGATGCGATGCCAGAAACCGCCTCCCTTCTTCTTTGCGGTCGATGTGGGGCCCACGCTGGGCTTCGCATTCAGCTTGCGGCGGTCGAGCAGTTTTCGTTCGCCCATGCCCCACAAACTGGACGCAATAAAGTAGACGCACAATCCCGCGGGAACGCGATAGAACAAAAAGCCCATGAAGATCATCATGTAGTTCATCATCTTGAACTGCAGTTCCTGATCTTTATCCGTCGGCGGCGGCATGAACATCTTCTGCTGAAAAATGAACAGAATGATCGTGATGATCGGTAACAGGTTGAAGTCGGTCCAGCCGACGATCGGTACCTTAAACGGCAGCGGGAACATGGCATCCGGCGCGGCCAGATTGTCGATCCACAGGAACGACGCCATTCGCAAGTCGACCGAACTGTTGAGGGCGGCGTACAGACCGATGAAGATCGGCAACTGAACGAAAATCGGCAGGCAACCTGAAAGCGGGTTGTAGTTGTGCTCGGCGAACAGTTCCATCTGAGCCCGGGTGGCTTTCTCGCGATCGGTGCCGTGCTTGCGCTTGATCTCGGCGAGCTTGGGCTGTAGTTCTTTCATCCGCTGGGCGTTGGCGGCCTGCTTGATGGAAAGCGGGTACATCATGCCCCGGACGATGACCGTCAGAAAGATGATGGCGATGCCGTACGGAATATAAAGGTTATGGTGCAGCGTGTTGAGCAGCCAGACCATGATCTTGCTGACGAAGCCGAACATGCCGAAGTCGAGAATGTCGGCGGCACCGAGGGGGGCCAACAGATCTTCGCGTTTCGGTCCGGCGTAAAGCTGCAGTTGATGCGTCAGCGTTTCGTTCGGTTTGACCGTCAGATTGTCTGACGTCAGCTTAAAGCTGAGATCGCTCTGCTCGACCGCGGGAGCACGGTAGACGAGTTGCGGCGTCACTTTTTCGAAGTAACGGTCTTTCAGCGGGTCGTTCAGCGGATCGACGAGCGCGGCGAAGTATTGCACGTCGACGCCGACGTAATGAAACGGCCGCAGCCATTCTTCGACCTGGCCGTCTTCGACGTCGTCAGCGACCGCACTGGCGGTCAGCGATTTGGCTTCGATGGAACCGTCGTCGACAATTCCCGCGCGAATGTCGCGATATTTCCTAGTGTTATCGGCGTTTTCGAGCGGCAGGCCGACGGGCCCCTGCAACGTATAAAACAGTTCGCGAGGTTCTTCGCCGAGGTTTTCGATAGAGATATCGAGCTTCACGAGGAAACCTGCGGTCGCGACATCCTGCACGACTTCCGGATTGCGTCCCTCGAGCGGGACTTTTTCGACGCTATAAGCCTTTCGCAGCACCAGCTTGCTTTTGGGATGTCTGGCGGCGAAGACGGCTTTGTTGACGACCTCGGGCAAATCGGGATCGTTGTGCGTCGATTCGAGTTGCCAGTCCATTTGCAACAGATCGGTGTCGAATGCTTTGAGGGCCTCGTCGAACGTCTCGCTTTGCAGGTCGAACGTTCGCAGGACCGTTTTTTCGTACGGGACGGCCGAGAGGAGTTCCAGCGGCTTGCCGCGATCGTCGAGATCGCGATAACGCGGATCGTTCAACCGCAGACTGTCAATCGCGGCACCCTGTGTGTTGAGCTGGACAGTGAGGAAATAGCCCGAGGCGGGGTCTTCTGATCCGAGAATGACCGATGTCCGGGGTTGAGGGATGAATTCCCCTTTATCCTCTTGACTGAGGTCGGCTGCTTTGTCGTCGGTTCCGTCGGCAGCGGCGATTTTTGCGTCTTTGGAATCACCGCCGGTTGCTTTTTCTTCGTGGTCATCAGGGACGGCGGCAACATCTGCTTTCTCTTGATCGGCGCCGGGCGCATTCTCATCCGCGGGTTTGCCGTCAGCGGCTTGCTGCTCGGCGGCCGGTTTCGGCGGCGGGATCTTCGGCACCATGAAGGCATTCCAGACCATCAGAATGCCGACCGAGAGGACGAGGAAGATCAAAAAACGTCGTTGTTCCATTCGAATTACCGTCCGTCCCTCAGGCGGTCGCCCAGAAAGTTGTCGAGATCGGGGATGTCGTAGATTTTTTCGCAGGTTTTTCCGAAGTCGTAATCGACGCGGATAAACTGCAGCGTCCGCTTGTCTTTGTCCAAGAGAACGTAACACGATCGATTATCGCCGTCGCGCGGCTGACCGACCGACCCGACATTCACGAGAACTTTCTGCTCTCCGAGCTGATAATATTCGTTGATTTCCGTGGGAGCGACAAAGTTCAAGTTCTCGGTAAACACGCCCGGAATATGGGTGTGTCCCTGAAAACAGTACTTATCGACCAAAGCGAAGATGCGCTCCATTTTACGCTGATTGTAAATGTCTTCGGGAAAGACGTATTCGTTGAGCGGGTTGCGCGCCGAACCGTGCACGAACAAATAACCGCCGTCCCGCTTCATTCGCGGCAATTCGCCGAGAAACTCCCAACGTTGTTCGTTCTTGCGCGGATCACCGCTTTCGAGCATTTTTCTGGTCCAGAAGATGGCCCGCTCGGCCCCGGCGTTGAAACCTTCGGGGTCGAACAGGGCTCCCTGGTCGTGATTTCCCAGCAGACATAAGGGAAAGTCGAGGACGAGATCGATGCATTCCCGCGGGTTCGGGCCGTAGCCGACGATATCCCCGAGGCAATAGATCTCAGTAATATTACGCTGTTTGATGTCCTCGAGGACAGCCTCCAGCGCTTCGAGATTTCCGTGAATGTCACTGATGATGGCGATCAAAGGCCGGTTTCTCCGTCGAATCCGTCACGAATTGAGGTGGGCGTAATTTGTACGCCGGGCGTTAAAATGTTGGATTCGTCGTCCAGAGGGTTTCTAAAAACTGGGTTCTCATAACCCGGTTGGCGGGAGATCGATGTGGTGAAAATTGAGGGCGATCGATTTCCGAAAAGTCATGAAATTTTGGTGAGAGAGCCGCTCGTCTCTTGGTTGTTTGCATCGATAAGTGAGTCTCCAACCGTAAGGAACTGTTGCGTCAAGGGGACCCCGTTACCTGAACGTCTGCGCCGAGAGCTTTCCGCACGATCCAAGAATCCAAGTTCCTCTTGAACCCGTCCCTTGCCGTTCCCGTGAGAAGTTTAGTCAAGCGTCAAGTTTACCGCGCAGACCCTCTCCCTGTCGATGGACCGCTCCTTTGGTCCATCGAGATTCAGCGGCTTCGACGCGGGATGATTCTATCGTTTTTCGCGCTCGCCGGGCAAGAATGCGCCGTCGCGGCAATTCTGTCGCCAAAAAACGCAGCACCGGCGGCATCGGGTTATTTGTCGGCGTCGGCATAATCGTCGCCATCGCCACATAGACCGCTCCTTCGCGCTCTGTCGCGAGCGGATGTGGCAATCTCACTCAACATTTTGTTGACCGGCGTCAACCGTGTCCTATGTTTCCGTATCCTCTCGCCAACATTCCTCCCCCATTGTCTGGTTTTGGATACACCGTTGTCGCCACACCCCACGGACGCGTGTCGCCGCGATGCGAAACTGATTCGATTTTTGCATTCATTTGATATTCCCTAAAACGTCCGGAGCCCGACGGCTCGGTGCGATTCGACCGTAACCTGCGGTTCGACGCTCCCCGTCCCGGTTCAAACTCGATCCTTCGCGGGACCGAATCCGATGAAAGTCCATCCATGAAATTCACACACGGTTCACTGCTGGTCGTCGACGACGACAAATACATCCTCTCGGCGATCGCCGAATATCTGCGCGGTCTGGGGCACCGCACCGAAACCGCGGAGAACTGCGAACAGGCGCTGCAGCGGCTGAGCGAATTCCCCTTCGAAGCGGTGATCTGCGACGTCAACCTTCCCGATCAGGACGGATTTCACGTTCTCGATTGGGTCACGAAAAATTCACCCGACACCGCCGTCATCCTGCTGACCGGTTACGGCACGATCGAAAGCGCCGTCGAGGCGATCCGCGACGGGGCCTTCGATTATCTCACCAAACCGGTCATCGACGAGGAATTGAACCTCGCCGTCCAGCGGGCCCTCGGCCAGCGAAAAATCGTCGAAGAAAACAAATCGCTGAAAGCGCAGTTGGATAAACGCTTCGGCATCTCGAACATCGTCGGCGGCGACTACAAGATGCAGAAGATGTTCGATCTGATCAACAGCGTCTCCGACACGCGCACGACCGTGTTGATTCTCGGCGAAAGCGGAACCGGTAAAACGCTGACGGCCCGAGCGATCCATCAACTCAGTTCGCGTAAAGACAAGCCGTTCGTCGAAGTCGCCTGCGGCGCCCTTCCCGAAAGTTTGCTCGAAAGCGAACTGTTCGGACACGTCGCCGGTGCCTTCACCGGTGCGAATCACGACCGTGTCGGTCGATTTTTGCAGGCCGACGGCGGGACGCTGTTTCTGGACGAAATCGCGACGTCGACGCCCGCACTGCAGGTCAAGCTGCTTCGCGTGCTGCAAGACCGCGAATTCGAACCGGTCGGCGGCACGAAGACGTACAAGGTCGACGTCCGTCTGATACTCGCGACCAATGAAAATCTCGAAGATCTGGTGCGTGAAGGAAAGTTCCGGCAGGATCTGTACTACCGCATCAACGTCATTACGCTGACTCAGCCGCCGCTGAGAGAGCGGATCAGCGATATTCCGCTGCTGATCGAACATTATCTCGAAACATTCAACACGCAAAACGGCAAACACATCGAGGGCTTCGACGCCGAAGCCATGGATTGCCTGCGTCGCTATTCGTGGCCGGGCAACGTCCGCGAACTGGTGAACGTCGTCGAACGGGCGGTCGTATTGTCGAAATCGAACGTTTTGACCGCGGCCGATCTTCCCGAAGCGCTGCACGATGCACATCACGTCGGCATGTCGTTCTCGGGGCACCTCACGGCGGAAGGCTCGCTCAAGTCGGCGATGGCGATACCGGAGCGGCAACTCATTCTCAACGCTCTCGAATCGAACGGCTGGAACCGCCAGTCGACATCCAAAGCCCTGGGCATCAACCGCACCACGCTCTACAAGAAAATGAAACGCTACGGCATCTCGTTCGATCGCATGTTGCAAGAGCAGTAAATCTGTCGTGCAAGGGATCCGGTGTCTTCAGCTTTCGCCCCTGGAGGCGGAAATCAACTTCCGTTTGCAGTTCTGCCCAGCGAGTCTGGATGGTCCGGGCGCGCGCAAGTTCGGTGCACCATACGAACTCGATTCACGGGAACATCGTTTGCACGAATTGTGCATCGATGCAAAATGCGTCAGAACGAGGCGTACGTGTTGCAAAAGTCGTACACGCGTCAACACGACCTGACACGATCCGACGCGCACACAGTTCTTCACCGACCGACGTCCTCCGGCCCGCAATTCGATCGCAACTCAACATCGTTGTGCCGGCAGAATCGCTCCTGTGACGTTTAACGTTTACAACGGTTATCATGACGGCGTACTTACTCAATCCCGATCTCATCGGCATGGCCGCGCTGAGTGCCGCCGTTGCTTTGGCGATGGCGCTGTTCGCCGCGCCGCGCATCGGCCGCGTGACGGAGAAGAGTGGCGACGGCAACGCGAACGGCGCAGCGAATATGTCTCCTCAGTTCGCAAGCGCGCTCGCGCGAATCGTGACGATCTGGAGCGGCACGCTTTGCGGTCTGGCCGTGTTGTGGTCGTGGGGCTGGAAAGTCGGCTTCTTCTGGGAGCATCGCAGTTTGCTCGAGCAGATGCTCGTCGGCGGAGCCGCCGTCACCCTGCTGGGATTAATCAACGACGCCTTCGCGCTCCGGCGGCATCAACTGTTTGCCGGGCAATGCCTCGTGGCGCTCTTGTTGATTGCAACGGGATTGGTGGTCCGTGAGGTCGCGCACACCGAATGGGTTTTTACGCTCGGCGTCTTCGGAATCCCGGCGACGATGGTGTGGCTGGTTTTGACGATAAACTCGCTGTCGTTGCTACGCAAGTCGTCGGGTCTGGCGATTATCGACGGTTTGCTGCTGACGGCCGCCATGCTCGCCTATTCGGCTTCGCAACATTATCTGTCGGTGAGTTTGTGGTGTTGTCTGTTGTGCGGAAGTCTCGCCGGGCTGCTGTTGTTTAACGCACCGCGCTGGCGAACTGCATTGGGACCGACCGCTACGACGTTGGTCGGCGTGCATGCCGGCATACTCGCCGTTCACGCGGCCAGTTCGGGACACCAGCAGATTCGGTACATACCGGCGATGATTTTCGCGGCGATACCGCTTGTGATTTTCCTCATTCACGTCGTGAAACGAGGATTCACTCGGCCGGCTGCCGCTTCCTCCGCGCCGAAAACGGCCGCGCATGCGGCAGTCACCGCCGCCGTGTGTACGCCGGAAAGAACGACTCGGCATGGGCGGCAGTCGGTTCCTATGGCGCCGATCATCAGCAAGCCCGCTTCGTCACCGGCGGTGCGGACGGAACTCTCCCCCGACGAGAGCGGAATTTTGCGGGTGTCGGGAACCCGCGACTGGGCGCCGTTGTGGGAAACGCTGTGCGCATTGGGCAAGGAATACGATCTCAGCGAATTCGAACTGCAGGTCGCGATCCCGGCTCTGAACGAAGCCTATCACGCGCGAAAGCGCCGCTATCGACACCGCGATAGAGACCCCCTCTGGCGGATGGAGATTCCGCTATACGTCGGCGACCGGCACGTCGGCAAGCTGCTGCTGACGGGCATGTCGCGCCGCGAGCCTTACTCGCAATGGATGGGGCGGGTCGCCTCCGGTCTGCGGCCTTTCGAGATTCATCTCCTGGCGGTGATGGAATCGCATTCGCATCTGCCGGCCGCGCTCGTCGCTCCGCCGCCGCTCGAACTGCGGATGCTCGCCTCCGAAGAAACCGAACCGGCGGCGTCAATTCAGGCGACCGACGTCAACAATCTTCCGCCGATCGTTCGCCGGGACGAAATCGACGCCGCCAACGCCGAACGGCTTGCGTCGATTCGCATCGCGAATTAGAGACTCTAACACAACCGGTTGTGCTTGTTAAAAATGCTTCATATTCAGCGGAAAACCGCTATGCACAGAGGTTGTGTTAGAATGATTCGTGGTCCATCAATCGTCGACGGACGGAACGCGAGCATCGTTGGGCCGACTACCATTTGCTGACTTCGGTCACCGGCGGATTGCACGTCAAATCGCACTGGTTCAGATCGCATTCGTCGAAAAAATCGGTGAAACGGGAACCGAACGTGAACGACTTGATCCGGCACCGCGAGCGGCTATTGACGCTGCGTCCCGACAGTCCGCCGAAGTAAAACGTCTGATTCAACGAGCCGATCGCATCGCCGACGTCGTTGAGTTCCTGAGCGACGGCGACCTGCAATTCGCTGAGGCCCACAATCAAGCCGATGACCAGCAGCGTGGCGATGAGAATCAGTTCGGCGGAGACGATAAAGCCTTGCTCGTCGCGCCAGAATTTGTGGAGCAGCGAGTTGTTGCCGGCGGAATGGGGATGGTGATGCGAGAAAATGAGCGTGTGGTTCATGATCGAGATCCTTCACAAAGCGTTGAGACGGGGTGTTTCGAGCGATGCGCCATCATCCGGCGGGTCCGATGAGATGTCGGCCGCCGCAGCTCCGGTATGTTCACACCCGCCGATACGATTTGCTCGAATCGGGCGGATGGTGAAAAACAAAGGAGTGGCGCTGGGGCGCCACTCCGTGAGTGCGTACGCGGGTACGCACCTGCTCTCAGACGTCCGCTCTCTCACCTGCGGAACATCCAGAAATCGACTGCATCTCTATTTTTTATGATTCTAACACAACCTCTGTGCGTAGCGATTTTCCGCTCAAATAGAGGGATTTTAACAGGCACAACCGGTTGTGTTAGAGTCTCTTAGTGTCGCAATTCGCCGCGACGATCGTGTGTTGAAGATGCTTGGATGAAAAGCACAATCCGCGCCGTCGACACAAAAATGAGAACCGGCACGACCGTCACAGACGGTACGATCGGCGGAAGTCTCGACATGGCCAAGCGTTGGAAGAATTCTTCGCGAGCGGCACACGCTGCGAACATGACGGTTGTGAGAATAATACCGTTTAAGTCGCTTAGCGCGGCTTTACGTGATGTGCTCATTTCTCCGAACAGATCGAGCGTGCCGGTCACGACGATGGCAGCGGTCGCGACTGATAACAAGCGGCGACAAACATTGCCGAGTAGCCGGTCTTCAAGCCCGAAGAGTCAGCCCAACATCGAGCCATTCCCGCAGGCGGGATCAAGGAGCCGTTGAAGAAAAGAGGAAAGCGGAAGGCTGAGTCCGAAAAGAATCATTTTCAATTTTTTTCTGACTCATCCCTCATCCCTTGATTAACTCGTCTCGCGGTTCTTCGCCGAGTGCGGGTGGGCGTTCTCGTAGGTGTCGCGGATGCGCTTCGTGCTGACGTGCGTGTAGATTTGCGTCGTCGTCAGACTCTTGTGCCCCAGCAATTCTTGCACGCTGCGGAGATCGGCTCCGCCGTCGAGCAGATGCGTCGCGAAGGTGTGCCGCAGCGTATGCGGCGTCGTCTCGGAGGTAAGTCCCGCGTGGCGGCGATGTTTTTCCATCATCCGGCCGATGCTCCGCGTCGTCAGCCGGCGTCCGAAGCGATTCAGAAATATCGTGGATTGTTCCGCCGCCGGCGCGGTGATATCGGGTTTTCTTTCCGCGAGATAGTCGTTGAGCGCGCGGACCGCGAACTTGCCGAGCGGTGCGATTCGTTCTTTGCGGCCTTTGCCGCGGACGCGGAGCATATCGGTATCGCGGTCCCAGTCCTCGAGATTGAGGCCCACGAGTTCGGCGACGCGTAAGCCGGCGGAGTACATGGTCTCGAGCATCGCCTTGTCGCGAACTCCCGCGGCGTCATCTGCCACGGGGGTTTCGAGTAGCGAATTCATTTGCTCGGTGGTGAGAAAGTTCGGCAGTTTGCGTCCCTGTTTGGGCGTGCGCAGCACTTTGGCGGGATTGTGCGTGCAGATCCCTTCGCGGTTTAAATAGCGGAAGAAACTCCGCAGACAGGCCATGCGCCGGGCGATGGTCGTCCGCGAATACTGGCAGGCGTGCAGATAGGCGACGTATTCGCGCAGCGTATGCACGTCGATCGTTTCGGGTTGCGGGACCGGAAGTTTGCGATCCTCGAAAAAACCGAGCAGGCTCGATAAGTCTTCGGAGTACGACTTCAACGTCAACGGCGAAGCATTGCGTTCGATTCGCAGATAACGCAGAAAGGCATCAATCGCAGCATGCATAGATAACCCCGAAAACGAGGGGGGTTCCTTAAGTCGGTATCGAGATGCGTGTCAGTCCTTGACCGGGGTTGAAAAAGACGAAGCGGGAGCTTCGAAGGCCTTGCGTTCCCAAGCGGAGCTTGGGAACGAGGGGTTGTTCTGACTCATCCTTCTTCATCCTTCATCCTTTTCTTCAATGCACCTGTCCTCCCAACCGGCGTGGCGATTGCACCTGTTCTTCTTCGCGGCGGAGGCGGCGCACTTTTTGACTGAGCAGCGCCGCGTCGTACCAGGTGAAACTCAGCTCTTTGTCGGAAGCGAACTTACCGAACGTCTGCAACGTCTGGTCGGTGCTCTTGTCGTCGTAGAGAAAAATATAGCGCTCGGAATCTTTGACCAACGCCAGCACGTTCATTCCTTCTGACATCTTCCTGTTCCCTTCTTGCCCGCATCGAGGTTGCATGGCAGCCGGTCCATCGCGTGGTCGTCAAACGGCCTTTGGAAAGTTATCGGCGAGTTCGCCGGTCTCTCATCGCTCTTTTCTTAACTTCCAGACGTATCGATGCTGAGCTTCGCCGCCGTGAAGCGTTAACATTTCTACAATCATGCGATGACACGAAAATCGGATAAAATCTTCGCTGCGATGCAAATAGGCTTCCCATCCGCCGCTCCGTCTGTCGCCGCTCAACTCCACGTAATCCCTCAAGAGGGCGACGAGTTTCGAATCGGTGCCGTCGAAGATGCGCGTATACGACATTAGCGGCGTGATTTCCGGCGGGCTCAGCGTCGTGGGCGGGATGGCCATTTCCTGGGGCGGGAGATTGTCGAGGGATTGTCCGCGAACGCTAACGTCGGGAGGGCATTCATCTTGCGACTTCGATTTATCTTTGGCCGCTTTTCGAGCGTCCTTATCGTTATACAGATACTCTTTTCTTTCCTGCGGATCGGTGGGAAATCCGGGTGAGAACTCCCATTGGCAGGGAGAGTACCACGAGATCTGCATGCCGATGCGCGGCGGATAATACTGGTCGTAATCGGTGACCGCTCCCACGACGACGGCGTCGACGTTCAGATATTCCGCCAGTTGGAGCACGTCGGCGGCGTTGTTCATTTCAAGTTCGAATTCGCGAATCGCCTGTTCGGCCACCCCGAGCGGAATCACCTGAAAGCCCGGCGTCTTCTGGAGTTCGGAGTAATAGGCCAACGCGAATCGGCGGCCGTCCACGGTCGGTTCCTGGCTGAGATTGAAGAACGGGATGACCGCGATCGTCTTCATGGCGGGAATCGGATTGCTGACGGTCGTCTGCACAATCAGGCAGCCCGGCAGCACCCAAAGTCCCAACGCCAGCATGAATAACTTCCGCACGGTCGCGAATTCCCGGTTCAGAGCAAATTCTCGGCGGACGGTGAACGGTTCACCGTTAACTCTTGGTTTATCGGCAAGATCGGTGAATTCACTTCAATCGTTCCATCTCTTCCAGATTCACTCTGCCGACCTGATCGCAGATATCCGCAGAAACCTCTATCCCGAATGGGTGGGTGTCCTAATTTGGAAGAGCTCAGCGGGTGGCACGTCCCTGAGCGGCTGTTCGGATGCAATACCGTGCGAAGGGCGTGGTTCTCTTCAGCAATCGACACGCCCGTCGAAGACTCCGGGACGTGCCACCCAAATTAAGGACACCACTCCCGAATGAATATACGGCTGTTGATGTTTTCAAACAGGGCGAGCGGATTCTATAATCAGAGTGCGATTTTGAGTCTCGTCCCAGCCGGCAGGAGACGTACAATGAAGGGGAACTGGTTGAAAACCCTGCCTGATAATTGTCGATCCCTCGACCTTTCCCGACGTCAGGTTTTCACCGAACGCGAAAGTCACCCGCCGATGCTCCACCGTCTCGCGATGTCCGTTGCTCTGGTCACCGTTTTGATCCTCGCGCCGTCGACACATGCCATTGCGCAGGATGCCCCGCCGGCATCTCAAGTCGATTACGCCAAAGCGATCAAGCCGCTGCTGGAACACCGCTGCTTCAGTTGTCACGGGCCGCTTAAGCAACAATCCAGCCTGCGGCTGGATACCGCCGCCTCGATGAAGAGCGGAGGCGATTCCGGCCCGATCGTCATCCCCGGCGATGCGGCGAACAGTCTGCTCATTCAGGTCGTCACGGGTGAAGCCGGTTTCACCATGCCTCCCGAAGGGGAAGGAACGCGCCTGAAGGAGGAGGAAATCGCCCTTCTGCGGCGGTGGATCGACGAAGGGGCGCACGCCCCCGCCGATGAACAACCCGCCGCCGATCCGCGGACATGGTGGTCGTACAAGCCGCTGACGAAGCCCGCCATTCCCGAAGTGAAGGGTCACGCATGGGTCCGCAATCCGATCGATGCCTTCATCGCCGCCGAACATGAGAAACGGGGACTCACCGCGCGACCGGCCGCCGATCCGGAAACATTGTTGCGGCGAGTTTATATCGATCTTATCGGATTACCGCCGACGCAACAGGAGTTGCACGCCTTTCTCGAAAATCCCAGCGACGCGGCGTACGAGCAAACCGTCGATCGCCTGCTCAACAGCGCTCAATACGGCGAGCGCTGGGGACGGCATTGGATGGACGTCTGGCGTTACAGCGACTGGTACGGCAGCCGTAACATCAATGAAATCCGCTACAGTCAACGACACATCTGGCGTTGGCGCGACTGGATCGTCGAATCGCTGAACGCCGACAAAGGCTACGACCGCATGATTCACGAGATGCTCGCCGGAGACGAGATCGCGCCCGACAATCCGGACATCGTGCGCGCGACCGGATTTCTCGGCCGCAACTGGTACAAGTTCGACCGCAACGTCTGGATGTACGAAACCGTCGAACAGACCAGCGTCGCCTTCATGGGGCTGACGATGAAGTGTTGCCGCTGTCACGATCACAAGTTCGACCCGATCGCTCAGCTCGATTATTACCGCTTCCGCGCGTTCTTCGAGCCTCATGACGTGCGGACGAATCCAGCTCCCGGCGATTTGACAGCCGACAATGATCCGACGCTGAACCCGCATTTCAAGGCGGGCGTCTCTCAGGTCTTCGATAAGGAGGGGGATCATCCCACGTATCTCTTCATTCGCGGCGACGACCGACGACCCGACACCGAACACCCGCTGACGCCGGGAGTCCCGGCGATTCTCGGCAATGCAGAACTCGAAATCACTCCGGTCGAGAAACCGCTCGAAGCGTACTATCCGTGGCTGAGTCCCGAGATTTCCGGGCATCTGCAAGCCAAGGCGAATGAAAAAATCACATTGGCGCAAGCAAAGCTGACGACGGCGCAGCAACAAACGGCCGAAGCGCAGCAGCGACTCGACCGGAGTCTCGCGGACGCCGCGTCACCATCAGCCGAGCTACCCGGCGCCTTATTCGCCGACGGTTTCACAGAACCGAAACCCGATGTGTGGACAGTGCACGGCGGCGAATGGAAGTATGAAAAGGGGCGCATCGCACAGACGAACCCGGGCAGCTTTTTGACGACGTCGGTGAACGTCACGCTGCCAATCGACTTTGTCGCCCGCGTCAAATACAAGACGACCGAAGCGGGTGCGATTCATTCGGTCGGCTTGTTCTTCGACCTCGCAAACGGTTTGAGCGACTGCCAGGCAATTTACACGGCGGCCGCGGATGCGGGTTCGACCGTGCAGGCGTTTCATCGTCAGGGAGGAGCTGAAGCGTATCCTGCCGCGGGGATCGTGAAATATCCCGTCCGCATCAACCAGGAAATCACGCTCGACTTCGCCGTGAAGGGACAACTCCTCAACGTCTGGGTCAACGGCGAACTGGCAATCGCTTACACCATGCCGGTGTCGCGAAAGTCCGGCGGCTTTGCGTTGTGGACTCACGCCGGCGCTGCCGAGTTTGATGAAGTGCTGATCGATCCGCTTCCCGAAGGCTGGGTGATGGCGGAATCGGCGACGGTCAAAAAACGATCTCCTTACGACAAACCCACAAAGGAGGATTTCGAGCATGATCTGCAGGCGACACAATTGGCTGCGAAACTGGCGGAACAGGAATTGGCCCTCGCGAATGCCGAATCGGCTGCGTGGGAAGCCCGTATCGCCGCAGACCGGGCGAAGTACACCGAGGCCGATGATGCTGCCCCCCTGGCTCTCGTGGCTGGTCGCGCAGAACGGACTCAAGCACTCCGTCAGGCCGAATTCGCTGCTCTACAGGCCGAGGTCGCGCTGAAACAGATCGAACGGACATCGAACCCCGCCGACGAAGCGGGCAAGAAAGCCATTGACGAAGCGACCGCCAAACTGACCGCCGCGCAACAAGCGGTCGAGACGGCCAAACCCGCCGCCGAGAAAGAAGACCCGACCTACACACCGCTGGGGACGCCGTATCCCAAAACGAGCACCGGCCGGCGGCTGGCGCTGGCCAAATGGCTGACGCAGCCCGATCATCCGCGAACGAGCCGGGTCGCCGTCAATCACATGTGGCAGCGTCATTTTCATAAAGGTCTCGTGCCGACGATGGCCAACTTCGGCCTCAACGGCCGTTCGCCGAGTCATCCCGAACTGCTCGACTGGTTGGCCGGCGATCTGGTCGAACACAACTGGAGCATGAAGCATCTGCACCGGCTGATGCTCATGTCGAATACGTATCGCCTGAGTTCCGCGGCCGGTGATGAAGGCATCGCCAATAAAGCGATCGATCCGCAGAACACGTATTACTGGCGGGCCGATTCGAAACGGATGGAGTCGGAAGTGGTCCGCGACAGCCTGCTCTATCTCGCCGGTGAACTCGACCTGACCCCCGGCGGCCCCGAGATTCCAGAAACGCAAGCAGAATCGACGCCCCGGCGGAGTTTGTACTTCCGCTCAACTCCCAACGAAAAGGCGATATTCCTTGAGTTGTTCGATCAGGCCAACCCCAACGAATGTTACCAACGGCTGGAAAGCGTGATCCCGCAGCAGGCGCTGGCGCTGACGAACAGCACGCTCTCGATGTCGAATTCGAAGCAACTCGCCCAAAAACTGGCGGAAAAATTGCCTCCTGCGACCGATGAAGAGACGCAGAAGCAGTTCATCACCGCCGCGTTCGAGCAGGTGTTGACGCGAAAACCAAGCGACCTGGAAACGGCATCGTGCCTGCGGTTCCTGGAAAAACAGGCGTTGTTATTCAGCGGGAAGACCGCGGACGATTTGAAGAATCTCGACCCCGCGATGATTCAAAAAGCGAGAGAAGATCTCGTGCATGTGTTGTTCTGTCATAACGATTTTGTGACAATCAGATAAGTTGGAGTACAGGCTTTAGCCTGCTGCCTTTAAAAAAATCGAGTAAGAAGCAGGCTAAAGCCTGTACTCCCACATTAATCTTGAAAACAGTCTGGAGCACATCATGGCTCACCAACATACAACCAATCACCACAACTGCGGCCGCGTGAAGCGCCGCACCTTCCTCGCCGATACCTGCATGGGCTTCACCGGTCTTGCACTTGGAGCCATGCTGCAGCGTGACGGTATCGCCAAGGCCAACGATTCAGTGGCGTTCGCTCCGCCAAGCGGGTTGTCGCAATTCGCTCCCAAAGCGAAAAGCGTCATCTGGTTTTGCATGCTCGGCGGGACCAGTCATCTCGAAAGTTTCGACTACAAGCCGATCTTGAATAAACATGCGGGCGAAGTCATCAACGATTCTCCCTTCAAGAGCACCGTCGTTGATTCGCCTTTTTATCGCAAGAACGTCCGCGACTTTGCGGGCGTGCCGCGCGATTTGATGGGGACGATTTATCCATTGCAGGTCGGTTTCCGCAAACGGGGTGAGAGCGGGCTCGAAATCAGCGACTGGTGGCCGCACGTCGGCGATTGCGCCGACGATCTCGCGATCGTCCGTTCGATGTGGACGACCGACAACGATCACGCCGCCCAACTGCAATTTCACACCGGCCGGCACATCTTCGACGGATTCTTCCCGTCGATCGGTTCGTGGGTGCATTACGGTCTCGGTTCGCTCAACGACAATCTCCCGCAATTTGTGGTGATGGGAGGCGGCCCCGGCGATTGTTGCGGCGGAGTCGGTGCGCACGGGGCGAGTTACCTCGGCCCTCAACACGCCGGCGTGTCGCTGAACGTCGACCCGAACAATCCGTTGCCGTTCGGCGCTCCCGCTTTGCCGGTGACCGAGGGACAACGCCGCAATCAACTCGATCTCTTAAGCGAACTCAACAACTACGCCGGAGTCGAGTATCCCGACGACCCCGCGATGCAGGCGCGCATCAAATCGTACGAACTGGCGTTCCGCATGCAGATGTCGGTTCCCGAGGTGATCTCGATGGATCAGGAAACCCCCGCCACGCAAGAGATGTACGGCCTCCATAAAAACGAAACCTCGCGCATGGGCCGGCTCTGTCTCGTTTCCCGCCGGCTCGTCGAGCAGGGGGTTCGCTTCATTCAGATTTACGACGACGGCTGGGACGCCCACACGCAACTGCTCAAAAATCACAGCACGCGCTGCGGGGCCGTCGATCAGCCGATTGGTGCCTTACTCAAAGATCTCAAGCAGCGCGGCTTGCTCGACGAAACGCTCGTCGTGTGGGGAACCGAGTTCGGCCGCACGCCGGGAGCAGAGCGAGCCGACGGCCGCGATCACCATCCGTACGGTTTTTCGATCTGGATGGCGGGCGGCGGCATCAAGGGGGGGACGGTGCACGGGGCGACCGACGAGATCGGTTTCCACGCCGTCGAAAACCGGCATTACGTCACCGATCTGCACGCCACCGTGCTGCATCAACTCGGCATCGACTCGCACACCCTCGAAATCCCCGGCCAAAAACGGCTGGAAGTCGATTTTGGTCAGCCGATTCGGGAAGTTATTGCGTAAAATCAGTCTGGTGGCACAGACATTCTTGTCGGTGCGAAGACCGATGCGCCTCCACCTCTACTCATCTTTTCAGCACCTGAACTTCACGTTCGAGGGCGTCGCCAAGGCGATCTTGCTCAGTACGAAGTTCGTATTGCGTTTGCAGATTCAACCATAATTCGACCGACGTACCAAAGTAGCGGGCCAAGCGCAACGCCGTATTGGCGCTGATCGCCCGGGTTCCCTTAACGATTTCGTTAATTCGCCGCGCAGAGACATTTATCTCTTTCGCCAAACGATACTGACTGATGCCCAGCGGTTGGAGAAAATCCAACAACAGAATTTCTCCCGGATGGACCGGGGGAAATTTTTTTGTTTTTGAGATTGCCACGAATGCACCTAATGATAATCAATAATTTCCACAAGATAGGCGTCACCATCGTGCCATTCAAAGATGATTCGCCATTGATCATTAACTCGCATGCTGTATCGACCAGCTAAATTTCCCATCAACTTTTCCAACCTGTTTCCCGGAGGCGCACGCAAGTCGTCAAGTTGGCGAGCGGCTTGCAGATATTCGAGCCGACGCTGTGCAGCCCGTTGGACGGCTCTGGAACGCCCTTTTGCCGGATTTCCCAGATAGACATCCTCAGTCCGCCGATCAGCAAAGGTGCGAATCATCGTCAAATAATAACACGGCGCGTTAATATCGTCAAGCGCACAGGTAAATCCTTAGCCCCTTATTCGCGGCGGGTTTGGCAAACTTTAATGCTTGGAAAGTTTTGATTTGCCGCTTCTTTGAAAATGTCATGGACTCTCCATCCAATCTGGGTAATCTGAACCTTCCTCCCACGTGCACTCTCGGAAGACTCCCTGAATCTTCGCGGCTGACCTAAAGATGACCGGCCATGCCGATCGATCTGATGATAGGAGAGAATCCGCATCCGAGGTTATGCTGCCGCGATTGTTTTTTGTCACCAGGGGGGACTTCGTTCGATGTATCAACCGTTCTTCGGTCTGACTCGACGGCCTTTCAGCGCCACGCCCGATATCAACTACTTCTTTTGCACCGAAACCATCGACGCCGCGCGAAGCGCTCTCGTCAATTGTCTGGCGAGCGGGCAGGGGATCGCCATCCTCACGGCTCCTCCGGGGATGGGCAAGACGGCGTTCTGCCAGCACCTGATCGCGGAATTTCCCGCTCCCTTTCATGTCGTCTTCCTCAGCAATTCGAATTTCCCCACCCGCCGGTCGCTGTTGCAAGCGATGCTCTTCGAACTCGGGCAACACTATTCCAGCATGGGCGAGCAGGAACTTCGGCTCGAACTGACCGCTTGCCTGCGCACCATGCACCAGCAGAAACAGCCGGTCGTGCTCGTCGTCGACGAAGCCCATTTGCTCAACACTCGCGTCCTGGAAGAACTGCGGACGATCACCGACTCAACCGTCGATGGCGAGCCGCTCGTGCGATTGCTGCTATGCGGGCAACTTTCGCTCGACGAAAAACTCGCCCATCCGTCGATGGAGGCCCTCAACCAGCGGATCAGCACGCAGGTCTACCTCGAATCGTTCACGCGGCACGAATCGGCCGATTACATCGCGCATCGGTTGTCCGTCGCCGGCAGCCGGATCGACGACGTCTTCACTCCCGAAGCGCTCGACATCGTCGTGCAGGCCAGCGACGGCATGCCGCGATGCATCAATCAGTTGTGCGACCACAGTCTGCTGCTGGGCTATATGGTCGAGAACAAACCGATCGACGCCGAAGTCGCGCGGGAGGCGCTCGACGACTTGAAACAACTCCCGCTGCACTGGAACGAACCGACCGCCGCGCTCACGCCGCTCGACCAACTCCGCCGGCAAGCGGGACTGCGTAATGATGACGACGAGGACGACGAGGAAAAGTTCGCAATCGAATCCTCATCCGCCACGTCTTCCCTTGAAACCGGCGAGACGACGTCGGCGACCCATGACGAGACGTACGAATTAGTCGACGCGGCTGATTCGTCGGTCGAGGCCGGCGATGAAATCCTGGAATGGGACGAGACGGCAGACGCTGTTCCCGCCGCCTCCGCTGCGTTTGAATTCGGTGCCGACGAGGGAGAAGAGATTTCCCCGCCCGCCGTCGCAACAGCCGTTCCCGCTCTCCGGGCGAACATCACGGCAAAACCGGTCGCACGCGGTGAATGGGAAGAAGAAGTGGTCGTCGATCATTATTCGCAGCTCGACGCTCAGGCCGAACAGACCGGCCGAAAAGCGTTTCGCACGCAGTATCCGTACGATTTAATCGCCATCGAGGCGGCGAATCCGCCCGGAATCGAGTCGTTTGTTCCTGCCGCCACTGTGGATAATTACGGCGAATTCATCGACGGCGCCATCGAATTCGTCTTCGAAGAGGACGAAACTCTTGCGTTCATCGAGGCCGAGTACGAGCCGCTCGAAATTGAGGACGAATGCATCGCCGAACGCGTTTTGCTCGATGAATCTTTCATCGACATGGCGCCGTGCGTCGCGGACATTTTTCAGTCGATCGATGAAACGTCCGCGGCACTGCAGGCGCTTATCGGCAACGACATGCTGGCGGAGTTGGCGGGACAATGGGACACGTTCTCGGTCGGTTCTGAACATGACGGGGAATCGGCTTCCCAAGATACCGACGATTTCGCGTTCGACGCCGAAGACCTCGCCGACCTCGACGTTCCGACGCAACTGGTGCGGGCGTTGAAGGCGCACGCCGGCGCGGCGGGATACGATTCGAGCCCGGAAGAACGGATCGCCCGCGAAATAATCGGCCTGATCGACGAATCGAAATCCTTCAGTGGTCAGCCGAATGCGGCGTTCCGCAAGCGCCCCTCGACGCAACAGCGACAGCCCGAGGCACCGTCGCCGAACGCCTGGTTCGGTTCGAACGACCTTTATAGCGACATGCAGGAATTCGATCCGTTCGACGACGAGTCGGGCTTCTCATCGGCGAAGAAGTTCGACGTCATTCAGCCCGACGACGGGAAATATGACGAACATCCGCGCTCGCAGCCGCTCTTTCCGCCGACATTCGCGTCCACGGAGAAGACGGCGTCGACCGACGACCGCACGTACGCACCGCATCCGCCGGAACAGCCCGGACGCATGATTTCTCCCAAGAGTTTCGTGCGACTCTTCAGCGAACTGCGCAAACGGCAACAGCGCTCGGCGTAATCAGGCGGGGTCTGCAATCGTTTGGTTCTCGTTCCCATGCTCCGCATGGGAACGCAAGTCTTCGAAGCTCCCGCTTCGCGGAACGTCACAGTTTACCATCACACTGGCGGACAAGCCGCCAGTGCCACCCGTTGACTCGCCACCTCACTACCCGCTTACCAGAATTTTCCACCCGTTCGGCCCTATGACGCTGCTTTCACATGCGCGTTGTACGTCGATCGCAACCATTCCGCGAATTCATTTTCGATCGCGATGAAGTCATCGGCGTGGAACAGGTTCAACAGCGTGCCGCGACCGCTGGGGTCGGTCGAGATCGACTGCCGCAGTTTGCGGTAAAACGGGCCGAGCAACTGCCGCTGCTGTAGAAAGAGGCAGAAGTACCGCGCTGTGGCGTAATCGAGCCCCTCATTCTGCGAGCGGATTTCCCCGCGGGAAATCATATCGTCCAGCGACGGTAAACGGTCTCGCTTTAAGGCGGGAACCAGATAATGAATCCGCCAGTTCGAGAGTCCGAGTAATTGCAGGCCGTCGTCGGAAAACTCGCTCTGCTCGAACAGCGAGGCGAAGCCTTCATCGAACCACTCGGGTAACCGCTCGCAGTCGGCGTGGGCCAGGGCGTGAGTCAACTCGTGTGCCAGCGTGCCGTTGCCGGTCGAGACGTTGACGACGATGCGGCGTTCGTCGCGGAGGTAATACCCGGCGTAACAGTCGCGATGCAGTCCGTCGAATTCGCTCGATAACTCGCGGTAACTGTCATCGTCGCGGAGCAACATGACCACAATCGGCTGCGCAGGGGGCGCATCGAAAAACTGAATGTTCAGCGTCCGCTGCGTCGGAACGATCGTCTCGCGATAATATTCGTCGAGTTGACCGGCCGGCAAATCTCCCGCCAGCACAAACGGCGCGCGGACCAGAATGCGATACCGGTCATCCAGACGTGTGCGCAAGTTTTGCGCCGTCTGTCGACAAGCCGCCGACAGCGGATCGTCTGAATCGGAGGACGCCGCGCCGAATGCCGCGTCATCGGCGAGGTGCACGTCCGCATCGACGGCAGCGACGGCCGCATCATATGTGGCCGTCGCTGCAAAGAGCGACCACGTGGCGACGTAGCAGCCCGCCACGAGCAGCACCGGACCGAACAACAATGTGAATGCGCGGTATCTGGACACCAAATGTTCTCTCATCGGCACGGCAAGATCAAGGTCGGGTACGGCCCCCTATTCAAACCGTCTTTTACGTTTACCGTTTACACGCATTTATCCTTCGCGGCGGGTCTCGATTAGTCTACTGTGTGAATGCAGAAAATTCAGTTTTGGCGACGGCACGTAATGCAAAACTCACGCAATTGTGACCCGCGTCATCAGTTGTTACGATCTAACCGGCACAATTGACAGACATGGTACAATACGACGTCGAGAAAAATGTAACGGATTAGCGATTTGCCGAAAGAGTGTAGGAGTACAGACTTTTAGCCTGCTCAAGGCTGGA
This sequence comes from Planctomycetaceae bacterium, assembly GCA_040881995.1. Lineage (GTDB taxonomy): Bacteria > Planctomycetota > Planctomycetia > Planctomycetales > Planctomycetaceae > JAQCEJ01. The sequence continues at coordinate 20,857 of JBBECD010000004.1, forward strand.
CTCCTGCAATCACACGGTATCGTATTGCCCTCGACGAAAGGAGAATCGCCGGCTTCAAAACCGCGCCTTATCGCTTCTGAAAACTCTCGCAGAAACCTCTCAAGACCGCGCGGCGGACAGTCGAGATTTGTACTGTCGGCCGGGGCTTATCATCTGTGAGATAGATGGAGCCGAGGAGTCATGAAAACGAGAGCGAAGGAATTGAGCGGCGATGAGTCAGACGTTTGATGATCACGAATCTGTTATTCAGCCCTCGACGATTTTAAAGCAGCCCTCAATCGCCCGACCTTGGAGGAACCGAGAACAACCGGCGACGCTTCGGCAACAATTGCCGAAGCCGATTCGTTATCGGCCTCCCCAGGAAATCACGAATTCATCCAACGGTATGCAATCCACCATGTATAGACATCTTGGAGCCCGCCCCGCCACGCATGACGGAGTGAACGGCGTCCGTTTCGCCGTCTGGGCGCCCAATGCCCGCGACGTCAGCGTCATCTGCGACACCAACGGCTGGAAGCACGGACAATTCCCGCTCAAATCGAGCGACAGCGGCGTCTGGTCCGGGTTCATGCCGCAGCTCAAGCACGGCGATACGTACAAATACAGCCTGCGCACCGCCGAAGGTTACACCATTCAGAAGAGCGATCCGTACGCTTTTTTTTGCGAACATCCGCCGAAGACGGCGTCGATTGTTTACGACCTCGAAGGTTATCCGTGGCGCGACGAAACGTGGATGACGCGCCGCGCCGAAACCAACTGGCACGACCGGCCGATCTCGGTTTTTGAAATCCATCTCGGCTCGTGGAAACGCCCCCGCGACGGCCGGCGGTATTTCAATTACCGCGAACTCGCTCACATGCTGGTCGAGTACTGTCAGACGATGGGTTACACCCACATTCAGTTGATGCCGATCAACGAACACCCTTTCGACGGTTCGTGGGGATATCAGGCGACCGGTTATTTCGCGCCGACCAGCCGCTTCGGCACGCCGCACGACTTTATGTACTTCGTCGATTTTTGTCATCAGGCGCACCTCGGCGTGCTGGTCGACTGGGTGCCGGGGCATTTTCCGACCGACGCCCACTCGCTGGGAAAATTCGACGGCACGAGTTTGTACGAACACGCCGACCCGCGAAAAGGCTTTCACCCCGACTGGGGAACGCTCATTTTCAATTACGGACGCAACGAAGTCCGCGACTTTCTGCTGTCGAGCGCCCGCTTCTGGCTCGACAAATATCACGTCGACGGCCTGCGCGTCGACGCCGTCGCCTCGATGCTCTATCTCGACTATTCCCGCCGCGACGGGGAATGGATCCCCAATCAATACGGCGGGCGCGAGAATCTCGAAGCGATTCAATTCCTCAAAGACACGAACACGATCGTGCACCGCGATTTTCAGGGGGTGCTCACCATCGCCGAAGAATCGACGGCGTGGGGCGGAGTGTCGCATCCGGTCCACTTCGGCGGGCTCGGCTTCAATATGAAGTGGGACATGGGCTGGATGAACGACACGCTGCGATATCTCCGCCGCGACCCCATGTATCGCAGCTTTCATCAGCACGAGTTGTCGTTCCGCATGATCTACGCCTTCACCGAGAACTTTGTCCTGCCGCTCTCGCACGACGAAGTCGTCCACGGTAAAAAGTCGCTGCTCTCGCAGATGCCCGGCGATTATTGGCAGCAATTCGGCAACCTGCGTTGCCTGTATGGTTACCAGTACACGACCCCCGGCAAGAAGCTGCTGTTTATGGGGGGCGAGTTCGGCCAGTGGACCGAATGGAATCACGACGGCGAACTCGATTGGGCGCTGTTAAAGGAACGCTATCACGACGGCATTCGCCGTCTAATAGGCGACTTGAACGCCTTGTACCGCTCGCAGCCCGCGCTGCACGAGACCGATTTCGACCAGGCGGGTTTCAAGTGGATTCAATGCGACGACTGGCAAAACAGCGTCTATGCGTTCGAGCGGCGCGCGAAAAACTCCGACGATCAACTCGTCGTGCTGCTGAATTTCACCCCGGTCGTCCGCAATAAGTATCGCGTCGGCGTGCCGCGTCCCGGCTATTATCGCGAACTGCTCAACTCCGATGCCGGGATTTACGGCGGCGGCAACCTCGGCAACGCCGGCGGCCTGTATAGCGAACCGGTAAAGGCCCACGGATATCCGCAAAGCCTCGAACTGATGCTGCCGCCGCTGTCGGTGCTGGTGCTGAAGGCGGTTTGAGGGGTCGAGGGTCCAGAGTCCAGAGCCAGAGGAAGAGGAAGACGATGGTTCTGCGGTTATTATAGCCGCGACGCGAAGGGGTTTCCGTAGCGGAGCGCTTCGTGCGCATCGCGAAGCGGGAGCTTCGAAGACCTTGCGTTCCCCAGCGGAGCAGGGGAACGAGAACATTGAGCGCTTGTAGTTTTTACATCGGACGACACACGCGAACGCACTCGGCTTCCCGGGCGTCGATGATACGGATTGATCGGAATCCGGGATCGGATATACTATCCGTCCCTTCGAGATTCCTCTCCGCCCCCCTTCCTGCCCCTCCTCCTTTCTCCTCTTCCAAAGGATGCCCCACATGGCATCACGATTCGCCCCTTCGTTTCGTGCCCGGCTGAGCACCGTTGTCATCGTCGCGATGTGCTGTGCGTCTCTCGTCACCGGTTGCGCGATGACGGGCGAAGTGCGCGAAGCCGTGCCGCGCGATCTTGTGGACCGCGTGACCGTTCCGGGTTACAACCGCATCCGCTTCTGGGGCGACGATCCGCACAGCATGACCGACATCGACGTGCTCTTGATTCACGATCAGAAAGCGGCCGCCGCCGAGAAGGATCCCTCGATCGACCTGAACTCCAGCAATGCATTAACGATTTCCGGCGGGGCCAGCAACGGAGCCTTCGGAGCCGGCATTCTCGCGGGATGGACGCAAACCGGCAACCGCCCGCGGTTCGATACGGTCACCGGCATCAGCACCGGTGCGCTCATCGCTCCGTTTGCCTTTTTGGGACCGGAGTACGATGACGAACTAACCGAAGCCTTCACCACCATCAACACGACCGACGTTCTCGAAATGAAGAGCGTCGTCGCGACATTCACCGGCGATTCGTTCGTGAGCAGCGAGCCGCTCCGGCATCTGGTCGAGAAGTATATCACCGACGAAATGCTCGATAACATCGCCCGCGAACATGGCAATGGACGCCGTTTGCTCATCGGCACGACCAACATCGACGCCGACCGTCCCGTTATCTGGGACATGGGAGCCATCGCCACCAGCGGCATGCCCGATCGCAAAAAGCTGTTTCAGGATATTCTCATCGCTTCGGCGGCCATTCCGGGAGTGTTTCCTCCGGTGCGGCTCTCCGTCACGGCGGACGGCCATCGGTACGAAGAACTGCACGTCGACGGCGGCACGAGTCACCAGGTGTTTCTGATGCCCGCCGGTTTCTCGCTCCGCGACGCCGACCGACGGATCAATCACGAGGGAGTCAAACGGCGGTTGTTCATCATCCGCAACGGACGGACGACGCCCGAATACAGCGTGGTCAAAGCGAGTATGATTTCCATCGCCGGGAAATCGATCTCGTCGCTCACGAAGAATCAGGGAGTGGGCGATCTCTATCGGCTGTACGCCGTCGCTCAGCGGGACGACATCGACTACAATTACGTCGACATTCCCGTCGATTTCCAGATGAAGGAAACCGTCCCCTTCGACCCGATCTACATGCGCGGCCTGTATCGCAGAGGTTACGACATGGCGATTCTGGATGTCCCGTGGGAAAAAGTCCCGCCCGGTTTTGCGGATTGAAGAATCAGCGTGATGTTCGGCTAAAATGTTACAGACGACGGCGCTTTCACGCCGAGCAGAATCACCACGGCCAGCGCGCACAATCCGGCTCCCCAGCCAAATGCCGCGACCGGCCCATACCATTCGTATAGCGCGCCAAAAATCAGGCTCGACGGCAATGCTGAAATCCCGATCGCAAAATTGAACCAGCCGAACGCGAGGCCTCGTCGTTCGGGGCCGACGAGATTCGCCACCAGAGTTTTTTCGGCGGGCTCGGTCAGAGCGTAAAAGAGACCGTACAGCACGAACAACAGCCAGACGTGCCACGCCGCCGTTGCCAAAGCAAAGGCGATGTAGACCGCCGCGTAAAGCAGCCATCCGGCAAATAACGGCAACCGGGGCCCGATGCGATCCACGAGTTTGCCGGCGTAGAGATTGCCGGTGCTTTTAACGACGTGGAACAGGAACCACAACATCGGCAACAACGCCGTGGGGACTCCCAGTTCTCCGGCGCGGACCAGCAGAAACGCATCGCTCGAATTGCCCAGCGTAAAGATCACCAGCCCCAAGAGAAAGATCCGAAAATTCGCGTCGAATGGTTTGAGGGTGATTTGAAACGGGATTCCGTCCGTTGCGGTCTTGGGGATCTCCTGCAATTTGAACACCAGCAAACCGACCACCGCGAGGCCCGGCAACACCGTCAGCAAAAACATCGTGCGCAACTGGTCGGGCCAGAACCATAAGAACGCCGTGGCGAGAATCGGTCCGACGGCCGCCCCGAGATGATCCATCGCCCGGTGAAATCCGAACGCCCGCCCTCGATGTTCCGGATTCGTGGAATCGGCGATCAGGGCGTCGCGCGGTGCGGTGCGGATTCCTTTGCCGATACGGTCGCCGGTTCTCGCAAAGAACAACTGCCACGGCGCGGTCATCAGTCCGATGAGCGGGCGAATGATGGCGGCGAGCGAATAACCGGCGACGACCAATCCTTTCCGTCGCTGAAGCCGATCGGACCATGCTCCGGATCCGAGCTTCAGCAGACTCGCCACGGAATCGGCGACGCCTTCGATGACTCCGAGTTGAAACCGATTCCCGCCCAGCACCGTGATTAGAAACTGCGGCAACAGGGGAAAGATCATCTCGCTGGCGACGTCGTTCAGACAACTCGCCCAGCCCAGCAGCTTGACGTTGCGCGGCAGTGGTTTTGGTGGTGAAGCATCGTTCAAAGCGGGCCGGCCCTCCGAATCCAGACGGGTGTGACCGCTCGGGGTCAACAGAAAACCCAAAGGCGAATTTACCAAGTCTCACGAAAAGTGCAGCACTGAACGGCAACCCAATGAGATTATCATCAAACAAAATCGCCCAATTCTCTCGTAAAGAAAGAACTGGGCGATCGAGGAGCATCGGGCGAGCGATTGATAAAGGAGGCGCCGGTCGGAGTCGAACCGACGATGGCGGATTTGCAATCCGCTGCCTTAGCCACTTGGCTACGGCGCCTGAATGCTGAAATCTTCGGCAAGTTCGCTCGTTCAAGGCCACCGAATCCTAATCAGGAACGGCGGTTCGGTCAAGTAAAGTATGCCGAATGGTTAAAGTTTTCCGAATCCACCCAAGCACATGCCTTTTAACAGTTTACCGATACTGCCTGGTCCCCGATGCCGGATTCGTTTTTGCCTGAGTTTGGACCGGTCATTCAGGCGAAAATACCTCTACGCAGTTCCTTGAAACCACCCAGCCTCTTCTTTCGCCTCATCATGATTCGATTTCGGACCGATTCGACAGAACCGTTCTGCGGGTCGTGGCAATCGCGAATTGACCGTGGTAGGATTTCCGCTGGCTTTGAAACTCCCGGCTTATTGTCATTGGACACAAAAAACGCCGCGGAGGATATCTGCTTCCCACGCCCCATTCGACGATTTTTCCATAACCAATGATACGACAATGGTTTGTGCTCCCGCAAACCGATCGCGACGAACGGAATCTTCCCCATGACGCAGCCATCGAGACTCGACATCCCTGAAACCGAATCGGAACTGATCGTCGCCGCTCAGCAAGCGGTTTCGCAGTGCAACTGGGTCGTCGGTGAATGTGCCGCCAAATGGACCGAAAAATATGCCCGCGGGCGCACCGACGCCGACTTCGGCCTGTTGGTGGGCGTCTCTCCCGATCAAGTCTTTCAACGGCGACGCGTGTGGGAGACGTTCGGCGACGTCTATCAGTCGTACCCCGGTTTGAGCTGGTCGCATTTTTATGTGGCTCTCAACTGGGACGACGCTCCCGAGTGTCTCGTCTGGGCGATGGAAAACGAATCGACCGTCGCCGGCATGAAGGCCTGGCGCAGAGTTTCGCGCGGCGAGACCGCCGATGCTGAGCAGGAAGACTCTCCCTTCGGTGACGGCATCGAATCGGCGTTCCTCACGCCGACGATTAAGGCCGTTCAAGTTCCGGGGGACTTCGATGAAGAAAGCGGCGAAAGCCGCTTCGGTTCGGGAGCCTCATCTGCCGAGCGGGCCGAAACGTTGGCGGGAGTTAATCGCGAAGCGGAATCGTCCGACGCGTATGCCCCATTTCGCCAGGGAGCGATGACGCCTCCCCCGAAAGAGGGAAGTTCCGGCACGGCGACGGCGATATCTCCGCTCAACGCGACCGAGCAGACAATCCGCAAAGTCACCGCCGCGATGGAACGCTGCTCGAAAGCGTTAACCCCCGAGGTCATCCGCATGTTCCCGCGCTTGCCCGAGAAAGTCCGGCAACGCCTGATTTCATCGTTCGAGGATCTCTCGGCGCAGATGCAGGATTTGGGCGTGTGATATCGAAGGTGTTGAATGAGAGTGGGGGAGTGGGGGAGGGGGAGACAAAACCCAACAATTTCCAGTCTCCCAGTCTCCCCCCTGCCTCACCGAGGCTGTATCATCGTCGGCAAAATCTGCAGATCGATCGTGATCTTCATTTCCTCGCCTTCGCGCTGGATTGTGACCTCGACGGTTTCGCCCGGTTTGCGACCGTCCAAGGCGGCGAACAGATCATCGTTTTTCTCGATCGGCGTGCCGTCGATCGCCGTGATCAGATCGCCGAGCAGGATTTTGTCGTTATCGGTGCGCGTCGGCAGGAGTCCGGCCTTTTCGGCGGCCCCTCCTTTCTTGACTTCGCGAATCAGCGCGCCCTTCAAACCGATTTCGGCCGCGACGCTATCGGGCCAGGGGTAAATCCCGAGTCCCGCTTTTTCGACGAGTCCCGACTTGAGCAAATCGGGGACGATGAAATTCACCGTGTCGACCGGAACGGCGAAGCCGATGCCCGCGTATGTGCCGGACGTGCTGTAAATCGCCGTGTTCACGCCGATCAATCGCCCCGCGCTATCCAATAATGGACCGCCGGAGTTGCCGGGATTAATCGCCGCGTCGGTTTGAATGACGTCGCTGATGGTCTGCTTGGTGACCGATTGAATTTCGCGTCCCAATCCGCTGATCACGCCGGTTGTCAGCGTCTGATCGAACCCGAACGGATTGCCGATCGCGAAGACTTTTTGACCGACCTGCAGATCGTGCGATGAGCCGACCGGCAAGGCGCGATATTTGCCCTGCGGGATTTCGATTTTCAGCACCGCCAAATCCTTATCGGGATCGGCCCCGACATAGCGTGCGGGATAGATTTCGCGATCGGCCATCGTCACCTGCGCTTCCTGCGCCCCCATCACCACGTGAAAGTTCGTAACGATGTAGCCGTCGTCGCTCCACAAGAATCCGCTGCCGGTCCCCTCTTTGGGAATCTGCATGATATTGCGGCTCCACGGATCGAATCGCCGTTCGACGGCCCGCGTCGTGATGTGCACCACCGACGACGACGCCTCTTTATACAGGGCGATCGTCGATTTTTCGTCGTCGGCGAGATCGCCGCGCGCCGTAATCTCGCGCGGCTTCGCGCCGGGATCGTGCAGTGCTCCCAAGCGATTGAACATGCCGCTGTTTTTAATGAGCAACCCGATCACGAGAATCAGCAGGACCATCACGAGCCAGTTGTTATGCGCCGGCGGCGGCGCAGGCCGGCGGTTTTCGGCGTGAGAAACGGGAGGATCGGGCGACGACATTGTACTCCTGCTCCGAAAGGGGAATCGATACGATTCACCGGTATTAAACGGCTATTAAACGGCCTTCCACAGCGAACATCATTGACAAGGCCGCGAGGCCATGCTCATCATCTAACATCTTTCTTCGTCCGGCAAGGGGAATTGATCCCATCGATGGCGAACCGAATGCATCGGCCAAGCGAAGGCTGCACCATGAATGCCCTGACCATCTTCACACTCCTGTTTCTGTCGCTCGACACATCGAGCGACGTTCTCGAAATCCCGCTGTCGGTCACCGAACCATCGGGGATCAAACGGACGGCGTGGCCGGTGACGTCGGGTGTTCCGGTCCCCCGGGGCAAAATCACCGACCTCGACCGCGTTGCGCTGTACTCGGCATTCGATGTTCCGTTAGCGCTGCAGACGTCCGTGCTTTCGCGCTGGCCCGACGGTTCGATCAAATGGCTGCTGCTCGATTTTCAGATCGATCTCGAACCGTCGGAAACCAAGACGTTTGTGCTCCGCGCGGGGCCGGACATCGTCCGCGACGACGAAGTCAACCGAATCGACGTCGCGGACGACGGACGGCAGGTCACATTCGATACCGGGCCGCTGCAATTGAAACTGTCGCGTGATTCGTTTCGTCTGTTCGAGGAGGCCGCGCTCGACCGGAACTACGACCGCCAGTTAACGCCGGACGAGAGGTTGCCGACCTCTTTCGACATCGAACTCACCGCCGACGACGGTGCGGTCTATCGCGTCGCCGATGCTCCCGTGGAGATTACCGTGGAAGAGGCCGGACCGCTACGGGCTGCGGTGCGCATTGATGGCCGGCATCGGACAAACGACGCATCGCTGTTTCGGTACGTCATCCGCCTGCATCTGTTTCGCGGGCAGCCGTTTGTCAGATGGCATTACACGTTTATCAACGACCACCCGGCCGATCTGATGACGAATATCGATGCGATCGACTTTGTCGCACGAGACGCATCCACAGATGCTGGCCATCATCTGATCGCGGGAAAATCGCCAGCGCCGACCGGCGACGGCGCGACGCGGCTCTTTCAAAAGGACGACCGCATTTACTCCTGGAACGGCGCAGAACATCTGGGCCGTGCGCTCGGTTGGGGAGCGCTCGCCGGTGAGCGAGGGGGATGCGCCGTCGGCCTGCGGGAGTTCTGGCAGAACTGGCCCAAGGGAATCGCCGTATCCGACAAAGAGCTAAGGTTCGGCATCTGTCCCGATTTCGCGCCGGGAACGTACGACGGCCAACCGCTCACCGAAGAATGCAAACTCTATTACTACCTGCGCGACGGCAAATATGCCTTCAAAGTCGGCGTATCGCGGACGCACGAACTGACGGCGTTGTTCTTCGATGGTCACCCGAACGGCCGGCGACTGACCGACTTTTTCCAGGCCGCCGAAAAGCCGTTGATCGCGCAGTTCACGCCGGAGTATCTCGCGGACACCAATGCAAAAGGAAAACTGCCGAAGGTCAATCGTCAGAAATACTTCGGCTACGACCATTGGATGGACCAATTCTTCAGCGTCCATCTGCAAGACCGCTACCGCGTGCGCGAATACGGCATGCTCAATTACGGCGACTGGTACAACACGAACTGGGATTCGTGGGGGAACCTCGAATACGACACCGCGCGCATCTGGTTTACGCATTATCTCCGTTCGGGCAACCGAGGCTATTTCTACCGGGCCGAGCAGGCGGCGCGGCATTCTCTCGACGTCGACGTGTTGCACACGACCAATCCCGCGGTGCAGGAATACCCCGGTTCGATCGACATGCGCGTCGGCCAAATCTGGGCTCACAGCATCGGCCACACCGGCGGCTACTACGAACGCTGGGTGACCGATCACTACGAAAACACGGCATCGCTCAAGCAAACCGGTGCGCCGCAGGTCGGATTCTGGGATCTCGGCCACGTCTGGATCGGCGGCGTCTTCGATTATTACCTCCTCACCGGCGACCGCCGGGCGCTCGACGTCGGCGTCCTCGCGGCGGACACGATGGCCGGGATGTGCCCGACCAGATACACCGACCACATCCGCTGGATCGGCTGGCCGATGCATCTGCTGCTCAATGCCTACGACGTGACCGGCGACCCGAAATATCTTGAAGCCCTTCACCTCGAATGGAAGACGCTCAAAGATAATTTCGATCCCGATAAGGGCTGGGTGGTGATGCTCGCCTACGGCCACTGCAGCCGCGAAAACGAGGCCGAACGCTGCCGCGGGAACAACATGTACATGCTCGGTTTCACGCTGTCGGCTCTGGCGAGGTATCACCGGATCACGCAAGACCCGGAGGTTCTCAAAGCGTTATCCGCCGGGATCGATCAGATGATCCGCGAAGCATGGAGCGAGGAACACAAGGCGTTCTATTTGACGTCGTGCATCCACCAGCGGAACGCCCCGCCGCAGGCGTACAACACGCCGACCTTCCACGCCTCGGAGGCATTTGCGTACGAAGCGAATTTAACCGGCAACGCCGAACACCGCCGCATCATCCGCGACGCCTTGCAGGCCGCCATCCGCGCGGGTCAAGCAGCCCTCGCCGCCGGCGAACCGGCAGGCCAGACTGGATATTACAGCGGGGCGTTTCACTTCCCCCCGTTGGCGCTGCCGGTGCTGGAGGAGTGAAATCGCTTGATGGAAAAACGGTTCCAGACGCTCACCGTCCGTCCGCTGGGATCAGTGCTCCGCCTTCGAAACTCGTCTTGCCAAGAACTGCCGGATATGAGAAAAATGTACATCCTGCGACACTGCCTATCGTGATCCTGCCGACGTTGAACTTCTCAATCGTAATCCTGTTCGAGAGAATACACCAATGCGTCTCCCCACTGCAAAGCATTGGCGGTCTCTCCCTCACGTCGTTCCCTTCGCCTTGTTGTTCGCGCTGACCGTTCTATTCCGCCATCCGGCATGTGGAAAAACTGCATTCGTCGATACCGATGAAAACCGGATCGCCGTTGAAGACGACCGTTCGGTCGTACCGGCCGAGCCGCAATTTTTTCGCGAGACGAGTCCCGACGCGGTGTTCGATGCGAAGCATGCTGATGGGACTGTGACGCAGTCCGCTCCTTCAACCGATGCAGCAACTCCGCCCCTGCCGGAGCCGGTGTTGGAGGGGACGTCGACCGTCGCCAAGGATATCGACGGCTCGACGAACGGCGCAAAGGTCGATCGACGGGTCTCGCTTCGCGTGCTCGTGTTCGAACCCTACGAAAATTATCGCTCGAGCGAATCGATGACGTCGTGGCTGCCGGGCAGCGGGCAACACTTCGGCTGGCTCAGCTTTGCAGGATCGACCTACGAGCCGCGCGGCGACAAATGGGGGATCGGTTTTATCGCCAACATCCATTTGCTCGGCGGACCCGAATCGTCGCCGGTGCCGCCACGGTTGTTCGATTTCGGCATCGGACTTCAGAGGCGAGATCGCCTTTCCGAAAAATTCAGCTACGATCTTTCGACGAGCATCGGGGCCTACAGCGATTTCGAAGGGAGCGCCCGCGACGGAGTCCGCTATATCAGCCATGCGGTCGGCATGTTTCACATCGATGAATCGACCGACTTCGTCTTCGGCGTAGATTATCTAGACCGCGACGATCTCGCGCTGTTGCCGGTCGTCGGCGTGTCGCTGCGGCATCCCGACGTTTCCGACCTGCGCTTCGACCTCGTGTTCCCGCGGCCGCGAATCGATTATGTTCTGTCCGACGAGTGGCAGATGTATCTGGCCGGCCGGCTGGGAGGCGGCACGTGGGATATCGAATTCCCCGGCGGAGCGGGAGAGGTGATGACCTACCGCGATCTGCGTCTGCTGTTGGGCTTCGAGCACGCCGAGAGCAACGGTGAAATCTCCGGCTGGGAATTCGGCTACGTTTTTTCCCGCCGGCTCGAATTCCGCGGCGACCCCACGACAACGTCGTTCGACGACGCCTTCATGCTGCAATGGTTCTGGCGGAGATAGGCCAACTGCCGTCCTCCATGGGTTTCGAATCGGCATGTTCGATCGCTGGGACTGCGACGACGACAAACTCCTCGACGTCCGCGAAATCGATCGCTTGCGGAACGATCGGATCGCGTAATACGGCAACATGGGGTTGTCACTTACATGTAGCTTCCGAAACCCTTTGCACCGACCGCCGTGCATCGACATTATTGAAGGCCATGTAAAAATACCTGATGATTTCTATTGACAGCCCGAACTCCCACTATTACTATAAAACCAAATCTGGTTATTCAAACATGAATTCGGAGAGAAATCCCGATGGCGCGACCGCGAAGCAGTGAGTTGACCGAGCGTGAACTGGAAGTCATGCACGTCTTTTGGAATAGGGGAGAACGAACCATTGCCGACGCGCGCGATGCTTTGGCCGGCGAAGGACGCGATCTGGCATACACGACCGTCGCCACGCTCGTACGAATTTTGGCTGAGAAGGGTTTTCTCAAGCAAATGAACGACGAACGTCCCTTGCGATTTCGCGCCATTCGCACATTCGAGGATGTCTCCGGGAACCTATTGTCCGACCTCTTGCGACGCGTATTTGGAGGATCGCGCGAACAACTGCTTGTGAGACTGATGGAACAGCGAAAATTGAACGCAAAGGAAAAGGCCGTGTTGAAAAAAATACTCGAGGAGCGAAATCTATGAATGACGTCGCCAACGCGGTTCTCTATTGCGTCATCCAAATCACGATGTTTTCGGTCCCTGCGGCAATCATGTACCTCCTTGTTCAACGTCGTACCCCCTCCGATCGGGCGGTAACGGTATCGACCGCATTACTTTTGATGGGAGTGATGACCGCGCTGGCATGCAGCCCGTGGCCAAATTGGCGAATCGATCTGAACCGTCTCGTTACCGATTTCGGTTCAACACGGCACGTTTCTACTCCCAGTGCAATCGGGGACAATCGGGCCCACAACGAAGTTTTTGATCCCCACGCCGAAAATTCAATGGCACAACGATTCGCCGCGAATCCCAACGCGACTGTCAACAAATCAAATTCTGATTCTCATCCCTCTATCGATATATTAGAGAACCGCAATTGGAAATGGCAGACCTACCTGGTCGTGACGTTGATCAGCTTTGTCGCGTTCGGAATTTTGCGATTCTTGATGGGACTGATTGCCGTGCGACAACTTCGCCGGAAGACCCGGCCGATCGCCGATCGCGCCATATCTCAAATCGCAAATGAAATACTCATAAAGCTGGAGAGACCGTGTCGGTTCATTCTGTGCGAATCGGACACACTGACAATGCCCGCGATGATTGGCTGGCGGCAGCCGTTGATCATTCTGCCCGTTCACTGGAAATCATGGTCCTCCGACGAATGCCGTGCCGTGTTGGCGCATGAACTGGCGCACGTCGTGAGATGCGATTCTCTGACGTGGATGGCCGCCCAACTTGTCCTGATTTTTCATTTTTATCACCCGTTTGTGCACTGGCTGACTTCGAGATTGCGCCTGGAGCAGGAACTCGCGGCCGATGCGACCGCGGCGCAAATGACAGGAGGACGATCATCGTATTTAAAAATTCTGGCGGGAATGGCATTGCGCGAAACAGCCGGTCCTGCCCCTTGGCCATCTCGTGCATTTTTGCCGACAAACGGAACTCTAATGAGGAGAATTGAAATGCTGCGTGAAGAGAAATCGGTACGGTCTGGAATGACGGTTCGAATGAGAACGGTCATGGTTGTTGCGCTCGTCGCCGCCTGCCTGGGGATTGCCGGTCTGCGTGCGTCGTCCGCCGACCGCAAGAATTCCGTCGACCCATCGAATTCGAAACTGACGAACACGAATACGGGGTCAACTGAAACGTTGGCAGCGGTCGAACCGGCGGCGGATAATGCCAATGCTTCCGCATCCACGAAAATTACAGACGAACGCCGGGCGGAAATCGATGCGGCGATTGCTCGCTTGCGACAAATGGGCGTTTTCGTGCGAGAGTTTCATCCGCGAGGCGATCCCCAATATTGGGTGCAAATCATCACCACCGGATCGTGGCCCGCCCTCGGATCGCGGCCCAAAGATCGTGACGAATTGCTACATTTTAATGACGATGCGATGAAAGACGTAGAAATCATCGCGCGAGGAGTCGAACTCCAATTGCACATTCGCCGCAACTCGATTACGGCCGTCGGATTGGAACTATTGAAGACCACTCGAGAAATTTCGGCACTCGAACTGACGGGTAGCAATATCGACGATGCAATGCTTTCCGTTTTGCCATCGCTACCTCTGACCGGCGGGCTTGCACTCGGTTCGCCCCAAGTGACGAACGCTGGCATTCCCCATGTAGCCAAGTGCAAAAACTTGACCTCTCTATCTCTCTATTCGAGTTCGCTGAGTGACACCTGCCTGCAAGATTTCATCAAAATGCCGAAACTTCAGGGAATCAAGCTGGGTTCGAGCTTTTCGCCGAAGTCATTGGAGGCGCTCGCTCGATTTCCCGATTTGAGACAACTGGAAATCGGCTTTAGTCCCGCGCCAAGTCTCGACGATTTGGCAAAACTCAAGAACTTGAGACAATTGAGTCTAAAGGGCAAAGAATACGGTGACGACTCGGCAAAAATGATTGCGAATTCGTTTCCGTTGCTTGAACAAGCCTATTTGCGCGATACGTCAATCACGAACGTCGGCGTGTCCCATTTATCCGAACTGAAAAATTTGACAGTTCTCACGCTGGATCTCGCACTAGTCGATGACGGAATCGCCGAATCAATTCGCAAGATGAAAAAGCTCGAATGGTTGTCTTTAAATGATTGTTCAGTGGGAGATCCCGTTGTGGCCGCGGCTGCCGAATGTCCGAAACTGCGGACCTTATTTCTGATCAACACCGATATCTCGGACAAGAGTCTAGGCGATCTGTCTCATCTCACAAACCTTTATCACTTGCAAATTTCGTTATGCGAACATGTGACTGACGAAAGCATTGGTACGTTCATGCAATTCGCAAATTCGGGAGACGAGTTTCATCTGGGTGTGCAAAATACGGGCATTACCTTCGAGGCCGCACGTCGACTTCAGGAGGCAAAACCGCGCATGCAGGTTGTGTGGGGGGTATCGCCGGTCTCGTTGAAATAATTATTCACGGCGGACACATCGATGACAAACAATCGATGTGCGCACCCCCCGATCTCTGATGCCGCGTCATGTCGCAGCCGCCGGTGTCGTCTTCACAAATTCTCTGAGCCGCGCGGGGACGTCCTCATTGGCGATGTGCATCGCCTCGTCCCACGTGTTCGCCAACGCAATGACCGATACGCCCGACTGGTAACGGATTTTTCCCGGGGTCATGATGATCAAATCGCCCCGACCGGTGCGGCGGTCGAACAAGACGTCTTTCCACCCGGTGACCAGATCCTGAAACGAAAATCGTTCGAGACCGTCGTGAAAACAATCGTGCGTGGCGAAGGGCTGACGCATCCAGTCGCCGAACAGCCGGTTCATCAGCGTCATCGGAAGGGACGATCCTCCCCAGCGGCCGTTGCATTCGATGAGTTCCAGCCGGCCGCGATCGACCGTGTCGCCGACGAGAATCAAATCGAACGAACAGCGGCCGACGTAACCGAGCCGCTGAAGCAGCCGGGCGAGAATCCAACTGCGGTCGACGATTTCCTGCGTGACGCCGTCGGATAATTGCGCCACGACGTTGCCGACGAACGTGCCGCGGTCGCCGGCGATATCCTGCACGAAAACCCCCTCGGCGATCGGCGGTCCTTCGATCTCCGGAGGAATCCACATCTGGCACGACGGCGAACAGAGCACTTCGGTCTCCCATTGGTCGATCAAAATCTGGCAACTGTCGTCCCAGTTGTGGGCGGCGAACTCCTGCGCGAGCATGTCGTGAATGGCGTGCAGCGTCCGCCCCCGATACTTGGCCGCGTCGAGAATGATGTTGCCGGCGCCGCCGACGGAGTTCGGCAGCTTCAGCCCGATGCGCGAGACGTCGGCGGACATCTCTTGTACGTATTTGGAGACCATCGCCAGGTTCCATGCCGCCCTGGTTCGCGGGACCGCGTCTTCCCCGAACAATCGGGACGCCGCGAGCGAAAAGGCGATTTTGTCGTTGGCCCATTTCGAGACGGCGGGGGGCGGGGCGATGACGGAGAGCGGGCGACCCGCCTCGCGGCTTAACAGGTGCGCCAGTTCCCAGACCGGCAGAGTCCCCATGTGCGGATGGATCGACTGCAGCCTTCCCTGCCGGACTTCATCCAACAAAAACTGACGCACTCCGTCGTCTTCCCAGCACGCTTCGGCGATATGCAGCGGATTGTGCGGCTTTTTCGGACGAATCCACTGCGGCGAACCGAGGTTCAAAAAATCGCGACAATAGTCCTCGTAACCTTCGGTTGTTTCTTCGCAACTGACGACGAAATCACCGTCCCCCGCACGCAAACGTGCGCGGTCTTGATAGAAGCAAACCGTACCGCCGGTGTCGAACCGTTTGATTTCACTGAGATCGTCGATGTGCAGCGTGGGGACGCCGGCCAGTTCGCGGGGAATGAGTTCGCGGAACTCGTCGGGCAATTCGAGTTCGGGCTGCTCGCGCAGCAGCGATTCGGCCAACTGCTCGGCTTGGCGGCAGAGCGCCGGAGGGGGATTGGCGACAACATGTTCGATGATGGGAAGGTGTGTCATAGAGAGAATAACTCATCACTTGCCGAACCCGTTTTTTGATGTCACCGTAGAACGTTTTTTGGAATGACCACGGCTTGATTCCCTGCGGAGCGATTTGATCGGTTGAATTCGCGGTTGGAGTTTCTCCCCGACCATCAATACCGATCGGTTAGGGAGTTCGTTCCACTCTTCCTGCGAAATTCGTTCCGAAGCAACAACAACCGCGCGATAGGTTATCCCTCCCCGATGCCGAATGTGGGGAATACCGCAAAGTTCGCAGTCGTGAATGTTTTCTCGCGCGACCCAATGCAACGAATTATTCCAGCGGGTGGCGACGAAAACCACACCGTTCGTCAGCACCAGATTCAACTTCGGCGGATCGGCGGCCGCAAACTCGCCGCTCCAGTTCGCCAAGGTCTGCACGGCATCGGCGACGACTTGACCGACGGCGATTTCGTCCGACACGTCGAGCGACAGAGCAAATCCGTGTTCCTTCAATCGCGTCAGCAGCCAATAAAATATATGTTCGCTGTCGGTCGTTCCCTGTTGCAGTTCCTGAAGCTCGGGATCGGTCTCGTCGACGATGCGCGATTGCAGACGGTCGAATCCCGAAAGGGTGCCGTTGTGCGCGAAAGTCCAGCAATCGTAGGTAAAAGGGTGCGTGTTGTTGAGACTGATGCCGCCCACCGTCGCCCGGCGAACGTGAGCGACGACCGTCTTTGCGAAGATGCGTTCCGCCGTATGGCTGAAATGGAGATCCTGATACGCCGCAGTGGCGCGCCGTTCGACGTCGGGGACGCGTTTATTATACACCGAGATCCCCCAGCCGTCGGGATGCATGCGGCCGATTTCGTCGGATTCGCTTTGGAGGATCAAGGCGTTTTGTGCCTGCACGAGGCTGCACTCGACTTTGGTTTCCTCGTTCGCACGAAATCCATACAGGCGACACATCGTAAGTAGGATTCATTCCTTCACTGGCTGAGGCGTTATTTCTTCGGAGGCGTTTTTCGCGTCAGGGCTTCGGAGTCGATCACCATTGGTTTCCGGTGCGGCAACTGACTCCAACGCCGCGCCTCGACCCGGCAGTGGTGCAACTCTTCGAGCAGTTGCGACTGCACCGACAGATCGATGTTCGAAGCGTAACTCAGCAGCGAGCCGCACGTATAGGCGTGCTCGAGAGCGATCTGCAGCTTGGACATCAATGCGCTTCGCTGGTTTTCAGAGAACGGTTCATCGGACGGCCGATTCACAATGGTGTCGATGGCTTCTCGCCCCAATTCGTGCTCGTGGTACAGGCGAATGACGAACGCCGGGTCGCGCCGTTCCACCAGTTCCGGGTAGAGATGCTCTTCTTCGAATTGAATGTGCGCGCCGGCTTTTTCATCGATTTCCTGCGCGAGTTCCCGCGTTTTGGCGAAATCGTTTTCCTGAAGCGCGTTCAATAAATCGAGCAATCCTCGGGTCAGAAACTGATGATCCGCCGTAAAGTCATCGCGAAACTGCCTCGCCGAGTCGCTGTCAATGTCTGAGGTTGATTTCGGCGTTGCTGCGGTTGTATTTGAAGATGTTTTTCGCATGGTGAAGCAACATTCCAGGCCCGCATTGAGTCATGCGCCCGCCTCAAATTTAACGGTATGCCCGCCGGCAGAAAGAGTCAATAGGAAAGCGGCTGAACCAGGGGTCGGCACAATTCGATATTTTTGATTTTTTGGCAACACTTTAGCCGAATGCCGATGGGGGTGGCGGGAATTCAGTTGACGGAAAGGGCAGGACTCTCACACCCCGCCATCCCCCTGCGGCGTTTTGATCACCGACTTCAACACGTCCGGATGATCGGCGGCGACGTTGGTCGTCTCGCCCGGATCGGTTTTGAGGTTGTAGAGTTCGAGATCCTCGGCGCCGTCGACGTCGGCAGGACGGACGACTTTCCAGTCTCCCTTGCGGACCGCCTGCGTGAACGACGGCGTTTCCATCTGCCAATAAAGCAGATCGTCCCGCTGCATGTCGGCGCCCCGGAGGGCTTTCACGAGCGACTGGCCGTCGAGGTTTCGCGGCCGGCGCTGGGCGCTCGCCATCTCGGCGATCGTGGGATACAAGTCGCATAGCGTCGCCGGGTAATCGATGACCGATCCCGGTTTCACCCGGCCTGGCCAGCGAATCAGACAGGGAACGCGTAACGCCCCTTCGTGCAGTTTGCCCGGTTCCATCCGCAAGTCGTCGGCATTCGCGAAAAATTCCCGTCCCGGAGTTCCCAGCGACGGACTGTTGTCGCTGGTGACGATCACGATCGTGTTCTTCGTGAGATTCTGCCGATCGAGCGTCTCCAGCAAGCGGCCGACTTCGAGATCGAGCTGCGTGATGCGGGCGGCGTGTTGCTTCTTCTCTTCGGGCCAGTCTTCCTGCGAGTAAGGCGCATCGGAAATATCAGGCGTCTCGGCGTTCGCCGACGGCAGAGGATACGAGACCACAACAAAGAACGGACGCCGGGCGCCTTCGCGTTCCAGGTATCGCACCGCTTCGTGCGAATAGATTTCGGTTGCGAGCAGTTTGTGCATGCCGTCGGCGTTGGCGGAGATGCCGATCTTCGATTCGTTGCTCCAGATGACCGAAGGAAACAAATCAGTCTGATCGAGCGAATCGGCGGTCCCCCACCAGTCATCGAAGCCGTGCGACAGCGGGTAATCTTCCGCCGCGTCGCCGCGCATTCCCCATTTGCCGATCCACGCGGTATCGTAACTCGCCTGCCACATCATCTCGGCAAGCGTGACGTCACCGCTTTGCAAGGCAGGGGGCCATTGCACATCTTTGGGGAGATGACCGGTATGTTTCCCCGACATCAGACACCAGCGAGACGTCGCGCCATCGGGGCTGTTGGCGTAGAAATCCGTGAGCCGGCCTCCGTCGCGCGCCAGCCGATCGAGATGCGGCGTTTGAATCTGCGTCTGTCCGTAACAACCGAGTTCGCTCGGACCGAGATCGTCGGCGAGAATCAGCAGCACGTTGGGGGGCTGTCGCTGATTAATCCGCACCTGCCGATTCATGTTCTTGAGCGCGTCGCGGTTTTCGCGTTTCACGCGAGTCAACGTTTCATCGGCATCTTCAAGCATCTCTTGCAGACCGTCTTTCTGATCGTCCTGAATGATGCGATCGGAACCGAGCAAGCCTTCCACACCGCGGATCAGAGGATTCTTCGTCTTCACGGACCGCGGTTCCACGGGATCGGTCGATTGCGCGACCGGGTCGTCGGGGAGATCAGCGGCGGGACGAACATCCTCTTGGCCGACGTCGTCGCCCAGTTGGGGTTTATTCGCTAATTCATCGGCGGCGAGTGCATCGGCGGTTTGGCCGCGCTGTGCCGGCGGCAAAGGCTTCTGCACGTGCGGCTCTCCGTTGATCACGCTGCCGCAACCGGCGAGCGTTACGGTCATCAACACGGTTGCGAAGTACGGCGAAAACGATCGGACGCGGCATGGCCCATCGGCGACCTGCTGAGTTTGATACCGCGATGGAATTTGATGGTTCATGACAATGCCTCTTTCGACCGTCGGATGGCGAATTTCAACGAAGCCGCACATTCACTTGGCGGTCAATCGGGACGGAGGATCGGGCCGCATCCCCTCCCACAGCGCGAATGCCGAACGTCGGTTCGCACCACGAGCGGAGAATCGCGACAATTTTCCCATCCTCTATCGTAAACCAACGCGACGAGAATAGTCAATATGCGCAATCTGTTACGACTGTTGCGAATGGGAAGAATTCGGCGGAGAAGACGGCGGGGTTACAGCATCGACTCGATGGCTCGCACTAGTTCGCCATAGTCGAAGGGATGGGTAAATGTTTTGCAGCGGCCGTTTTCGGCGGTCGATTTTCTCGAGGGGGCGTACTTGCCGATGATAATTCGCGGAATTTCCGCCCAGTGTTCGCAGGGAGGGACGGAGTCGTCGTCTTGATCAACCACCAGCAATTGCGGCTGATGCTCGCGGAGAGTAATGGCGGCATCGCGGTCATTCAACGGCTTGCCGGCAAACGATTTGCTGCTCCAGCGGCGGACGGTATATCCTCGCGGCTCGAAGACCGCTTTGAGGACTTCTTCGGTCTCGGTCTGGCCACCCCATAACATGACCGTGGACGGTTCAATCACTCCAACACCCTTCCCTGAGAGGAGTTCGACACAGATTACCCGCGAGGTTTTCACCGAATCCGCGTCTCGAATCACCGCGACGGCGTTTCGCATCCCTGCGGGATCGCCATCGGGGCGGGGAAGATAGTCTTTCAGCCGAGATCTGTCAAAGCCGACTTCTGGGAGCCTGCGCAGTCGACGGCTTTGGGGAGGGATAGGTGCGGTCGCTCCCTCGTTCCTGGGGCAAGGCCACACCCCGCCGGGATCGCGACGGCTGCGGATCGGTGATGGAATTGGGATAGAACACGCCCGGCGGATCGACCGTTTCTTCGATTTGGCGGGGAACGTATTCGAGGCGAGCGGCGGTCGAAGGCCCCCACAACGCCCGATGATATGTGCTGCTAAAGCCCTGTGGAAAATGGTATTCGGGGATCATGCAACCGGAGAGACAACATCCCCACAGCCCGGCCAGCAGGCCCCAAATCCGCGGAAATCGCCGTGTGGAACAGCGATTTCGACGCAGATTCTCTGCGCATGATGTCGTGTTCATATCCCCCCCGAAAGAATTCGCCAATCTTTCTAATCGGTATTATCGGCAATCTTTTCGAGGAGACTCCGCAAAAAAAACGACCTCCCGCCGGAATGGCGCGAGGTCGTCGTGCGAATTTTGGTTCTCCGTCAATCAGCGAAGACTATTTGGCTGCTTTGAGGCGGCGGGCCACTTCGTCCCAGTTGACGATATTCCAGAATGCGGCGATATAATCGGGGCGGCGATTCTGATAGTTGAGATAATAGGCGTGTTCCCAGACGTCGAGGCCGAGAATCGGCGTGCGTCCTTCGGAAAGCGGCGTATCCTGATTGGCGGTGCTTTCGACCGCCAGTTTCCCCTTATCGACCGACAACCAGGCCCAGCCGCTGCCAAATCGCGTCGTAGCTGCCTTGTTGAACTGTTCCTTGAATGTCTCGAACGAGCCGAAGGCGCCGCTGATGGCTTCGCTCACGGCACCGGAGGGGGCTCCCCCTCCTTGGGGCGAGAGAATCGTCCAGAACAACGTGTGGTTCGCATGACCGCCGCCGTTGTTGCGGACCACCGTCCGAATCGCTTCGGGAACCGCGGCGAGATTGCTCACTAAATCCTCGACCGTCTTTGCCGCGAGGTCGGCATGCGATTCGAGGGCGGCGTTGACGTTGTTGATGTAAGTCTGATGATGTTTCGTGTGATGGATTTCCATCGTGCGGGCATCGATGTGCGGTTGCAACGCATCATATGCATACGGCAAAGAGGGTAGAGTGTAGGCCATGGTTACCTCCTCATGTGGTGAATTCGACCGGCTCAAAGTGGTTTTGGATCTCCGTCTCACGTATTCTAGGATTTCCCTCTCTAAGTACAACTCAGGGATGCCCCGGTTTTTGAGGCTTTGACGAATAAAATCTTTAATGGGGAGCGGCCAAACTCTTGTCGTCGCGGCTGATTGACTTCGGCGAAGTGAATCGTAAAATGAAGATTAATTGTTGAGGGCGCTTACGTTCGATTAGAAGGATGTCAGCATGACGCGCACACTGACGGCACTCCCCGTTTACAACGAGGCCAATCACCTGCTCCCCGTTCTGCGGGAAGTTCGCAAATATTGCGATGAGATTCTCGTGGTCAACGACGGTTCGTCCGATCGAACCGCCCAATTGCTCGCCGAGATGACCGGTCTGCATACGATCACCCATGCGAAAAATCAGGGTTACGGCGGCGCGCTGCGGTCGGCTTTCCACTATGCCATGGCGCAGGAATTCGACGGCCTGGTGACGATCGATTGCGATGGTCAGCACGAACCGAAACTGATCCCCGAGATGATCGACAAACTGTTCAACTCCGACGGCCCGCCGATCGATATTCTCTCGGGGAGCCGGTATCTCACGCAGTTCCCCAATGACAGCGTCCCGCCCGAAGAACGCCGGCGGATCAATCTCGATATCACCCGGCAACTGAACCGTCAACTCGGCTGGCGCTTGACCGATGCCTTTTGCGGGTTCAAGGCGTACCGCGTCGAATCGCTGAAGAAGTTTCACGTCACCGAACTCGGTTACGCGATGCCGCTGCAGTTGTGGGCTCAGGCCGCCGCCGCCGAGATGAACATCGTCGAGTTCCCGGTTCCGCTGATTTATCTCGACGAAGAACGCTCGTTCGGCGGATCGATCGACGATGCCACATTACGCCTCTCCTATTACCGCCGCGTGCTGCACCGCGAGATGTCGGCATTATCGATTATGACCGGTTTAGGCTGCGGCGATTTTTGACCTCAACGCGAATCAACTTCCGCGCCGCTCGCGATCTGAAAATTGCGACTCGGACATCAAAATTTCAAAAACAAGCACAAAAAACGCTCGAAATTTCGCTTTTGCGCGCGGTTCCGAAGCATTAAATCGCGCTTCACGGCGCTAAAACCACCCTAAAAGCGCGACTCGCGACACGTTCGCGCATTTAGTCCCTTTTTTTGTTTATTATTGGTGAAACGTCTCGTCTTTTGTCTTCCGTCAACTCTGTTTGAAATCGTTAATGAGCCCGGCCAGTTCGGTCGGCGGCTTTGCACCGCGCACGCGAGCGACTGACAATAATCCGCAGGGGTACATGGTGGATTCGGCGAACTACATCCAACGCCCTTGGAAGCGAATGCGACTGAAGGCGCCGCAAGATTCCCCGCGCTGGCTCGAACGGCCGCCGCTTGACGATTTTCGCGAGGCGTTAGCGTTCAACGAGGAGATCGTCTATTCCTCCGCCTGTTCCATCGCCGGGATTCCGCTGCGTGAGTTCCGTCGGCGCTGCCGCAATGAAGTCACTGACGCGGCCCGTTTCTATGCCGAAGAGTTGGGTTGGCAAGCCAAACTCCCTGCTGACGCCGTCGATCGCCCGTGGTTCGTCACCGGGCATCAACCGGTGCTGGCTCATCCCGGCGTATGGTCCAAAAACTTCGTCGCTCACGGAATGGCCCGGCAAACCGCCGGCGTTTCGCTCAATCTCATCGTCGATAACGACCTGCTGGCGTCGACGAAGATCTCGGTTCCGGCGCGGCAGGACGATCGGCTTGTTCTACAGAATATTCCGTTCGCCGAAGAACTTTCTCGCACGCCCTGGGAAGAGGTTGAGATTTCGTCGGAGGATTCTTCTGCCGACATGTTCGCTCAATTCGGCGCGAGAGTTTGCGAGGCGATGCAACCCTGGCAGATCGAACCGCTGATGACGCGGTACTGGCCTGCCGTGATCGATCGCTTGCCGCGGACGCGCCGTCTTTCCGATCTGTTCTCCGCCGGGCGTCACGAGATCGAAATGCGCTGGGGAGCGAACAATCTCGAATTGCCGATCAGCCGGATGTGTCAGTTGCCGACGTGCCTGCAATTCATCGGCCACATGCTGCATCACGCGAGAGAATTCGCCGAAATCCATAACCAGGTGCTGGCGGAATACCGCCGGTTGTATCGCATCCGCAGCAGTACGCATCCGGTCCCCGCTCTCGAAGTCGGCGACGGTCGCTGCGAAGCCCCCTTCTGGATCTGGAAAGCGGGAGAACGTCAGCGCCGTCGATTGTTCGTGCAACAACGAGACGGTGCGGTCACGCTTTCCGACGGGCGTGAGACGATCGCCATTTTGCCGCCGAGCGACGCGACCGCTGCGAATTCAGCGGCAACGGTCGAATCGCTGCAAGAGATCGCCTGTCGCGGATATCGTCTGCGCACACGCGCATTGACGACGACCTTATTCGCCCGCCTGGCTATCGGCGATCTGTTCGTCCACGGTATCGGCGGCGCGCAGTACGACGAGATGACCGACCGCATCATCAATCGATTTTTCGGAATTCCCGCCCCGCAGTTCGTTACCGTCACATCGACGCTGCATCTGCCTCTCGAACCGATCTTGGGGAGCGAACGTCGCATCAGCCCAGGCGAACGGGGCGAACTCGCACGAAAACTCCGGGATCTCGAATACAATCCCGATCGGTATTTGCTAGATTCGCGCGACGCAAAAGTCGCCGCGCTTATCGCCGAAAAACGCGACCTCTGCCGGCGGCAGAATGAAGTCGACGCCTTATCGCGCGAACCGACGTCGCAGCGGCGTCGGCGACGAGCTGGAAATCATCACCGTTGCCGCCGACTGCGAGAGATCAACGCCCAACTCGCCCCCCTGGTCGGCGCTTGGAAGGCGGAACTCGACGATGCCGCGCGCGACCTCGATCGGTGCGCGCGGGATCAACACATTCGCTTTCATCGCGAGTTTGCCGTATGGCTGTATCCCGAAGCCGAACTTCGCCAGTTTTATGGCCGATTTTTACCGGAACCATCGTGATATTCGGCCAATGCGATTTTGGGATCTTCCGACTTCACAGATCGCCGCCGGGAATCGTAGAATAACCGATCAAACAATATTGATTCATGGCGACGAACGGTCGATTGCTCGTCCATCGCGTCTACCCCAGACGTGGCTTCTTCGGATAAGAGGGGCCAAGAAGCCGAAGGGCGTGTATGTTCGAATTTTTAAGTCCTGCGTCGGGAGAACATCATGGCTCAGTCTCCGCCGCCAATTAGAATAGCGTGCCCATCGTGCGGCGTGCAAATTCGGATGGACGAGGCCCGTACCGAAGCCTTGTTAACGTGCCCTAATCGCAAATGTGCACGGCCGATCTTCTTGCCGGCTCCGTCGGATCGATCTGCGTCGGTCACCCACAAGGTTGCTGCTCAAACCGCTCCGGCATGGCACGAGGGAGTATGGCGAACCTTAAAAAGTCGTCCGCGCCTGTCGATCGTTTGTGCAACATTGGTCGTTACGTGCGCCGTTTTGTTGCCCGGATTCATCCACAGAACCGTTCTCACTAGGAAATACTCCGTTGCGTTGCACCAGTTGCTCGAACTTTATCCGGATGACGCATCGATCGTGTGGGCCGATGGGCCCGCGGGCAAAGTCGTCCTTATCGATTACGACAATCGGTCGATCGATGCGAATGCGATGCTCAGCCTTTCCGAAGACGCTTGCGCACTTGATCCCGTTGACGCCAAGACCGTTGCCTTCTTACGCACCGTGGACGAAGGATTAAAGGATCTACACGTCGTGACGTTAGTGAATATCGACGATGGTTCGGTGGTCTTGCGAGACTGGGTTTACGGCGATACAACGATCGACGGCACATATGTCGAAGTTACTCGACGAATTGGAACTGGCGATGTCGTTAATTCTCGCACGGTCGGGGTGGCGGTCAGCCGGCGAGGGGAACTGTCGCCCTTTCTTGCTGCGATCGGAGTTTCAGCAACGAACCGCAATCCGAGGTTGTTCGAATTCGCCAAGGGCTTCATCGGCGATCAATCAGAGAGTGGCGACCGCTTTGTTCCATATGTTTACCTCGGTCGCGAATTGGGCCGTCAAGTGCGCGAACGACGGATCTCACCGGCACTGACGGCCGACGTTATTCGCCGTGATATTCTCCGCAGAGAGTCCGACACTCAGTCCGCATTTCTCGACGGCTGGAAAGATGGGCAAGACGTTGCTCGGGCTCCGGCAAGTTCAATGGACGATGAGATAGTTGTCAATGAAACGGGCGACGATTCCGCATATTGCGTTCGAGCTCTAATCGACGCGCTCGATCACGATTACACCGATATTCGCTTCAACATTTCAATGGACGGTAGATCGCGAGTCATCGTAAATCCTCTCGGTCAAGAGTTGGAGTAGTCTTCAAGATCAATCCATTCGATGCGAGATTGACAAATTTGGCTACTCAGTTCCGCCGTTGCGTTGGTCTGGCCCGTTTTTGCTCGACACGAGTCTTGCTGCCTCGGGCAATGTGTGACTGCGACATGCGCCCGGCGAGTTGGGTTCCAATATGCCGGGTTGTGTCGCCGCAACTCCGCAATTTGTGGGGGCTTCCCTCTTCACAAATCGTCGCCGGGGATGGTAGAATGACGGATCAAACACTATTGATTCATGGCGACGAACGGTCGATTTTGCCGATATGTGTGAAACGCGTCGCGATCGTCTTTTACGACGTTTCGCGTCACGATGAGCATTTGAATTTTTGTGCACACAAGTGAGGTTGTTCGATGAACAAATCTGCTCAACGATGCGAAACGAACAGCCGTGTCCCCACGCCGGGCCTCTCCCGAAGGGACGTGTTGCAGATCGGCGGGTTGTCGCTCTTCAGCGGCATGACGGTCCCGAAACTGCTGCACGCCTCGGACGGTCGCGGTTACGAACCGGCCAAAGCCAAATCGGTGATCCTGTTCAACATGCTTGGCGGCCCCAGCCATCACGACATGTTCGACATGAAACCCGAGGCCCCCGTCGAAATCCGCGGCGAGTTCAACCCGATCGATACGTCGGTTTCCGGATTGCAAATCTGCGAACACATGCCCCGCATCTCGCGGATGATGCACAAAGCGACGCTGATTCGCTCGGTCACACACGGTTACAACGCTCATAATCCGCTGCCGATTATGACCGGTTTTGCGCTGGGCAACCCCGCGCAACTCCGCAGCGAACCGACCGATCCCCCGGACATCGGCGCTATCTGTCAATATCTGAAACTCGGGCCGCAGGACATGCCCGGAGCCGTCTGCTTGCCGTGTTATCCCGGCTGGGGCGAAGCGAGCATGTATCCGGGCATTCAACGCCCCGGACCGTACGGCGGCTTTTTAGGGAATCAGTACGATCCCCTTTTCAGCGTCTGCGAGCCGACGTTCGCGTATAAGCCGAAAGATCCGTATTACGAACCGGTTTGGCCATACGGCGAGCCGAAGCTGCCCGACGTCGCTGCGGGATCGTCGCTGACGACCGATCAACTGCTGCAGCGTCGCCATCTGCTCGATCGACTGGATGAGTCGTTCGAATCCGCCCGAACGTCGGGCTCGATCGACCGCATGAACCATTTTCAGGAACGGGCCTTCTCGATGCTGACGTCGAGCAAAGTCAGCGATGCCTTCGACCTGTCGCGCGAAGAGGATGAGCTGCGCGACCGTTACGGCCGTAACTTATTCGGTTCGAGCATGATGGTCGCGCGCCGCCTCGTCGAAACTGGCGTTCCTTACATCAGCGTGCACGCCGAGAATTTTATCCCGTACGGTTTCACGTACGACATGCACGCCAAGAACTTCAGCATGTTAAAGAATTACAACTTGCCGGTGCTCGATCAGATGTTGCCGACGCTGGTCGAGGACTTGGAACAGCGCGGCCTGCTGAAATCGACCGTAATCATGGTGATGGGAGAAATGGGGCGATCTCCGCGCGTCAACTCCAGTGCGGGACGCGATCACTGGCCGCAATGCAGTTTCTGCCTGCTGATCGGCGGCGGCTTCAAAGAAGGCATGGTCTACGGCAAAAGCGACAAACAGGCCGCGTACCCGATTGAATTCCCCACGTCGCCGGCGGATATCGTGTGCACGATATACCACCTGCTGGGGATCGACCCGCACACGATGGTCCCCGACGCCCTCAATCGTCCGATGTCAATCTCCCACGGCGGCTCGGTGTTGTGGGATCTGCTGGCGTAAGCGTTGAGGCAACACGTTTAATCTTTCTCCCCCCGGGAGAAGGTGGCCGCAGGCCGGATGAGGGTGCCTTTTAGCCTTTCGTAGTTAGCCGCGACGCGAAGGGCTTCCATAGCGGAGCGCTTTCTTCTTTCGTTCTTTTAGCCCCGCCGAGTCGCCGGGGGTTTGTCATCGACGAAGACCCCCGGTCATTGTACCTGTTTAGCGTCCGACAGTGCTATTCGGCGACCAGGCGGAGGCGGGCGGCT
>JBBECD010000005.1:0-49093 GCA_040881995.1 Planctomycetaceae bacterium
CTCAAATCAACAATCCAAGCCAACCCCACTTTTTAAGCCTGACACAGCACTAGCCCGAAGCGCAAGCGAGGGGGCTTTGAATCCTTCTCCCATTGGGAGAAGCTGGTCGCAAGCCGGATGAGGGTGACTTTGGTTTTCGATGATTGTCGCGCACTCGACGAAGCGGAGCTTCGAAGACTTGCGTTCCCAAGCGGAGCTTGGGAACGAGGAGGATGGGGAGTAGCGCTCCGCGTTGCGTCGCGGCTAGACGGGAATCTGTGATTTCATTGTCAATTTTCAATTATCCATTACTTCACCAGCCGCGGCCGCTCCAGTCGATCACTTTTTGCAGGAACTGCTCAACTCCTGTCGCGAAACTCGTAAAAAGATATTCACCCTTTTCAGCCGTCGCATGGCGGGGCATGCCGATGTGGCCGGGGGTGGTGCGTTCGCTCATGATCCAGCCGCGGTAGGCTCTGCCGAAGCCGTATGCCGAGGGAATGTCTTCGAGATTCGCAATTTCACCGACGAGGTGCGGGGCGAGTTTCAAGATCATCGACGTTTCCCACTCGCAGGCGTGCCCCATCCAGTCCTGCACGAAATCATCGCGTCCCTCGCGCGGCTTCGAGTGATCCCAATACGTCGTGAACAACAGCAACAAATCGTCGCGCAGCCGGTGCCGTTGACGGAGTTCGAAGATCGCCTGCTTGCCGGGGTTGTCGTTACCGCCGTGACCGTTGATGAACACCAGCCGGCGGAATCCGTGCTTGAGCAGATTCTCGGCGAGATTGTTGAGCAGATCGAGATACAATCGTGGCTCGGCGGAGAGCGTGCCGGGGAATTCCATGTGATGATGCGAATTCCCCAGCCACATCAGCGGCGTGAACAGCACTTGGTCGTGCATCGTGACACTGACCCGGCGGATCACTTCGCCCAACAACATACTGTCGGTGAACAGCGGCAGATGATGTCCATGCTGTTCGAGCGCCGCGACGGGAATCACGACCGGCGTGTCGGGACTGAGTGCGCGAACTTGCGGCCATGTCATGTCGGTGAGATTCACACAATGTCCTTCTTGAAGAAGAGAATCACTTTCTCGCAGTTTACCGCTGCGAATGCCGAAAATCGACGGTGGCCGAAAGGACGTCGCCGATCGGCAAACATCCGCCCGGACGGATACCCGTTCCGGTCACGCGGTTGGCATTGACGTTTCGACGCACGAAAAGTAATCTCATTTGGCGATTGGGGAAATCCCAGGTGTAACTCACGCGAGAAAGGCGACACCATTACCTGCTCACACGGAGGTCAGCATGGCGAATCAAAAACGTAAGAAAAAACTGCGGATGCGCGAAGCGCGGCGGGCTAATGCCTTCAGCCGCCAACGTGATACGGGCTTATCGAGGGTCGACGGCGGTCATGGATACCAGGTGCTCACTTTCGAAGTGACGTTCGATCGCCTTACCGAACCAAAATACGATCGGTTGCCGAATCACGTGCAGGATTTGTCTGACCTGCTTTTTTTGTCGCTCGAACGGTCTCCCGAAGAGGCGATCCCCCGCTTGGAAGACTTGTGCGAGCAATATCCCGACATTCCCGTTTTTCGCAATCATCTTTCCGCGGCCTACCATCACGCCGGGCGAGACGCGGACGCTATGCACGAGATGATCGACTGCTACGAGGAATTTCCCGATTACTTGTTCGGCCGCATCACCCTCGCGCTCTATTGTGTACAAGCCGGCGAGCACGAGCGCGTTGGCGAAATCTTGGACCACAAGTTCGACCTGCAAGAGTTGTGTCCCGGTCGAAAGCGATTTCACGTGACGGAAGTCGTTGGTTTCTACGGGCTCATGGGCCTGTATCATCTCGCGCACGGCGACGTCGAGAACGCAGAGAGTTGTTACGACATCCTTGCGACTGTCGACGCAGATAATCAAATGACCCGGCTATTGGCTTATCGACTTGCGGCTCGCAAGACGCCGCTCTTTGGAAGACTCATTGCGCGCGCATTGAGTCTTCGCCATGACCGTTTGCTGAGGAAGTAACTTCGCGGAGCCGTTTGACACTCGCACCGCGTTGAGGCATGATGGGATCGTGGGGACAACCCCCGATCGAATCATCGACTCAATGCGAGGTGCAGCATGATTTTCGCGAGAACGGCGACCGTCATCGGAATCCTTCTAACGCCCTGCTTGACGTCTCACGCGGCGAGCGTCACGGCGACTGTCTCGCAGCCGGTGCATCCGCTGCTGATCCGCAACGAGCAGGGGCCGATGCTGCAGATCGCGATCGATGTCCCCGGGGGACGCGACGTCGTCGCCGAGGAATTTACGTTCGCGCTCATCGGCACCGACAGTCTGGCGGATCTTGACGCCCTCGAATTGTTTGTGACCGGTGACAAACCGGAGTTCTCAGCGGAGAATCCGTTCAGTGACACCGCCGCCCCGGCGTCGATTGTACGATTTCGCGATTCGCTCACTCTCCAACCAGGAAAGAATGTTTTCTGGTTGTCGTGCCGATTGAAAGCGTCCGCGAGTTACGCTCATCGTGTCGACGCCGTGTGCACGAAGATTGTGACGTCCGCCGGGCACATCACTCCACGCGATCTTTCGCCCGGCGTCTCGCATCGTATCGGCATGGCGCTGCGGCGGCATAACGACGACGGCGTGCACACGTATCGCATCCCGGCATTGGCGACGTCGCCGCAGGGAACACTGCTCGCCGTGTACGACATGCGACGCCGCATGGGACGCGACTTGCAGGAAGACATCGACATCGGTCTGTCCCGCAGCACCGACGGCGGGCAGACGTGGGAGCCGGTCAAGGTCGTCATGGACATGGGGGAATACGGCGGACTGCCTCAGGAGCAAAACGGTTGCAGCGATCCGGGAATTATCGTCGACTTTGAGACCGGGAGGATTTTCTGTTTCGCCGTCTGGATGTACGGCAAGCCGGGGAAACATCAATGGGTCGACGACGGTTCGGAGCCTGGTTTCGAGATCGGCAAGGCGGCTCAGTTTTTGATGGTGACGTCGGACGATGACGGC
This sequence comes from Planctomycetaceae bacterium, assembly GCA_040881995.1. GTDB lineage: Bacteria > Planctomycetota > Planctomycetia > Planctomycetales > Planctomycetaceae > JAQCEJ01. The sequence continues at coordinate 3,024 of JBBECD010000005.1, forward strand.
GTGACATGGACGAAACCCAAGAATCTCACGCGAACGCTGAAGCAGGAATCGTGGTGGTTGCTCGCTCCGTCGCCGCAGCAGGGGATCAACCTGCCCGATGGCACGCTCGTGATGCCGGTCCAGGGGCGGACCGGACGCGAAAGTCTCGAAACCTTCGCCACGCTGATGATCAGTAAAGATCACGGCCAAACATGGACGATCGGCAAGCCCGGCTACAGCGGCGGCAACGAATGTCAGGCGGCGATGCTCTCCGACGGCTCGATCATGCTCAATATCCGTAACGATCACGAACGCTTTCGCGCGGTCGTCGTGACGAAAGATCTCGGCGAGACTTGGGACGCCCATCCCACGAGCCGCAACACGCTCATCGAACCGAACTGCAACGGCAGTCTGCGGCGAATCGACTACACCGAAGGCGACGAAAAGAAATCGATCCTGCTGTTCGCCAATCCGCATACGCAAATGGGTCGGACGCATCACACGCTGCAAGTCAGTTTCGACGACGGTATGACGTGGCCCGAGTCGCATCATCTGTTACTCGATGAAGGCCGCGGAGCGGGATATCCGAGTCTGACGCAGATGATCGGCGGCGAGCACGTCGGCATTGTCTATGAAGGAAGCCAATCGCATCTGGTCTTCGAAAAGTTTACGATTGATGAATTGGTGAATCGCGACGATCAGTAACCCGAAGCGTCAGTTTTGAAGTTGCGCGATTCGGCAGGCGATTGCCTTGTTTTTCCGGCCCGGCAGGGCCATAACAATGTAGCCTCGGGCAACGCCCGAGGAACCGGATATCGAGGGATTTTAAGCCCCGGCAGGGGCGCTACAGTTCGATGTGTCGCCTCTGCCGGGGCTCTGGCATCTTGGTCGCCTCGATACCTCGGGCGTTGCCCGAGGCTACGTTGTCACGGCCCTGCCAGGCCTAAGAACTGGGCAATTCGCGTCTAGTTCCTGCATACAGCGCAACTTCAATAAGCGTCAGCGAGGGAGCTATCGGACGAACTTTCGCCGCTGACCGAACCAGCACGTGAGAGGATTTACTTGTGATACTGTTCCGTTTCATCTTCGTGATCTCCTGCGCCTTCATCGGCAATTCGGTTCTCGCCGCCGACAAAGCACCGCTTTCGTACGACATCGAAGTGACCAAGGCCCGCAAGGGCTACGACGGCAAGATGTGCTGGGTGCATGCCCGCGCGGGAACGATTCCCGCGGGGGCGCCGGGGAATCCGCACGACGTGCCGATCGTGGTGATGACGACGCAGAAACTGCAACTCGACCGGTTCGACGTGTTCTACGGACTCAACGAATTTCGCACCGACGATCTGGGGAAGACGTGGGACGGCCCGCGCGAACATGCTTCTCTCGACCGCCGCAGTCCGAAGGAAGGGGTCGAAATCGTCCCCTGCGATTTCACGCCGAAGTGGCATCAGAAGTCGGGCAAGCTGCTCGGGACCGGTGCGACGTTCTGGTACGAGACAACGAACAACACGATCATCGAGCATTCTCCCAGCGAAATCGCGTATTCGGTGTACGACCCGGAGCATCATGCCTGGGCCGAGTGGAAACACGTCGCCATGCCGGATGAACCGCAATACGAGTTCGTCCGCGCCGGCTGCACACAGCGCGTTGATCTGCCCAACGGCGACGTGCTCCTGCCGGTCTATTTCAACAAGGCGACCGAACCGAATTTGATTTCCGCAGTGATTCGCTGCCGATTTGATGGAAGCGAACTCACGTTTGTGGAAATCGGCAACGGCATGTCGCATCCCGGAGGCCGCGGCTTCGCCGAGCCGTCGCTCGCCAAGTTCGGCGACTGGTTTTATCTCACGCTGCGGAACGACAACTTTGCCGCCGCGGCCCGCAGCAGCGACGGATTGCATTTCGAGGAGGCCAAGCCGTGGACGTTCGACGACGGCAAGGAACTCGGCAGCTACAACACGCAAGCGCACTGGGTGACGCACAGCGACGGGCTGTTTTTGACGTACACCCGCAAAGGGGCGAACAACGATCACGTCTTCCGGCATCGGGCTCCGCTGTTCATGGCTCGGGTCGATCCCGAGCGGATGGTCGTGATTCGCGAGACCGAAAAAATTCTCGTCCCGGAACGGGGAGCCCGACAGGGGAACTTCGGCGTGACGACCGTCAACGAACACGAGACGTGGGTCACCGTCACCGAGTGGATGCAGACCAACGGACCGAATTACATCATCCCCGTCGACAACAAACGGGGGGCCGACAACAGCATCTTTGTCGCGAAGATTCGTTGGAACAAGCAGAACAAACTCGCGCCCGAATGAGTTTCATTGACAATTTGTACATTCGCGTGTAACGTGTCGGCAAATCAGTAACACTTCTCGGAGCCCCAAAATGACTGACTTCCCGCGAATCGATGAACGATCAGACTTTGGCCGCCGGACATCGCGGTTCATTTGGCGAATGACGATGTTATGCGGTTTCGCCCTTCCGGGACCGGCGTCGTTGGCGCAAGAAACGCAGGACGACGTCGCGGATGAACCCGAGGATCATGCCTCGCTGGTGTTCGTCGCCGACCCGGACGGCTCGAAGATGCGACTCTTGTCATTCATGCCGGAGTACCGGTTTCAAGGATCTTCGGACTGGTCGCGCGACGGGAAACTCATCGCTTTCGATACATGGCGCGGCACGAATGGAGAAGAAGGCGTCCGTTATGGAAAAATCGGCATCGTCGATGCCGACGGCGGCGATGCGAGGATTCTGGGTGATGGAGTTATGCCGTCGCTTTCTCCCGAGGGGGATCGGCTGGCATTTTCTCACTCGGGGAAGGGCGTGTTGTTGATGGATCTCAGCGGCGACGCCCCCGAGACCGAACTGATCGACGCGAGCGGTTGGGGGACGGCGTGGTCTCCCGACGGTGCCAGCATTGCCTACGGACGCGGCGGGAATCTGGTGATCTACGACGTGGCCAAAGACGACAAACGGACGATCTTCAACGACGAGGCAAGTCCTTATCAATACATCAAATGGAATTTCGCCTGGTCTGCCGATTCGTTAAAAATCGCCTTCCAGGGGGTGCTCGAAGACAAATCGACGATTCTGGCAATCGTCGACGCCCGCGGCGCCGAATTCGGACACACGATTCGCTACATCGGCGCATTCGAACCGACGCTGTGCTGGAGTCCCGACGGCAATCAAATTCTGTTTGCGGCCAATTGTCCTCAGCGGAACAACCTGCGTCAGATTTATTCGATCAATCCGAATGACTGGTCTCCTCCCTACCTGTTGCCGGAACAGGCAACCAACCGGTCGATCACGGATATGACGTTCTCTCCCGATGGAACCACATTGACGTTTACCGCCAGCAGACCGGTCAAGACGGAATAGGGGAGCGGGGGCTCGAAGTCAGTTCGGGATGCGGCGCGTGCGGATAATCGGCCGGCTGATAGGCGATCGCCAGTTCGGGCGTCGTCAGTTTTTCGTGATTTTGAATACGCGATGTCAGCAGCCTGTCGAGCATGCCGCTGCTGAGCAACGTCCGTTCGACCGGATAACTCGGTTCGCCCGAGTGCATCATCCGTTCGATCGCCTTAAGCAGATATGCGAAGTGCGGCAGACCCGGTTCAAGACGTTCTTCGAAATGCGTAGCGACCGGCTCGGTATTTCCTTTGAGCTTGAGCGATACTGCCGTGCCGGCGGCGTGTTCCGGTAACTTCAGCACGGCCCCTTTCAAGCCGTCGAGGTACTCGAAGAGGAACAACGCCGTTTGCTTCCCCGCGCGGGGATCGTCGTTTTGCCTGGGGACGACGGCGAGGGCGGCAGTCATCAGGTCGCGATCGATGGCGCCGTCGTCGATCGCCTGCCACATGGCGTCTCCCTCGAGACACTGCACCCACTTCACACCGACTTCGCCGCCCCTGCGGCGTTCGACGAGGCTCTGAAAACAATCGAGCGCGTGGGCGCCGTAGATGTCGAGTCCCGAATAGCCGACCCCCACCACCGCTTCGATGTCGCAGCCGAGCGGCAGATCGATTTCCGGTTTACGGTAACTGAGCGGTAACGATGAGCCCGCCATGAATGGGACGTTCAACTCGCGGGCGCGGTCGTACATCCACTGCGCATCGGCCCATTGCGGGCCGAGATGCTTATCGCTGAAAACCGGCACCACGCAGTCGTATTTCGCGAAGGTATCGGTGATCCCCTCGAAAAACCGCCGGCGGGGATAAAGGTGCTGCTCTTTTTCGTTCCACGGGTAATCGCCGTGTTCGCCGACGCTGATCACGCCGTCAACCGCCACGCCGTCGCCTCCGAGGGTGAGGGCCTGTTCGATCGTGTCGAAAATCGGCACGCCGTATTTTTTCGACATGCCGCGGGCGAGGTCTTTGTCGGTAAACTGGTCGACGTACATCGAGGCCAGCTTGAGAGCCGGTCCCTTGCCGCCGTCCTGCTCCCAGCCTTCGAGAATCTTGCCGATAAGCACGTCGGCATGCCAGCCTTTCTGATACGCCGTGATCACGGCGGCGACGGACTTCGGTTCGACCGGCGGGTTGTCCCTCGCGTCGTCACATGCCCATGCCGCACGATCGAGCGCCTTGCTGGCGAGCACCGAACCGGCAGCGTATTTGAGATAGTCCCGTCGTGTGATCGGATGGGATCGCGTCACATCCATGTGTGGTTCTCCATGATAATTGGTGTGGGTGGCCGGGGTCGGTCGCTTCGACCGCCCCCGGCGATTTTCCTGAGGTACTGGAGGCTCGAAGACTCGACCCCGGCCACCCCCAAATTATTTGAGCGAACTCAAATAGGCCAACAGGTCGGCGACTTGTTGCGCCGTCATGTCGCGCAATAACAACTCCGGCATCAGCGATTGTTGCTGCGGAACCAATTCTTCGATTTGCGGCACCGGAATGCGAATGTCTTTATTCTGCGCGTCGCGCAGCAGCACCTCGTCTTCGGTTTTGCTGATCAAGAGGCCGGTGTATTGCAGTCCTTCAGTCGTTTCCGCGAGATACGTCACGAATTTCGGATCGATGCGCTTCGACGGCTGGAGAAGGCTTTCGAGCAGTTGCGCCGGATCGTTCTTTTTGGCGATCGTCGTCAGTTCCGGCCCGACTTCTTTTCCTTCCTTCGCGATTTGATGACAGTTCTTGCATTGCACGCCGGCGGTGTCGAAAAAGACGCGCTTGCCGCGTTCGACGTCGCCGGGAAGACTGAGAATCTCCTCGGGTTTGACGACGCTTCCCAGGCGTTTGACGCGCCGTTCGGCGGGAAGATAACGCTCGAACAAATCGCGAATGCTGACTTCGCCGTGCTTCGCGGCTGTTTCGACGATCAGCGCCGTTGTCTCCGCGGCGAGCGACCGATGGTCGACGGCCCGCTGCAACAACAGCGCACCGGTCGTTGATGAGAGCAACCGGTCGACGAGTTCGGTTCGTTCCCCCTCGCCCTTCGCGGCGAGCAATTGTTTTACACCCTGGTTTTCTTCCTCGCGAATGCGGAATGCGAGTTCGGTTCCCGATTTGTCTTCCGCCGTCTCGGGGGGAATCTGTTTGATCCAATCGTAAAACAATACGAGCGCTTCGCGGTCGACCTCGGTCGAGCCGATGTGCGGCATGCGTCCGCCTCCGAATTTGGAAATGCGGTACAAGAGCACCGAGCGAAACGGATCGCCCGGTGCAATCACCTGCGCATCGGGGATGCCGAACGTTCCCTGCGTCGGACGGACGCCCACCATCGTCGTCTCGGCGAGCGGCAGGTCGTAATGCATTTTAGAGAGAACCGAACTCCCGGCATGCATGCGGTGACAATGGGCGCAGTTCACATTGAGATAGGCCCGCGCCCGGCCGTCGAGATCGGCGGAGGGATCGCGCGGATTTGCCAACTGCGGCCGAGTTTCCATCGGCACGGGCGGGTCGAGCAAGTTAACGTGCGCCAGCGATTCCAGTTGCGGGGAGGGCGTATTGCCGTATATGTGGGCTTTATTCAACTGGGCCGTGTTGAACGCCAACGGCGGTCCTGACCATTTGTTGTGACACCTCATGCACTCCGACCGGCTCGAAAATCGCCAGGTCTGCTGGCGGATGCCGTTCGGGGCGTCGGCGTCGACGACCTCGAAGATGCGCTCATCCCCCGCCGCGTCGAGCAAAACGGCGTCGCTCTGATCGTCGTTCCATACATACGTGTAAGGCTGCCAATCGATGCCGTCGAAATGCAGAATCTGCGTCTCCAACCGTCGGAGACGATCGGCATTGCCCTGCTGCATCTCCAGAGAAATTGTTTTCACGAGCACGGTATTGGTCGGAAACGCCCAACTGGGAATCAGACTTCCCGGCGGCGTGGCCATCGGCACGCGCGCATCAATCGATAAACCGTCCGGCACGGCGACGAATCGCTCGGCGACGCTGAAATCTTCCCACGGTTCGGCGTTAATCGAATATGCGACGACGCCCGCCGCCGGTTCGTGATCGGCGACCGAACGGAATAACCCCGTCTCGCTCAGCTTGCGCGGAAACGTCGCCGAGTTATCCTGCTGGGGATTCGGAACCAGCCGCAGAATTGTGCCGTCGACGTGATCGAGAAAGTAGAATTCACCCGCGTGATCGTCGCCGAAACCGGCGACGCGATGCGTCGTGTCGGCGATCTCGCGGTGATCCTTTACGGTGTTATCCTCGAAGCGAAACGCCCAGAACTTGCCGGTGTCGTAGTCGCTGTAGACGTGATGTCCGCTCAGTTCCGGCAAACGCGTGCCGTAATACGTCAGCCCGTCGGTGATCGACGACGATTCCGAATGCGGATGAGCGATCGTCGGCGGAAGAATCGGCGTCGGTCCGCGGGGCCACTCGGGATTCGTCGACTGAGGCCCCTCCATGACGGCCCAGCCGTAATTGCCGCCGCGTTCGGCGCGGTCGAGCATCTCCCACAACTCCCAGCCGACGTCGCCGACCCACAAATCGCCGGTCTTCTGATCGATGCTGATCCGCCACGGGTTGCGAAATCCATACGCCCAAATTTCCCCGCGCGCACCGGCGAGATCGACGAACGGATTATCGGGCGGAATGCGATAATTCTTGCCGTCGTCGGCGTGATCGACGTCGATCCGCAAAATCGCCGAAAGCAGGTTGGTCACGTCCTGCCCGGCTTTCAGACCATCCGGCGGATTCGGGGGCGTGCCGTCACCGGTCGAGATGTAAAGATAACCGTCCAATCCGAACTTGATGCAGCAGCCGTTATGTCCGCCGGAGGGCCAGGTGATGATCGTGGTTTCGGCGGCGACGTCGATCGTCGGCGGGTCGGTGTCGGGCATCGTGAAGCGTGCGATGTGCGAACCGTCTTCGAGTCCCCCTGCCTTGATGTAACAGACATAACAATAGCGGTTCTGCTCGAAGTTCGGATGAAACGCCAGAGAATACACCTGCTGCACCCCTTCGATCTCTTTGCCGAGGTCGGCGACGAGGTCGACGGCTTCGACGTCGGGACGATTGGGAAAAGAGAAAATCTTCCCCGCCTGCTCGATGACCAGCAGCCGGTCGCTGCCCGGCATTTTGATGAGATCGAGGCAGTTCGTAAATTTGAGCGAGGGAAACACCCGCTCCGAGATATAAGGGAGAGGAGGTTCCGGCGAACCGGTGATCCGCGACGTCGTCCACGGTACGCGTTTGTCGAGACCGGCGTTTGATGATGTGTCATCGGCAAAAGCCATTGTCGATAACAATACGGTCGAGACCAACAAGGAAGCGACGGCAGCGATCTTCGTCATGGGATTCATGCTTTCATCTTTGAAAGGAATTGAGTCAGCAGGCTAAAACCGACTACTACGATCTGGCTCTTGACTCTTGTCTCTCGACTCTTGACCGATTCACGGCAACGTCACGTCCCAGACTTTCGCCCGGCGGGATTTGCCTTTCGGACCTTCGACATGCAATGTGATAATAAATTCGCCTGCCTTTTCATAGCGATGCGTCGGATGCCGATCGGTCGACGATGCGCCGTCGCCGAAATCCCACCGCCACGACGTGATGTCGCCGTACGATCGATCGCGGAACGCCACGGTGCGGTCTTCTTCGCTGACGACTTTGAACGTCCAATCGGCTTCGATCGGTTTTCGTAGCGATGTGTCGAGTGGCATCAAGCGAAAGGCGACGAGGTCGTCGGCATTGCCGTACATCTCCGTTTTGTGCGAGAGATTCCAGAACCCCTCGTAGGTTTTCGCGTCGACGTTGTCGTAATCGAGCACCGCCCACGACATGCCGATGATTTTGTCCTCCTCCAGCGGTGTCGGCACGGCTTTCGATTTGTCGGGCGGGGCATGGTCGAACGGCGTGATGAAAAACTCCAGCACCAGCTTGCCGCTCTCGCCGGGCTTAAAATCGTACTGGTACGCCGCGTTGGCGTAGGGGAGATCCTTGATCCAGGGCTGCGAACCCCAGACCATCGTCCAGTCCTTCCCCTCGGCGGGGGTAAAGATGTGATAGTTCTGCGCGTGCACGCCGTGATACAAAAAATGCGTTTCGAGTTTATCGCGGCGTTTTTCGTCGGGATGCATCTGGCGGATGAACGGCCCTCCCGAGAGGTCGCCGTCGACGACGACTTCGAAGATATCGTTGTGCAGGTCTTCGCGCGAGAAGTCCCAGTAATCGTCGGTCGCCTCGTACAGGAAATAGAGTTGGTTGAGCCCCTTGACCCAGCCGACTTTCACTTTGACATCGAGGTCTTTTTTGTCGAATTTGTCTTCGATGCCCATCACCGTTTCTCGCAGCTCTTCGGTGCCGATGGCGTACGATTCGGGGACGATCTTCCAGTCGTCGGTCTCGCCGTCGATGCGCGGAATTTGATTCGCGGGGAATTGAAAGATTTTGAATTCAACGTCGGGACGTTCGAGCCCGATGCCGATCATCGAGAGCAACAGCGCGAGAGAATGCATGGACGTCTCCGAAGACGATTCACCAACGCATCAAGGAGTTCAATGCGGGCGTTTTATCTTCGCATGATGACCGCGAAACTTCAATCGCGCGGAGAGTCTCGGAGGGTTTTACGAGCCCGAAGCGCGAGCGAGGGTTCTTCGTCTTTCTCTCGTTCCCATGCTCCGCTTGGGAACGCACGTCTTCGAAGCTCCGCTTCGCCGGCTGCGCGCAAGGCGCTCCGCTACGGAAACCCTCCGCGTCGCGGCTTACCAATCGAGAGGGGCGTCGTCTGGTTCTGGACTCTCAACCCAGCAACTGCGAAATCGGCCTGCCCTCGGTGATGTAGTGCGGGCGGCCGGCGACGTCTTTGAGCGTCGTCTCGTGCGGGATGCCCAGCGATTCGAAAATCGTCGCGGCGATGTCGTCGGGACGGGCGGGGAAGTCCTTCACCGATGCGGCGTGCTTGTCGGTCGAGCCGTGTATCTGCCCGCCGCGGATGCCGCCGCCGGCCCACAGGACCGAATACGCCTGCCCCCAGTGATCGCGTCCGCCATCTTTGTTTTTGTTGATCGCCGGCGTGCGCCCCATTTCGCCCATGACGAGAATCAAGGTCTCGTCGAGCAGTCCGCGCTCGTCGAGATCGCCGATCAAAGCCGAAAGTGCCTGATCGAGTTCGGGCATCAGATTGTCGTTGTACAAGCGGAAGTGATCGAAGTGCGTGTCCCAAATCTGGAACGGCGAGAGCCCGGTGTTCTCGGGATTCGAGACCGCGTTCGCCGTCACGAAGCGGACCCCCGCTTCGATCAGCCGGCGCGAGAGGAGCAACACCTGTCCCATTTCGAAGCGGCCGTAACGCTCGTGCATTTCCGGCGGTTCGAGACTGACGTCGAACGCAGCCTGACATTCGGGCGCGAGAATGAGATTGAGCGCCTGCTCCTGATACGTTTCGAGACTCGTGAACTCGGCTTTGCGGTCGGCGGTTTCGAACGCGGCGTCGACGTCGGCGAGCAACGAGCGCCGGCTGTGCAGCCGCTGGGCGTTCAAACCATCGAGGAGTTTGAGCCCCTCGGGGGGCGGAAGTTTGCCGTCCCATTTCGGCGCCCGGTTCATCATGCGGTTTCGCGCGACGGGAAACGGATCGTACGATTGACCGAGCCAGCCGCCGCCGGCGCTCGGCGTGGGAAAGCCCATGTCGAACAGCAGCCGCGGCGTGAGCACCGAACTCGGCATCGCGTTCTCCGAAGGTTTGAGCTTCGAGACGATCGCGCTGTAGGTCGGGTGATCCATCGCTGTTGGAAAGATATTGGCATCGCTCCCCGGCGAATGTCCGCTGAGCGCGTACGCGGCACTGCTATTGTGAGCCGAGAGATGATGCGTCGCCGAGCGAAGGATCGCGTACTTATCGGCGAGCCGCGACAGCTTGGGGAGTTTCTCGGTAATCTCGATGCCCGGCACATTCGTCGCAATCGGCTGATACGGCCCGCGAATGGCGTCCGGCGCCTCGGGCTTCAGGTCAAACGTATCAAGCTGAGCCGGCCCGCCGTTGAGGAAGACGAAGATGCAATGCCTGGCCCGGCCGACAGTAGCGGCCTGCGCCCGATGTTTGAGCAAATCGGCCAGCGAAAGCCCGCCGACGAGCAGCGACCCCGCCCGCAGCATCTCACGCCGCGTCCACGCGCCTTGATGTTGAAACGGCCGGCTATTGAGCTGCCACATATGCGAATGACCCGTTACGGATGATGGTTGCGTGCAAAAGTATTTTTATCGACAACGTATCCATCGACAACCGCACATATTTTAACACGTCCGAGCATCGATGTGAAGCGGGGGAAAAAAGGACAGGTCCATTTTTCGGGATCTACCGACTCCTGACTCGGCGAATGGCAAATATGACAGCGATCATTACCAAAAGTGCGATGTTAACCCAAATGATCGTACGGGCCGTGCTCCCCAGGCCATTGTTTTCCATTTCATCATGGATCTTGCCATCTGCTGAGACCGTGTAGGTCACTACACCTCTATCACTTTCTCTCGCCTCTGGTGACGCACGATCAAGGATATGAGTCCCCGGCATATCATAGTTGAGTGCGAATTGAACATTGTCAGGCACACTGAAGGCGATGTCTACCAACTCAGTTCGAACCGTCAATTTCGGCCTGTCTTCGTCCGCTGCGTGGACGGTATAAAAAATAGCGGGATGTTGCTGCTGGTACATGATGCAGCGACGTGGCAGCCAAATCCGGCCATCCTGAAACGATTCAAACTCATCACACGAGCAGGTCAAAATGACCTGCCCTTCGGCGGACAATTCCTGACGCTCCAGAACACAGTAACGTCGCGAAGGATCGAGAATGAACTGGATGGTCCGCTTGGCCTCCAATGACTTCAGTTTCCGAAGTACCGCCATTTCCCGCTCAATTAGCTCCGGGGAATTCTTGCCCGATTCCAAAAGCTTTCGATTGTGCTCAAAGTCGACATCCTTTACCTGTTCTATCAGTGGGTCGGGCATTTCGACGTGCACGTGCAACACGTCACGGCCATCGCGCATCCCCGTTTCCACCGAGATCAACTTTCCAAGCCGCACGGCATGCAGAAGCATCGACTCTATTCCCGCTCCCTGGCCCCACTCTGCGGGAGAACTCGGCACATGGAAGCCGGCGGCGTCCAACCAAGGCGAGGACAATATTTGGTTTTTGTCGCTGTCGGAATCCGCTTCCTCCGACGCCCGGTACTTGACCAACAAGGGCAGGCGACGCGAGGATCCACTGTCCCGGGTTCCCAAATAGAACACTCGTCCGTCAAATGCCGTTTCCTTCGTTTCCGGCACAATTTCGCCAGTACTCAGGTCGCGGTGTTCATATCGAGTCTTTTGATAAAAATGTTCTCCGCGAGCAGACTCCCAGTACTCGTACGGTCCCACATAACTGCGTTGAAGAAGTCCTTCCGGCTGTCGCTGGCCCTCTTTGGTCACCTTGTACTCAATAGACACCGTTGACAGCGCCTCAGCGTTACTTTGCAACGCCGATCGTACGTCTTCAGGAAGTTTCACTAACGCGGGCGCCGCACCCTGCCCGAAAATGGATGCTCTGGAAGAGTCGATCGAGGCAAGACCTAATTGGCAAATCAATCCGATGAGTGCCGCAAGCCCGAATGACACGTGACGCGAAGTTATTGCTCTGGGATTCACTATGATCTCCTTCGTCGAAGAATACCGCCTGATCAAAAAAACGGGAACAGGTCCATATTTTTTTGGACGCCGGTGGTTATTCGGAAACGCGGTGGGAAACAATGAATGAGTCCGCGACAGCAACGTCCAATTACCCGGCGTTCGTTTTCCACACCGTGAATCCGACTGCCGCGAGCAAGGCGACCGTGATTGTGCCGAGGATGACCCATTTATTGGAACCGTTGTCTTCGTTCGGATCCTCCACCAGTTCCGCGAGATCAGCCGGGGGCCTGGCGACGTCGGTGGAGATCAGCTTGGGAAAACCGTCGACCCAGGCATAGTTGTTCCCCGAATCGGCAACATTGTCGTCCGTGAAAGTAATATTGGCCCCCTCTCGAAGATCGGTCGTAAAGTCGTGGTCTTTGACCGCGTCGATCCCGACTCGCACGTTGGTTCTGTTGTACTGATGCGTTTGCTGAAGCTCGGTGCCATCCTCCATCACATTCACTACGGCGAGACGACCCGCGATGGGAAACAGTTCGTCATCGACCGATTCATAGACGATGTCATCGAGCATTGCCGTCCACGATTTGATGGCCATATTGCCGTATTTCGCACCCATCTTTCCGAGTTCCGCAATTGTCTTACCAAACAAGGGATCGTCGGAATCCTTGGCGAACCGGTACCGCAACACGCGATGAGGAACATCTTTGGTAATCCAAAGCATGATCAAGCCGACATTCGAATCCCCTTCGACCACGGCACATGTGATCCCGTTTATCTCTCCCTCTTTCATCGACTTGGGATCTTCCGCTTCGAGTAACACCTCGGCGAGCCGTTGTCCGTTTGTTTCGTCTCCATAGCCGTCTAACGGGCCTCCATCGACTTCTATCGTACGATGTAATTGCGCGTCTCGTTTCTTTACCCACGCGACGCCGCCTTTTGCCGCGTCGAATTTTTCAGGATCAAAGCTGTACTGCACGCACACTTTTTCATTAACGACCGCCCTGATTCTTTGAGCCGGAAAACCCTCGCGTCCGAGCCAAATGTCGCCGGCCACATCCAAGAGTTTATTATGACGTACAATCGACAGTTCGTTACGAAAACGGTCGGTCGAGTCTTTCCATTCGTATACTGCTTCGTCTGTGAAATCGGCGGAGTAATGGTCGGCTCGCTGCTGCAGCGCCAATACTTGCTCTAATAAACTTTCGATTTCGGCCTGGTCATCGGCGTAACCGAAGCAGGCAGTTGGAACATGCGCGATCAACACGGCGGCTAACGCCGCCGTTAGGTGAAGTTGCGATCGGATCAACATGCAAAACCTCGCTTTACTCGGCTGCCGAAAAACGGAGACGGATCCATTTTTCGAGATCGCGGATTGGTTCATCGGTCGCGTGATTACGAAAAATGGATCTGTCCCCGTTTTTCAGAATTACTCCGCCGGGATCTCAAAAATGCCGCCGTGTTGGTACAAGGGCGATTCGTCGAACTCCACTTCTCGCTCCGAGTCATGTGTGTGGTACGTGCCGCCGCGAACGGCGACGTATCTCAGCGACTGGTCGACGGGGGATCGCTCCACAACCAGCGAACGATTCTCCCTCCCGACGCTCCACAAGAACGGCGTCTCGGGCGCGATAATCTCCTTTTCCGTTCGGCGGAAGCGCTGCGGGATGCCGTTCGGATAATAGCCGAACTCGTCGCCGCTCCAGGGGTCGATCAGATCGATCGGGTCGAGCGTTGTGAGAACGGCGTCGAGTTGCGTCGGCAGCGTCCCCTGTTCCAGCCGCTGCGCCGTTAATTCCAACCGCAGCCGGGCGGCGCGGTAATGGGTTTGATGGTGAAGCAGGCTTTCCAGCAACGAAAAGGCTCCATTGCGAATGCCCCAGACTTCGCGGTGGGCGATACCGTCTTTGGCATAGGAGGCGTACATATCGATGGGATCGTCGCCGACTTGCCGATCATAGATCAGCGTGCTCCAGGGAATCTGCCAGCGGGGATCGGTCAACACCTCCCGCTGCTTGATCTTGTCCAGCCGGTCGGCCATAGCGTAGGCTTCTCGGTCCATGATTCGCAGCAACCGGGTCTGCTCCCACGGCAGCCGTCGGAAGGCCAAATAATCCGGTGAATTGCGTTCGTCGCGCTCGTGGACAACGTAGTCGCGCGTTTGCCGATACGTGTTTTGCCAGGCCTGTTCGATCGAGTCGTACGACGATTCGTAGCGCGCCGTCAGGCCGATGGCCTGGCGAATGCCTGCGGGAGTTTGCTCCAGGCGAGCGGCCCAGGACATCAACAGCGTGTAAACATTTTGCTGGAGGGTTAATCCATAACGTCGGCCATGATCGGCCGAGTATTCTTCGTGCGGATATAACCGGTCGGTGGTCGCCATCAATTCCGCGAACTGCAGCATGTCTTCCATGCGCGTCAGCGCCGCGTCGAGTTCACCGGCTGCGATCAATTGTTTTGCCGATTGTCTGAGGAGATCCCGAAACTCCCAGATGGCGTTCTTCGACAGGTTTTTTGTGTTGGGGACGGTCTTCGCTCTGATCGCCTCGACCAGCAACGGCAGAGCGGCTTGATGGTCCGCGAACCACTTGGCGTCCGCCTGGGCCAAGTCGATGGTCTCGTCCGTCGGTTCGTTGAATTGCAAAGCGAGGGTGCCGAGCAAAGGGCTTGCGATCATGCCGTCGGCTTCGATGTAGAGGCGTTCTTTGTCGGACGGCGCACCGCTCATCTGACGGGCGGGATCGTTCAATCCTGTGAACTGCATCGCCCAGGCCTCGGCCGCGGCGCTCGGCGGAACTTCGGAAATGCGGAACGAAATAACGGCGAGCAGATGCAGCGCGTGAAATCCGATAAAGAGCCCCGCCGTCCGCAGTTTGGTGCCGGTTGTGGTAACTCCCAGCGACCAGCGGCGGAGTCCGAAAAACGACAGCCCCAGCCAGAAGAGCAAGATCGGCATCACGCCCAGCGCGAACGGAACGGGCAACTCCTTCATCAGCGACAGCCAGATGAAACCCAGCGTCGCCAACACGATCGCCGCCACCGTGGCGACGACGGTCCGCGAGAATTTCAACGAGCACAACTGCCCCGCCAGATACGACAACACGGCCCACCAGGCGTAAAAACCGATGAGTTTGGCCGTCATCATCTGACGGTGTTTTTCATGCCAGAGGCTGTTGATGTCCTGATTCAGCATGAAGCCGAAGCGCCGCCAATATTCGTAGAATTCGGCGAAATCCCGATCGTACGCCCCGATGCCGGTTCTACCGGAGACGCGGTCGGCCAGATAGCTGAAGATCCCGCCGATGGAATACGGCACCATGACGCCAAAGATCGCGATGACGATGAGAAGAACGGCGACGATCGAACCCCACACCAACTGAGCGTTCGCCCACACCAACTGCGGCGGGACGCCTTGTTCCGTCAGAAACCGAATACGGCCCTCCTGCTGGTGCCCGCGAAACACGGCGAGTCCCAGGAATAACGGCGCAATGGGGACGATGATGTACGAGAAATCGACACCGATGAAATTGTACGTCGCCCGCGAGATCGCGATGAGCAACAGCGCCAGCGGAAACCAGACGAAGATCGTCCGCCGGGCGTGACGATATTCGAGCCAGAGAGCCCGTTTCCATGTGCGCCACCACAGCGGCGACGTCTCGGCTTTCGCGTGCGCCAGTTCCGCCGTTCGCAGAAATGGGACGCGAAGCGGGATGTGCGACACGAGTTCGCCGATCCGTTCCTGCACCAGCGAACCGTCGAGAAACCACCGCCGCACCAGCCACACGTCGGCGAGCAAGAATGCCGCGATGCCGGTCCATTTGACGAGGTGCATGTCGTTGAGGTTGAGCACCATCACCGTCAAGATCGTGGCGACAAGGACGTTGAGCACGCGGTTCATCATCAGCGAAAAGAAGACGCCGACCACGAGCACGGCGGGGAAGAATTCCGCAAGATTCGTGGCGTCGCGCCAATCGAGCGACGGTATATTTCCCGACGCCATAATCCACGCCAGGGCGTTGAGCAGCAGAATCATCCCCACGCACGTCACCAGACAAAAACTCATCTTGCCGACGAACAGCCGCAACGGCGTGACCGGCAGCGTGCGCAGCAGTTCGAACGTGCCGTCTTCCTTCTCCGCCGCGAAGAGCACGGCACTCGATGCGAGTGCGTACAAGATCGGCAGAAACCACGCCACGCCGTACAAGCTGGCGATGACTTCGCGTTCGTTCCGCAGCACGGCGAGCATAACGGCTTGAACGAACACCGCCAGCACCGCCACGCCGATCCACAACCCGCGCTGCGAGCGGTATTCTTTCCACATTAAACGCCAGAAGATTTGGTTGTGGGAAATGTTCATGGGGAACTTTCGGGGATGCGATGCATTGAAGCTATTTCAATGGGAGCGGCCAGACCAAATCATGAGGATAGTACGGAATGTAGTCTTTTGGTTCCAAGTACAAGGCCCCCACATTCAGTGGATAGTTGCCTTTGCCGACGACGAACAAGGTCTCGTGGGTGCGTGGATGCTCGAAGGGAATGATCGTCTCGTGGTCGCTGCCGACGCTCCAAACAAACGGCTGCCCGGTCTGCAGCGTGCCTTTGGGGAAGATCAGCGCGTTGGGAATGCCCTGGGGATAGTACGCGAATGGTTGCCCGCTCCACGGGTCGAACAGATCGCTGAGAGCCAGGTTCGGGATCGCTTCGATCAACTTCGCGGGCAGCATTCCGTTTTCGAGTCGCCGGGCCAAGAGTTCCATACTTAATCGGCAAGCGCGGTAGGCGGCTTCTTGATCGACGAGCGCTTGAACTTCGGTGTCAAAGTTGCGTCGGAACAAAAGCCGCATGCGATCGTCGGGGATGGCATTGTATTCATTAAGTGCGCGAAATCGACCGACAGGATTGTGTCGCAGCGTGTCTGGTTCGCCTTCACGCGAGGGGGCGAAGAGAATTTTTTCGGTCACATCGAGCGCAAAATGATGCTGCTGGGCATCGGCATCGAGGATGCGCATCAGTCTGGCTTGTTCCCATGGGAGCATCAACAGTGCGGAGTAGACGCTATGCCCCATGGTGTCAAGTTGGTTCCAGCCGTTTTCCTCCCGCAACAACTCGCGTCGGAAGAAGGCGTAATACTCGGCCCAGCGCTCGGCGAGCGATGGAAACGCCACGCGATGCCGTTCGAGCATCGGAGGGACGCTCCGCAACCTCTCGGCCGTCTGCTGCTCGTGGCCGGCCCACTCGACGAATTCATTGTAGACCCTGCGGTTGATGTGAACTCCGATCTCCCAGTTGTCGAGCATGACTTGGGGGTATTCGACGGAGCGGGTATCGCGAGCCGCCCACAGCCGGGCGAACTTCAAGGTCGCTTCGTAGCGCTGGAGAGCCTCATCGAGTTTCCCGTCGCGCGTTAGTTTCGCTGCCGAGAGAAACAACAAATGCTCGAACTCATACAGCGCGCCGCCCGGCATCTCGCCGGCCTCAATGGCAGAGACCACCTGGTTCAGCACTGCTTGATTGTCAGCCAGCCAGGCCAAGTCGAGCTGCAACAGTTCGTCGGGATCGTCCTTTAGCTTTTCACGCACGTCGGGCGAATGACTTGGTCGATCGCCCGAGAGGAGTTCGGTCGCTTTCAAGAACGTCTTGCCTTCGGTCGCCTCGTTGCCCGTGACCGGTGCGACGGCAGGGTACTGGTGCATCTTCCTATTGACCCATAACCTCGCGGCTTCCGATTCCGGCACGTCGATCATGCGAACGCCGACGATTGCGCACAGATAGAGCCCGTGCACCGCAACGATGCCGCCTGCTCCGCGCAGCCGCGTCTTCCAGGTGTGCGATCCCAGCACCCACCGCTGCCGGCCGAACAGCGGAATTAACCACCAGATCAGCACGAGAGGTGCCGCCGCCACGAAATACGGCATCGGCAATCGCAGCAGAAGCGACATCCATAAGTATCCCGCGGCGGCGAGAATCAATGCTGCCATCGCCGCCGTCACCGTCCGTCGAAATGAAAACGAACACAACTGCCCCGCGGCGAATGTGATCGCGGCGAACCAGAAATAGAACTTCGCACGGGCGTATTGCAATTCCTCGTACGAGATTCCGCCGGAGCGGTCGATAAGGTTAAACGGATAGCGATCCAGGTCGAGTGCCAAAAAATCGAAGATATTCTCGCGGAGTCCGAAGTGTCCGTCGGCGGCCCAGTTCTGGACGAGCAACGTGGCAGCTGTCAAACTCCACAGCATCACCACCGCAATCGTGACCCACACCACTTGAGTCCCCGCCCATACGAGGGATGGCGAGACGCCGTGCTCAGCGAGAAATCGCACGCGCTGATCGCGCTGATGCCCCCGAAACACCGCTAAGCCCAAAAGGAGCGGCGCGATCGGAATCACCACGTAGGTAAAGTCGACGCCGATGAATGCCAAGATTCGCTGTGAGCTGAATACGAGAAACAACGCCAGTGGAAACCAAACGAACAACGTCATACGCGCGTGACGGTATTCGAGCCACGACATTCGCTTCCAGGCTCTCCATGTCGGTGACGACGTCTCGGTCTTCGCCAGTACGACGGTGCGGTCGCGCGACCGCGTCGGCAGCCGGAGTCGGTCGAGCAAGTGCCCTATTCGCTCTTGCACCAGCGAACCGTCGAGAAACCACCGCCGCACCAGCCAGACATCCGCCAGTACAAACGCGATCATGCTGCCCCATTTGAGCGTCGGCATGTTGTTCAGATTCAGCACCAGCACGACCACAGCGGTCGCGACGAGCACATTGAGGACGCGGTTCATCATCAGCGAAAAGAACACGCCGGTGACGAGCACCATCGGAATGAGTTCGACATGTCGCGGGTGTATGCTCGGCGAGTTCCCTCGTACGATGACCCACGCAATCGCGTGCAAGACAAGCAGCATCGCCAGACTCGTGCAGAGGCAGAAGCACAGCTTCGCGGCAAACAATCGCTGCGGCGTGACCGGCAGGGACCGCAACAGTTCGAATGTTCCTTCTTCCTTCTCGGCGGCGAACAACACAGCCGTCGAAGCCAACGCATACAAAACCGGCAGGATCAGCGCGATAAAATACACGTCGTTGACAATGAAAACGCGGTCCCGCGATACCGCCAGCATCACGGCTTGCACGAAAACCGCCAAAGCCGCGACGCCGATCCACAGCCCGCGCTGCGAGCGGTATTCTTTCCACATCAATCGCCAGAAGATGGTGTTGTGGGAGATGTTCATGGAGAGACCTTGTTGATTCGCGAACACTTTCTTAAAGCGTATTATTCGGCACTATTGTTGAGAAGGAATGCGAAAGATGCCGTCAATAATGATGAATTTATGATTCTTATCACGCACGCGAGAATCCAGAACATAATAAATCTCGTCATTTCTCTTTGTGGGAATTATAATTTTCCCTGAATCGGTTTCCCCCTTGATAAATGGAACTCCCGCTTTCACCACCGCTCGGCTTTCGCCACGAAACCGGAAATCGTTGAGGTCATTTGGCAATCCTTCGGGATAGTATTCGTATTGGCGATCGCTCCAGGGGTCGATCAGGTTATTGGTGTCGAGCGTTTTCAGGGTGTCGGCGAGTTGCCGGGGTAGCGAACCGGTTTCCAGCCGTTGTGCCATCAGTTCCAAACGCAGCAGGCAGGCGCGATACGATGATTCGGCTTCGATCATCATTCTGAGCATGACAGCGCCGTGTTGATACATTTCCTTAATCTGAGGATGCGTCGCGCGATCGTCGTGAATCATGTAAAAATTGTATGAGTCGGCGATACCCGTGTCATCGCCATAGGAAATGCGGTAGCTATTGGCTCGCCACCTCCAAAAATTATGGGTGCCGTAGTTCGTATCGTTGTCCTCATCGCTGCGAAAACCGTTGCGTATATTCCACGCCTCGTAATCGAGTAACCGTTGGCACCGCGGTTTTTCCCAGGGCAGCAGAGTGAGGATCGACGTGTAGAAGTCGGACGACACCATGTCCTGCTCCATCAACCAGCGATTCTGCGCCCAATCGGCGTCCCAGCCTTGCTGCACTAACGCGGGGGAGAGCCGGTGCCGCTTCACGATCTGAATCGCTTGGCGCAGGCGCGCCGGGGTTTGCTGCTCGTGAGCTGCCCATTCCATGAGATAGGAGTACGGCAGCGTGCTATGTAGCACAATGTGCAGCGTGCGATGGAAAGCGAATTCTGAACCCGTCCGCGCATCGAACTTGAATGACAGCTCCGTCAATTCGTTAAATTCAAAAAACGTCTGGAAGCTCTGCAACGCTTGGTCGAGTTCACCGCTTCGAGACTGCTTCTTCGCAGCGAATGTCAGCAATTCGCCGCAATGCCATACGTCTTCACTGCTGAAATACTGCGGGTCGGGTCTCGCGCGCGATTGAATCGCCGAAATGAGCAGTTCCCGCGGAACGCGGTTGTCGTCCACCCACTCGTCGTTTGCCGCCTGTAATGCCTGGGGATTGTCCTTGAACTTCTCGCGAGCCCCTTCGACACGCCCAGGCAACTCGGTGATCAGCGATGCCGCTTTGGCGTAAGGATCGCTCGTCCCCACCGGCCCGTTGTCCACCGCAAGGCCGGTGATTCCACCGTACGGCGAAACGGTATCGTTAAGCCACGCCGTGACTTCCGGCCTGACCCTCAAATCGACCGTGCGATAATAGCCAATTGCGCCGAACTGTAATGCGTGCAATAACACCAATAGTATCATGGTGCGCGTCTTCGTCCACCACGTGCTCGTCCCCAGCGACCATCGTCGTAAACCACGAAATGACACTCCCAGCCAGATCAACAATATCGGTGCCGCACACAGCCAGTACGGCACCGGCAGGCGGACCATCACCGAAAGCCAGAGATACGCCAAGCCTGTAACGACGAGCCCCATAAATGTCGCGATCGCCGTCTTGGGAAATTTGAGCGAGCAAACCTGCCCCGCCGTGTAACTCAGAAGGGCGAACCAGATATAGAACCCGGCGGCACCCCACCATTGCGTCGTTTGACCGCCGACGTAGAAGACATACGGCTCGCGATCCAAATACGTCGCCATATCGAAATAAATGAGGTGCGGCACGTGCTTGACCATCATCGAGCCAATGTGCGTTGCCGCCAGACCGACGACGACGAACACCGTCGCCGCGAACCACATTAACTGACTGCTCACCCACACCAGTTGCGGCGGTATGCCGTTTTCGGTGAGGAAGCGAATGCGGTGTTCGCGCTGATGGCCGCGAAAGACCGCCAGCCCCAGAAACAACGGCGCAAGCGGCATGATCACGGTTGAAAAGTCGAACGTCGAGATCTCGAAGAGCCAAGGTGAAATGGCGACAAGCACCAGTGCGGCAGGAAACCACAAGCACAACACCGGTTTGACTTGTCGCCATTCGAGCCAGAGCGTTCGTTTCCATGCACGCCACCACGGAGCCGCGGTTTCTGTGCGAGACCACGTCCTACTGCGAATGGCTTTGCGCCACGTCACGGCGAACGGCGAGCGGAAAGTCACATAGCTGCCGATCGGCGCTGCATCGAAGAACCAGCGCCTAACCAGCCAGACGTCGGCGAGCAGAAACGCCGCCATCCCGCCAAATTTGAGCCAAAGCAGATCATTCAAATTGAGCGCCAGAGCGGTCACGACCGTGGCGATGATGACGCTGATGACGCGGTTGAACTTGAGTGAAAAGAACAAACCGACGGCGATAATCAGTCCGAAAAAAACGACGTGCTGTTCGAACAGACGTTCCGTGCCGCCGTCTCGCAAGTTGAGGGAACGGGCGGCGAGCCACACGAGCCCGCTGAGCAGATACGCCATGCCGATGCTGGTCACCAGGCAGAAGGTCATCTTGCCCACGAACAATCGCATCGGCGTGATTGGCAGCGAGCGGAGCAAATCGTACGTCCCATCTTCTTTCTCTGCCGCGAAAAGCACGGCACACGACGTGAGGGCGTACAGGCTCGACAATAGCAGCGAAATGCCATACAGCACGTTCACGATGCCAAACTGCCCCTGCTGCTCCCGCCAGATCAAAAGGGTCACCACCTGGAGGAACAGCGCCATTCCGGCGATCCCCAGCCACAACCCGCGCTGCGACCGGTACTCTTTCCACATCAATCGCCAG
This sequence comes from Planctomycetaceae bacterium, assembly GCA_040881995.1. Lineage (GTDB taxonomy): Bacteria > Planctomycetota > Planctomycetia > Planctomycetales > Planctomycetaceae > JAQCEJ01. Next base: position 25,179 of record JBBECD010000005.1, read on the forward strand.
AAGATTTGGTTGTTAGAGACGTTCATAAGGAGACCTTTTGTGGTGTCTCGGTGCGGGCCGGACCGGCGTAATGCTTCATCCGGTTGTACGGCTTCGATTTGTACGGCCTCAATGGGGCGACGGAATGTGAAAAGTTACATCGTCTCGCTCTGTGGAAAACAGTCGATTATTTTTTTACATAAATTGAAGGGATTACCGAATTCAGCCGTTCGGGAATTTCGGTGTATCTGTGGGCGATATTCTTCCGTATGGCCGTCGGATGCACGGTTCGATCGTGTGGCGCCAATCCATTAAAACGCAGCAGCGTGCCGTAGCTGTGTGCGCCTCCTTCCGATGTGGTTAAGTAAAGATTTCCTTGCCGGTCCAGCGTCACGTTCACGCTGCTGTAGATGCCGTCAAAAATGTCGAAGTTCCACAATGTGGTCAATCCGACGCCGTCGTATTTAAAAAGAGTCCCGCCGTCGTGAGCGCCGCCAAACGTGGTCGTTCCGTAGAGATTGCCGTGGTTGTCGAACGCCATGCCTCCCCCGGGATTCTTCCCGCTGGTTCCGTCAAAGCTCCACAAGGTGGTTAAGCGTCCGTGGTCGAGTCTAAACAGCGTTCCGTTTCTATGAGCACCGCCGGCCGAGGTCGTCCCGTAAATTCTCCCCCGGTGATCGAGTTTTATTCCCCCTTCGGGACTTTTCCCGTTGGAGCCGTCGAAGTGGCATAAGGTGATCAAGCGGCGCCCGTCGTATTTAAAAACGGTGCCGTAGTCGTACGCACCGCCGGAAGCGGTCGTTCCGTAGAGGTTTCCTGTAAAATCGATCGTCATGCCGCCGTGCGGATTCCTGCCGTTGGTTCCCTGGAAGTCGCATAACGTGGTCAAGCGACGGCCATCGTACTTAAACAGCGTGCCGCTTCCATGTGCGCCGCCCGACGACGTCGTGCCGTAAAGATTCCCCTGGCCGTCGAGAATGAGGCCCCCCTGAGGATTTCTGCCGTTGTCGCCGTCGAATTCGCACAGCGTCGTCAAATTCCCGGCGGCAAACTTGAAGAGAGTGCCGCTGTCATGCTTGCCGCCCGATGCGGTCGTCCCGTAAAGATTTCCCTGCCCATCCAACGTGAGAGCGTCCTGCGGATTTCTCCCATTGAGGCCGTCAAAGTCAAACAACATGGACAATCGGTTTCCGGCGAACTGAAACAGCGTCCCGTGTCCGTAAACGCCGCCGGTGGAAGTTGTTCCGAACAGAATTCCATCGGCGTCGAGGATCACGCCGGCTCGCGCTCGTCCCGCATGGGACGGCTCGAAATGGTGCAAGACTTCCATCGGAAGTTCCCAAAAGGTATACGCCAGAATCGCCAACCCGGTAAGACACGTTCCACCAACAATCGTGTGCACATCGAAATGAAAATCATTGCCGTCTTTCATGAGGAAGAACCTGTTTCACGCTACGTGTGAACGAACTGCCCGCAACCGGCCTCGCGGCGGCCTGACAGTCTGAAACCCATATCCCAACGATTTGTACTCCGGTGATTCGATAACGCGCTGACGTCGACGGCATCGGCTTCCCGCATCTGTCGGTCATGGGACGCTTATAAGACGTCGCCCCTGACGATTTATTTCAACGGCTTGAATCGATTTTTCCGATTTTTGGCCCGAGTTCGACTGTGGATCGTTCCATCGCCGGGCGATTTTCCCTCCAGAACGATGGCGTGTTATTCGCCCTTTACCACTCCTTCTTTGGAGTGATCTCCGTTACGCATATAGCCGAGGAAAAACTCTTCCAGCGACGGCGTGCGGAATTCAACCGGCGGCAGCGACGTGTCGGTCTGCCAATTTGCGATCCAGTCAGGGTCGGCGTTGCGGACCAAGAGCCGCCATTGGCGGTCGACTTTTAACCGGCTGAGAATTGTCGCGGGAATGTCGGGGAGCGCGTGCGATTCCTCGGCGAGCGAAATCGTTAACTCGCGGACTTCCCGCTTGAGGTCTTCGAGTTTTGCGATGAGCTGCAGTTTCCCCTTCTTCAAGATCGCCACGACGTCGGCGACCCGTTCGACCTCGGCGATCTGATGGCTGGAGATGAGCACCGTCCGCCCCTCGGCGGCGACGTCGACCATGCTTTCGAGAAACTGCCGGCGGACGAGCGGGTCGAGCCCCGACGTCGGTTCATCAAGGACGAGCAAGTCGGGGTGATGCGCCATCGCCAGCGCGAGCGAAACTTTAGCCCGCATCCCCTTCGACAGCGTTTCGATTTTCTTGTCGACCGGCAGATCATACCGCGAGATGAGATCTTTATAGCGGCCGATGTAGGTCGCATCGTAAAACCCGGCGACGAACCAGCCCGCTTCGGCGACGGTCATCCAGTCGTAGAGCACGGGGCGGTCGGGGACATAACCGACGCGGCGGCGGATTTCCTGTCCCATCGTGCGGCTTTCGAGGCCGTAGACGGACGCCGAGCCGGCGTCGGGTTCGAGCAGTCCGAGCAGAATGCGGATGGCGGTGGTTTTGCCGGCCCCGTTTTCGCCGAGCAAAGCGATGACGCTCCCCGGTTCGCCCGCGAGCGTAAATTCATCGAGGGCAACCTGGTCGCCGAAGCGTTTGGTGACTGTGTCGAAATGAAAGACGGGGTTCATGTGGCGTTCCCTGTTCCATCGTACTGGGCGAGTTCTTTATCGATGATCTGCTTGATCTGTGCTCGGCTGAGCTGGCTCCGCTCGGCTTCTTCGAGCACTTCGCGGAGGCGGACGCGGATCAGTTCTTGACGGGCGTTGCGGCAGAGGTCGGGCGCCTGGTCGGTGATTTCGAGGCCGGTGCCGCGGATGGTCTGGATGATCGACTCCGCTTGCAGTTCGCGATAAGCGCGGGCGACGGTGTTGGGGTTAATCGCCAGCGACTTCGCGAGTTCGCGGACCGAGGGAACGAGATCACCCGGCCGGAGGGCTCGATTCGCGACGGCGAATTTCACCTGCCGCGCGATCTGATCGTAGACGGCCAGTCCATTCGTGGGATTGATGTGAATCAGCATAATTGTGTACCACCGTGTTAGATTGATGGTACAGCATGACGCGCGGCCGCCAAAAGTGCAAGAGCAAATTGCGATTTTTTTTCAAATCGAGTTCGACATCTTCGGTTAACCGCGACGCGGAGGGCCTCCGTAGCGGAGCGTTTCGGCTTTCAACCGTGAGTATACCGCATCGACGTCGTTCATCAACGGCGCCGGAATGTCGCTCGGACCGACATCGTGCGGCCTTGCCGGGCAGATGGCCGTCGCGGCGGCCAGCAGTGCGGACGGGTCGCGACATTGAAGGATGCCGGCGAGCGATTGTAGTCCCTTCTCCGGATTGTTGCACAACGCATCGAAATCGATGAAATGAACCCGCTCGCGATCCGCCGTGAGCAGATGCCGATAGGTTGCCAGCCAGTATTCGAGCCAGACCTTCAGCGACGTGAACTCTTTCTCTCGCCGTTGATTCAACCAGTCATCGAAATCGATGGGCTGCAAATTCTCGCCGAATTCGAAATGGCCGATGGCCCGCATGTACTCGGCGGCGAAGCGGTCTTCGCGATGAATGCGCGTAAAGTTGAGGTGTTGTCGCAGCAGCGAAGCGGCGTGTTGCAGCGGTTGCCGGAACGGCACGACGATGATCGATTGCGGAAAGAGGCGTTTCAGCAGCCCGATGCGGGCGATGTTCAAGTTGTTCTTGGAAAGATAACGCGTCCCATCGGCCGACCCGCGGCGGAGCAGAATGATTTTCCGCATGTGATTGCGGAAAAAATCCGGGAACTCATCGTTAACGTCGCGTTCATCACGACGCCAGGGAACGATGCGATCGAATTGATAATGCGGCCTCCAGTACGTTTTCCATGCGACTTCTTCCAGAGCTTCGGGACTGTCGCCGCGGATGAGCATGCCGTCGCCGTGAGCGCGTTCGCGAGTGATTTCGGCGCGATGAAACAGGCCGGCGAACCGATTCCACAGCATCGGCGTCAAAACGAACGGCATGTCGCGATACGTGTGTGCCGCGAACTCCGGGAGCTTCGCCCACGTTTCGAGCAATAGCGTCGTCCCCGCGCGGGGCAGGGCGGTGATAAAGACCGGGCGGTCGATCGAACGGCGTTCGAGCAGTCCTGCATAGATGACGTCTTCCATATCCGCAAATTGGGCCTGCGCCGCATAAGTCTTGAAAACGAGGCGGTGCAGCAGTCGATCGACGATCGAAAATCCCGAGTCCGAGCGCCGGCCCGACCAGTACAGCAATATCATGACCGCGATCGTCGCGATGATGAACACCGGATGCAGCGACGCCGCGATCGTTTCGTCCCACCCGACGAATCCCCCTCGGTCGCAGAGCCATAACAATCCCGCCGGAAATGCGACGGCGGCGGCTCCGCCAACGGTGATGAGAAACGACAGCCCGAACAGCCGCCTGGCATTATGCTGCAACGCCGATTGTTTCGCGTCATCGGTCAGCGCCGCATCGCGAATGACGGCCAACGATTGACGAGAGACGGCGACGACGTCGCGGCTCTTCGCGACGAGCTCGAATCGCTGCAACAATGCCATTAAGCAGATCACAAGCAAACCGGCGGCGACCCACGGAATCATTCCGCCGATTCCTGAAAGTCCGCGCGGCTCGCCTTTTTCCGTTTGCGGAGCAGTTTCTTGATCGGATACCACAAGAACCCGAAAATGGCGACGAAGATTCCCGCCAGCACGGCGAGAAACGCGCCAATCGCCGAAAGTCCGGTGCCGGGGCCGATGTAAGCCCATGCCGGTTGCGGAGTCAGCGAAACCAGTAAACCGATCAGAATGGCCGTCTTGACCATACGCTCGAAATTCATAGTTGTATGCTCCATCGTCGATCAAAAGGGCGATCGAAGTCCGAGCCCGTGTTGTAGTGAATAAATCGGCCGTTAATGTATCGGCGGCGATTCCGGAGTTTTCGTTCCGGAGCCGCCGTAAAGCTGTGCATAGTCAACGGGGAGCCGCGTGACATCCGAAATGATGCCGATCGTTTTCTCGTCGAGCTGATTGACGTACTCCCAGACGATTTCGCCATCGCGATCGATTTCGAAGGCGCGGCCTTTGGTCGCTTCGGTAATCAGCAGGTGTCCGTTCGGCAGCCATTGATGTTTGCCCATGATGTCGGTGTAAAACGGTTTTTCGGGCGTTCCCTCGAAAAAGACTTCCGTCGTGTTTTCAGGAACGCGAACGATCACAATTTTGCTCTGAGGGTTCTTCTCTTCGGGGGCGACATTGTTGTTATCGAAAACCGAGAAGCTGTCGCCGTCGATGAAATCGGGATCGTGCTGCCGCACGAACATGCCGGTGCTGATGTATTTGATCTGTTCGGTGTGGCGATTGAAAACGAACACGGTGTTAATGTTTCGCAGCGAAACCAGCACGTCGCCCCGAGTGAAAAAACCTTCTTCCATCGTCAAAGAGAACGGCTCGACGTTGTTGAGATGCAGGAGATCCCCTTGCACGCTGGTCGAGCGGTTTTCGAGGCTCCCGAGATACAACAAGCCGGCCCGTCCGTTCTTCTTCAACAGTTCGGCGACCGACCATTCGCTGAGAATCTCGCCGTCGGGCGAAACTTCGAGCAATGTGACCTCGTCGAACGGCGGAATGCGGTGCGGAAATTGAGGGTCGGGCTGCGTCTGTTCGAACTGGCCGCAAACCCATAAATTTCCGTCGTCGTGCAGATGAACCGAGTGATGCGTCTGGTAAGGGAGCCGCCAGACGACGTCACCCGCACGATTGAGGCGAACGAGCCCGAGTTGTTCGAAGCTGAAGACAAGATCGCCGTTCGGCAGGATCACATTGCCGTGAATCAGCGATCCCGGCGCCGATTGCGGCACGAGCCGGTCGGGCAAATGGCCGGCATCGGGCCAGATGTTAAACCAGTCGACTTTCCATTCGTGAATCTGCCGTCCGTCGATGTCGAGAACGCGCACCGACTGCCCGTTCTCCGCATCGACTTTGGTGATGACGTTAATGCCCGCGGCGGCGTGCGGCGTGGTTCGCACCGGTTGGACGCGCTGGTTCTCGACGGGAATGTAGTACCATGGAAGATTTTCATCGAATGCGCCGATGATCTGGTAATAACCGCTTTCGGCCATCACCAGCAGTTTGAAGGGATAGATCTTAAACTTCACGACGATCATGCCATAGCCAAAGGCGAAGCAGGCGATCGACATCATGAAGAAAAAGAAAGCCATGCGATCCGAAGCGTTCTTGGAGGGGCCGCCTTGATCAGTAGTTTTCTGCGCGGATTCGGAATTCATGCTGGTCCATGTCGCTCACAAATCAAATGGCGGTGTTAGTGTGACGTTATGATTTACGAGGACGCGTGGTGTGCATCGACGGGGGCAAAGTCAAATTTCATTACAACCGATGAGCACCATCATGACAACATCGTTGGCGAGATGCTATCGGAAAATGCGAAAGGATCTCATGTCATCTTCACCTCATCTTCAGTGTACGCGACTTACTACAGAAAAACTTCAGGTACGACGGCGCAGCAGCGGCGCAATCCGTCGTGGTTTTTGGGAGTCAACGCCGCGCACCGCGATCGTGTCCATAAAGATTAGACACCCCGGACGCGGATAAGTTTCGCGAAAAACTCATCTCGTCGCAGGGTTCAACCGCGCGGGGCAGCCGCATTACGCCAATTCGGGCAGCAGATACGGATCGCGATAATCCTTCGTCAACATGGCGTTGGCTTCATCGCAATCGACGAACTGCTCGGTGCTCGTGTCAAACTCCAACTGACCTTTCGTGCGAAAGGCGATCTCGCCGAAATGGACCAGCGAGCACGAGCGATGCGCCGTCTCCGCATTTGCCCGTGTGAGCTTCCGCGTGCGGACGGCATTGAAAAAATCGTCCATGTGTTCGTCGTAACCCCGGCTGCCGCGAATCTCTTTTCCTTCGGTGGGGCCGGGCTCCGACTTCGGCCCCAGGAACACGCTGAACGCGCCACGCCGCGAGAAGATCATGTACCCTTCGGTGCCGTAAAAGACGTTGCCATTGTCGAAGCCGAACATGCCGTAACTCGTAAACGGATAATTTTCGTAGATCAGCAATCGGCCGTCCGGATACTCGAACGTCACGTTCAGGTTGTCGGGGTATTCGCTGGCGCGGTCGCCGGGCAACATCCGGCCGCCGCGGGCCGTGATGAATTTGGGGACGGTCCTGACGCCGAGTCCCCAGCAGGCCATGTCGATGTCGTGAATGCCGTCGTCCCCGATCTCGCCGTTGCCGTAATCGCGGAACATCCGCCACGTCGCATGAAAGCGATACTTGTTGAACGGCCGCTTCGGCGCCGGGCCGAGCCAGCGGTCGTAATCGACGCCGTCGGGAGGCGTGCCGTCGGCGACCGGGGCCACGACGTCGCGTACTTCCGCCGTCCACGCGCGGGCGACTTTCACCTCGCCGATGATGCCCTCTTTCAGCAGTTTCTCGGCCTTGGCGGTGACGGGGCTGCTGCGCATCTGGCTTCCCTGCTGCACGACGCGTTTGTACTTGGCCGCCGCCTCGATGATGGCGTGCCCTTCGTTGTAAACGTGCGAAATCGGCTTCTCGATGTAGACGTCTTTCCCTTCCTGCATCGCGGCGATAGCGATCGGCGCATGCCAATGATGAGGCGTGGCAATAATCACCGCGTCGACGTCTTTATCGGCGATCACGTCTTCGAATTTCGACGTCCGTTTGGGAACCGTCGTTTGATACCCATCGAGATGCCCGCTGATGCGTTCGATCTGCGCCGGGTCGACGTCGCAGAACCAGGCAATCGACACCGGAGCCTTGCGAGCGGCGAGGTTCCCCATGTGATGATTCATAATCCCGCCGCACCCGATAATCCCCAGCCGCAGCTTCGCCTTTTTTTCCTGACCGAAGGCATGCACGCCCCCCAAAGTGGAAAGAGCCGCGGACATCGCCGCGAATTCGGAGGAGGTTTTCAAGAACTGTCGGCGTGTGGTGGGCTGCGACATGTCGAGGTTCCTTATTTAGCGAAAATGGAATGGCTCGTGAATCATCAAGAGTGAAGACGTTGATGGCGTTCTTCATGATACCCGCCTGTTAAGCGAAAACCAACAGGATCGAACAAAAAACCGTCAATGCGAAGGAGATCGCTCACTCGTTGCATCACTCCGCAAACTGCATCGAATACAAATCCGCATCCTTCAACTCAATTCGTAGACGCACCGGTTTTCCGGCCAGCGTCCCCAAGTCCGAACCCTCTTTCCACAGCATCGCCTGCGATAGCGAATCACCGTAAAGTTCGGGGCTGTCGGCGAGGGCGAAACCTTCGAGCGGTTCGCCGGCTTCATTCTGCACTTCGATGCGGATGCTCCCCGCGGCGGAGGTGGAATAGTTGAGCAGCAGTTTGTTGCCGGTGAATTTGATCGGCTTCGTGATCAGCTCGCCGCCGGAGAGCGGCGCGGTCACCGAGACGAAACCGTCAATGCGGATCGTCTGCCGGCGGATGTACGCCGTGCGGTCTTGCAGCGTGCTTTCGGTCACGTAGATCGAAATTTCCCGCGGGGCGTCGTCGATGGCCGAGGCCGTTTCGACCAGTCCCCAATTCTGATAGTTATCGCCGTAAAACCAACTGTCGGTCTGCCGCAGTCCCGGACGGATGAACGACTCGGGCCAGACCCGAAACGTGCGAGCATCGCGGCTGCTCATGAACATCCCGTCGGTAATCGCCGTCCCTTCGCGCGGCGATCCCGAGGCCCGCAGCTTGCGGTATTCGGCGCGGGGAAGCTCTTTCGCCGCGGGGGTCCAGCCGCGGTCGATGTACCGTGTGGGGAACCCGAGAAAAATGTGCGGCGCCCGGTAATACGGAATGATACCGTTGGTGTAAAGCTCGCTCACCCGGCTCGGCGTGTAATCGAGAAACTCCGGCTCGGTCCAGGTGACGAAATCTTTCGACGTGCAGGTGCGGATGTCGCGGCCATCCTTGAAGTCGCGATGATATTCGCAATATTCGCCGCGGATGGAATCCCAGAACGCAAGGTTCTGCGAATCGAACGCGCCGAGGGTAATCACCGGCGACTCCGAGATCAGCGACCAGTGAATCGCGTCGGAAGATTTGAGAGCGTAGAGTCCTTTGCCTTTATCGCTTTCTCCGTAACCGATCGCTTTGTATTTGGCATCCTCGGCGGCGTCGGGATTCGGATCCTTAAACGGCGTGAAATTATGCCGGCCCAGCCCGTCCCAGACGATATTGTTATCTTTCGAGCCGTCGAACTCGAAAAGTTCGAGATTCGGCTTCGACCAGTGAATGCCATCGTCGCTCTCGGCATAGCAGTAGACCTCGCGGTTCGGCGAGTCGTAACCCCCGTCTTTGTAGATAACGTCCACGCCGCGGTAATACATGCGGTAGACGTCGCCGTCTTTAAAGACGGTGACATAATTGACGCCGCTCCCTTCCCAGGGGAGATCGGTCGTCAGCGAGACTTCCTGCAGCGTCGGACGATGCAACTGCTGCCGGGCTTCGCCGGTGAGCGATTCGATGAGAAAGCCATCGGTGAAGAGTTCGAGGCGGGAACCGACGTCGATCGGTTCGTCGGCGAAAGTGCAGGGTGACCAATGCATCGTCACGCCGATGAGAAGCACGGCGAGAGGCGGGAACAATCGGAGAACAGACATTGATGCTGAACCTTTCCGCTACGGAGGATGAATCGGGGTGATGAAAACATCGGAATCGACGCCGTCGATTAGACCACGATCGTGAAGGGGGTTCAAGCAGGGGTGAAACAATGAGGCCGCGCGGGACATTCAGGCGACCGCCCCGCGCACGAAAAAACCTCGGGAGTTACCGGCAGTTCGCCGGGGATTCCCAAGGTTTTTCAAGCGGAGAGGCAGGGATTCGAACCCTGGGTCGGCTTGCACCGACACTGGTTTTCGAGACCAGCACAATCGGCCACTCTGTCACCTCTCCCAAGCGTCGGAGTACAGGCTTCAGCCTGCTGCATTTCACTTCCAGGACTGTCCATTTCGGCAGTGCCGACAAGGGTAGTTGCTCCCACAAAAGCCCTACGTGCGACAGATCGTGAGACGTGCAAGAAGTTTAGCTCACAACCGGAAACTCAACAAGTGAAGCGGGCGGAAGTTCCAGGGCTATTGGCTTTTTCAAAGTGGGCAAAGTTTAACGACGGCCATTTTTGACATAACTCGTTGATTCCCAACGAAAGCGACTTGATTGTTATGTCGTTATAATCGGCATAGTTTCATAAAGGCAATAGCCCTGGCGGAAGTTCTATCGGCCGGCGTTAATACCGTCACAAAGGGACGATTCTCCGGGGTTTCCTCGACTCGAAACCGGTGACGGCCGACGTTTTGCCCCGCTTCATAAAGATAGACCCTGCCGGTCGCTTGTCGGTTCATTTTTTTTTGCTAGACTGTGATTTCTTCGAAGCTGGCGGCTGAGGAAAAGAAGCCCAGCCGGTTTCCCTCGCGGCCGGTTCCGCATAAAATGAGGAACCCCAGCCGGCGAACTGTGTCGGATCACCGGGCTCGGTCGAAGAGTGCGTTTAAAAAGACGGCGGAGTAGCTCAGCTGGTTAGAGCAGCGGAATCATAATCCGCGTGTCGGGGGTTCGAATCCCTCCTCCGCTATTTTTCTATGGATCCACATCGGCAGCCGTACTTTACGGGTCTCGCCGAATCAAAATTGAGGGATGCTCACGTTCGGCAGAGCCTTGGCGAGTGCATGAAGTTCCCTCTCTGTCAGGCCGCCGGGGTCATTATTTATCAGGATCAGCGTTCGTAATTGAGTTAACTCTCCCAACGCCGCATAACTTCCGGTATACGCGCGCAACATTTGAGCCGTAAGCAGCAGCGTGTGCAGTCGAGGCAGCGGTTCGAGCGCTTTGAGATCCGTGTACTGGATGTTGCCCGATGACAGATGGATTTCTTCAAGCGATTTCATCTTCGCCAAGTCTCGCATCGAAACATTGCTGATGTTGGGCGTATCGAGCGCGATGTAATTGAGCATGGGTAAGCGCGCCAAACGCTTGATCCCAATATCGGTGACCGTGGGACTCACAATCTCCAATCGCTCAAGACTCGGCAGACTGGCGATTGAATTCAGTCCCTCGTCGCTGACGTTGCAGAAGGTGAGATTCAACGATTTCAAGTTGCGGCATTCGGCAATGCGGACTGCGTGCGTGTCGTCGAGCGACCCGTTTTGAGGAAGACGCAGCGATGCCGGCCCCCTGCCTCCGAGGCTTAACGATTCGAGCAGAGGAAACCGCAACGCATCGGCGGAGATTTCTTGCCCGATAAGATGCAGGTGCTCCAATTCGCCGAGCGTCGTCAATAGTCCCGTGGCCTCTGCCGAAAAATGCATTCTCCCCAGTTCCTTCGATGCGATCTGCTCGTTGACGTAAAGGTATTTCAATCTCTTGAGCTTAACGATGGATCCAATCGCACCGTCCGTCAGCCGGCCTTCGTGAGAAAGCGCCAGACTGGTAAGCCCGGACATGGTTTCGATTCGTTGCAGACCTCGATCGGTAATCCCGCAATTGCCCATACGGAGTTCCCGCAACGACTTGATTTTCACAACGTATTCAAGCGCGATATCGCCCAGCCCGTCGCCGGATCGGTGAAGATTGGATAACACCAGTTTTTCAAGGCCTGAAAGTTCCGCCAGATGCGCCAGCCCCTCGCGCGTAATCGGCTTTGATCCGACGATTTCAAGTTCGCGCAACGTGGGAACGTTTTTCAGTTGCGACAAGAACTCGTCCGACAGGGCGTCTGTGACGGTGAGCGATACGATTTGATCGTCGTCGTTGAGTTCGACGCGAAGTCCGTTGCCGAGTAGTTTCTTCCATTCTTCGGGAATCGCGTGCCCGTCGTTGCTTGCTGATGGCTCCAAAATCGGCTTCACCTGCAACAACTTCTGTTTCGAGTCGGGTAAGTAAATCCCGCCGCCGGTGCCGCGGCGCATTTGCGTATTCGGCAGTGCTTCTTGCAAGGCGTTGAGGTCTTCCTGAGTGATGTCTGCCGACTCGAAGACCAACTCGCGGAGTTGCGTCAGTTCGTTTAGAGCCGAATAACTCCCCTGAGCCGTGAAGTTCATCAACCACAGCGTCCGCAGCTTGGGAAGCGCTTTGAACTCACTCACGCCGTTGACGCTGTACTTGCCCGAATTCAGATCGATGCGACTGAGCGTCTCTATTTTTGCCAGACTTCGCAGCGAGTCGTCGGTCAATTTCGCGCCGCTCAACTGAAGATGATCCAGCGCCTTCAGCCGCGACAAATGAGCGACGCCGGCGTCGGTGATGACGTCGCTTTTGAGTTCTAACATCCGCAGGTTGGGCAAATCGGCGATCAGGTTTAGTCCCTCGTTGCCAATGTCCGTGAGTACCAAAGTCAACGATCGCAGTTCGCGGCATTTCGCAATGCGTGCCGCGTGGGCATTGTCGATCGAGGCTAATCCCAGTGCCAACGATTTCAGATGCGAGAATTGCAATGTCTCGGCGGAGATTTCTTGACCCACGAGATTCAGATGTTCCAACTCTTGCAGTCCGGCGAGCGCGCGTGTCCCTTCACTTGAAAAATGCATGCGACCGAGCCGCTCTGAGGCCGCGAATTGCTTCAGCGAAAGCGATTTTAACCGCGTCACCTTGGCGATGGATGCCACCGCCGCATCGGTCAATCGTCCTTCGCCGTTGATTTCAAGTCGCGTCAGCCCCGGCATATCTTCGAGATATCGAATTCCCTCGTCGGTTACGCCGCAATCGAGCAACGAGAGTTCTCGCAGCGATTTCAGGCCGACGATCTGCTTCAGCGCGACGTCGCCCAGTCCTGCGCCGTCGATGCCGATTTCCGACAGTGAAAGCTTTTGAAGCTCGGTCAATTCCGAAAGGTGAGCGAGACTCTCTGCCGTGTTAGATTTCGTGCCGCTGATGTTGAATTCGCGCAGATGGGGAAACAGCTTTAGTTGGGGTAACAATTCTTCGGCGGATGCGCCTCCCGCCGAGATGCTGACAACTTGGCCGTCGTCGTCGAATTCGACGTGGACGCCGGGCTTCAGCAAATTCCTTTGTTCTTCCGGCAACGACGCTTTCGCTTGATCAGTCCGTTGTTGACGCGCGGCGATCGTCGTGATGACCAACTCGCCTTTCCGCAGTTCTCGAATCACGCCTTGATAGTCATTCCAATCGATCAAAGCGAGCATTGCCTGCCCCAACGGTTCATCGATAATGGTCACGTTAACCGGCGTATTGAGATCCAATTCCGTCGCCGCCAATGCCACAACGTCGAGTCGCAACGTCACGCCCCCCGATTGAGCCAGCTTTCGAAGAGCCTCCTGCAACGGCATGTTCTCGGCTGTCAACGAGACGCGGCGGGAGAAGAGGTCGTCGAGATTCGCAGGCTTTTTCTGGCTTTGTTCGTCGCCCGGTCGCCCATTTCCGCTGGCTGGGGCCGGTCTCGGCCGCGACTTGAACACCGGCCGGTCGACATTCAGAAACCGAATCACCACAATTCGCCCTTCGCCGGTTTGCACCACAAGGCTGGGTTGCGATTCTTTCCGATTCCTCGGCGGTCTTTCTGTAGGAATCGGGCCGGCGAAGGGCTCGGCGAAGTGCGTCAGCGAGAGCGAATTCTTTCCCTCTTTCTCGATCAAAGCTTGCAGCTCTTCCGTCGAGACGCGGTCGGCTTCGTACCAGCTCTTGGCGTCGAGGACGGCGAGCTTGGCGCCGCGGACGCCGAGCAACACGTCGTCAGTGCCGTCATAAGCGAGATCGCCTTGGTTCTTTTCCTCCAGCCATGCGGCACGAGCGGACATATCGGCCGGAGCATCGCCGGAGACGTAAACCATGTTGATGACGTCGGCATAGATGCCGCTGACGGACTGGCGCACGTCGTTCGGTTGAAGAGAACTGACGTGCGGGGTGAAATTCAACGACCAACTGAAGTTCGACCGCCGGAATCCCCATTGTTGCGAAGGCACAACGTGAACATCGATGGTAAATTGGCGAATTTCTTCGTCCAAGAGCACGGCGGAAGTCGCACCGGGCTTTTCGCTTTCAATGAACACCGTCACACTTTCTGCGACATCGGTTCGTAAGGGAAGCAAACGTTCGCGCAGCACGTCGAACGCGGCTGCGAACAGATAGATGCTCGCCCCGTTCAATTGCGTCTCGGAAGGATGCCGGCCGATTCTGTCGCCGTATTCGGCCTGAAATTTTGCGAATTCGGCATTGGTCATCGGCTCTTGAAAGAAGGGATTCAACGGGTCGGCGAACAGCGATTCGAGCTTGGCGAGTTCGTCTGCGTGCGTGAGTCGAAACTTGGCCGATTCCGGCAGCTTCAAGATTTCGGCTCGCATCCAGTCTCGCTGCACGGCAAGTTGCCGCGCTTGTTCGGGCGTCGGCTCGCCTCGCTTGATGGCGGCGGCGAGCGACCATTCCAATGTTTTATAGAGGTCTTTAAAGTTGAGGTACAGGTCGTCGCTGTCGGCGGGTTTGAATTCGCGTTGAATGTGTGCTGAGATCGCTGTCTTGAGTTGGTCGCGTCGTTGTTGACTGAGAGGCTTCGTAAGCTGCTCTGCGATCGCAGCTTGCAGGCTCTCGCCAAGTAACGTAAGTGTGTCCTCGGTCAAGAATGGGATTTCTTGCCGGCGCATGGCGACGATAAACTCGTTAGCAATCACTCGGGCGTCGGCGAGATCGAGCGACTCCACCTTGACCTTCACATCCGTCATCACCCCCGGTTCGAGCGAGACGTTTTCGAATGTCACCCAATGTCGGTAGGGGTTTAGGCGATATTTGAAGTGATCGATCTGCGACGGGTCGAGCCGGAAAATATCGACGAGTTGCCGGCCTGGATTTTCCCAAATTGTCGTGCCGTCGGGACGATGGGCCGCTCCCTTCTTGTCGACGGCAACCAGGTCGATTTCGGCGAGTTCGTTTCGCGGCGGGGCGTACTTCCAATAAAACGCCGCACTCTTGGCATCGGTCTTCACGTGGTCGGGAACGATCTTCGCATAGGCCGCTCTGAAATTCTCCGGAACTTCCTCCGGAACTTTGACCGGCGTCTTGATCGTGCCGTCGGGTTCGACGCGTTGCCACGGTCCCCATTCTCTGTCGGTGACGCCGATCTTCATCGAGAGCTTTTGTGCCGACGACTGGACTCCGATGCGTTGCGGAATGTCGTTTTCGGGGTTGGGAGCGATGCGCCATTCGGGAAAGCGGCGGACGACCTGCTGGTCTTCGCTCAGCCCCGAATGTTTGACGAAGACTTCGTGCGTCACCCGTTCATCCGTCGGACGCCGCAGGTCGGGCCACTTCTTCAAATCGGCAAGCGGGCTACCGTCGGGCTTCCAGCATTTCGTGGCCTCCATCGCATCGCGCGGACCGACACCAAGCAGTTCAATGGTCACGCCGTCGGGCAACTTGGCGGAGATCTTCTTCGGTTCCGGCGGGCTGTCGACTTTTACCTTCACATCCGTCATCACCCCCGGTTCGAGCGAGACGTTTTCGAACGTCACCCAATGGCGGTATGGCCTCATTCGGTATTCGAAGTGATCGAGTTGTTCGAGGGGGAGATTGAAGCCGTACGTTGACTCTGTTTCGTAGCCCGAATTCGATGTGTTGTCGATCTTGTTGCCGTCGCGGTCGATGGCTTGGATTTCGAATGCTGCCTGATTGTTGAGGTTATTGAATGTCGAAGCGTCGATAACCAAAGTAGTTTTTCCCTCGACGACTTCGACTCTCTTGGGTGCCACATGATCGTACAACGGCTGCAAATCGCCGGACAGATCGGCGGGTGCCTTGTTCCCTTGTGCGTCGATCGTCACTGTCGGTCCGAACGGTTCAGTGGTGAGACCGAGGCGAAATGACGTCGTCTCCCCCACGAACGGCCCGGCGGCGTGTTCGCCGACCCAGAGGCCGTCGGAGTACGTCGAGCCGGACGCAGCGGATTTGCCGTAATCCGTGTGAACGGCATGGTCCTTCGGCAAGCCGGTGATGTGGATCAGAAACTCGCGGCAAGCGGCCTGCTCGGGCGAGCCTCGCATCACGGACATGCTGCCTTCTTCGCGCAGAAGCCGCGGTTGCTCTTCCAACTTCCCGCCGTTGGGCGCCCACCAGGTTTTGCCTTTCGAGGGGTGATAACCGACGCCGACGAGTTTGACGGTGATATCGCCGGGGAGTTTGGCTGTGGGTTCCGTACCCTCGGGATTATCGAAATCGAGCGGCGGGTTGAGCGGTTCCGCCGGTTCGATGGCGAAGTCGGTGAATTCGACCCACTGACACGGGCGGCTTTTGATGATGAAATGGTCTATCGAATCCCCATCGATGGGATGGTGGAATTGTTTGCCGTTATTCTTTGTGTTCGGTGGCTCGTTGACATACACGATGGGGTTTGACGTCGGCTCTACGCTTTGGCCCGACTTCGTGACGGCGATCGCTGTGATGACATGATCGCGCGTCGGCGTCCAGAAGAACGCAGACGACGCATGACCGTTGTATTTATTTGTATGCAGGGTGGCGAAGCGAATTTCGACACCGCTCAGTGACGCCTCGGCACGTTTGACGGCTTGAACCGTCGTTTGTTCGTTCCACTCACCGAAGCCCGCGCCGATTTTTAGACTCGGTTGGCCGTCGACGTCGGAGAGCACGGCTGGCACGATGAGCAGTTGCGAACCCGGCGCCGTGGGAAAATCGTCTGGGAACTCATGAATCTGAAACTGGGAGCTTGCGTCGCCGGCGCTGAACTGGCTGCGTTTTTCATCGTCATCCCAAATTCGCACGATCGCAGCGAGTTCGAGATCCCACATCGATTGCGTCGCTGATTTCAGCTCCAGTCGCAAATCGCCGAGGCTTTTGCCGTCGGGAGTCCACCAGATGAATGGTGCGGCCTGCGGTCGGCCGAGGGCGACCAGTTGCACGTGTCCGCCGTGGTCGAGATGTCGCGTCCAGTTGTCGTTGGGCTCGGACAGCGCAGTAGAAGGCCGCGACTGCCAATCGGCGGCTCGGGCTAAACGTTTCTTCAATCCGTCCGCGCCGATGCGGCACCACACGTCCGTTGGAATAACGTCCCTCGGAATATACATTTCGAACATTTTAAGGTGATTATCGGGTATTGTTATCGCTTCGTAGATCACGATGATCGAGCAATTCTTCTCGGCTACTTCTCCCGACCCCACGACAAATGCTACCGAATGGGAAGCGGGCAATTCTTTGTCAAACTTCAGCACAGATTCTGAGCGATTATGAATGTTCAACACCGTTTCATACGTCATGTCCAGTCGCAATCGAGCGGCGTTTTTCATCGATTGAAGCATGATCTTACCGGATCCGCTCGAACCGGCACTAATTGGATGATCTTCTTGTCTCTTGGGTCTTGTCAGTTGATGGTACGTCATTGAGTGACCTTTGCCCGAACGCAGGAAACCGCCAGTCGTCGGGGGAATGATGCGAGCACCGTCGGACAGAAGAACCTCGTCATCATCGCCGTCATGCCGAGCCAGAATTGCGCGCAGTTCATCGGCGGAGCAGTGCAGCGTGGAATCATCGCCGTCGCTTTCGGCCAAATCGCGAATTTCAGCAAGAACCTCGTCATTCACCATTGCCGACCATTCCATCACGACGGTTGTGGTCTTCGAGTCGTTCGTCTGCGCGATGAGTGACCATCCGAGGAACGTCAAACCAGCGAGGACGAAACAGAGAGACGTCAATCCCGTCAACGTCGTCCATGAGAAGTGGTCGGGGCGATCGTTCTTCAGGCCCACAATCCGCCGCACACGCGAAAGCAGCGAACCGTCTTTTGCCCCCAGCGCCAACACCGTCCGTTCGCCGCGGAGTTCTTCGATCGCGACCAGCGCTCGGCCGTAATCCACTCGGTTGTTGAGGGCGGCGATCACCAGGTCGTCGCAGCAGTGTTCTCTTTCGATGCGGATGCGGCGCGACATCCACCAAATCGCGGGGTGGTAGAAGAACAGCGTCTCGACCAGCGTTTGCAGCAGGTTGACGACGAAATCGTGCCGGCGGACGTGGGCGAGTTCGTGGGCCAAGATCGCTTCGAGTTGTTCGGGGGGGATGCTCGTCAAGATGCTCGCGGGAAGCAGGATCACCGGGCGGAAGTAACCGACCACCACCGGCACGCGGGCCAGCGTCGATTGCATCACACCGACGGTGCGGGTGATGCCGAGTTGCTGCGAGAGTCGCTTGACGGCGGCGGCGATCGGCTCGGCGACCGGCGATGTGCCGACGCGCTTCAGTCGGCGGAGCATGTACCAGCCGAACAGCGGGCGGAGGGCGCAGAGAAAGACGCCGAATGTCCAGCCGGTGACGATCCAGGCGAGATACGGCTCGAAGAAGTTGTGGATGCGCTCGGACCATGTGAGTTCAGCCCGTTTGACGTCGCGAGTCACGGGACGGGGAATGACCGGCTCGGCAGGCCGATCATCGATGGCGACGGGCAGAGGTTGCGCAGCGGGAACGACAGACTCGCGCGGCAGGACGGGTTCGTCCGCCGGGGGAATCACTTCAACAGGAAGCTGATCGATAACGTCGGCTCTTTCCATCGGCAGCGGAGCCGGCTGCATCATCCAGGTCGCGACCGGCAGAAGCACCGCGGCGGACATCGTGACAATCAGCACGACGTAACGTGTTGACGCACTGCGGCGATGCATCACCCGCATGATGATCGCGGCGACGATCGCCGCGAGCGTGAACTGCCAGAGCGAGTGGATGAGAATCCAGCCGAGGCGTTCGATGAGGGCGGAGGAGAACGGTGCGAGGGCGTTCATGGGATTTGTCCTGTCTTCACCCTCTCCCTCCGGGAGAGGGGAGGGTGAGGGTGTCTTTTTCAAGCTCTTGACTCTGGTCACTCGACTCTTGACTTTCACTCGAAAGGCACCCTCATCCGGCCTTCGGCCACCTTCTCCCGGAGGGAGAAGGGATAAAACGCCCTCGCTTACGCTTCGGGTTACTATTCTGACTCATCCTTTTTCTTCCATTTCGTCGAGCAGTTTTCTCGCTTCGTCGATCTCGGCTTTTGTGGCTTTGCTTTTCGAGAGGGCTTGCAGCACGAGGCTCATTGCTGAGCCGTCGTAGACTTTTTCGATGAGTTCGTTGAGAAAGGTTTTCGCGGCCCGTTCGCGGGTGATCGCCGCGCGGTAGACGTGCGGCGAGGCTTTTTCGTCGCGTTTGACGAGTTTTTTGGCGAGCATCACCGAGAGCATTTTGACGGTGGTGGAGTAGTTCGTCCCCTTGGCTTCGTTCAGCCGGGCGTGAATGTCGCGGACGGGGGAGGGCCCGAGATCCCACACAATCCGCAGGATTTCGAGTTCGACGGCGGTAGGTTGGGGAGAACCGAGTTCGCGCATGGCAAGTCCTTGATGAACGACTTGGAAGATATAGCGAAAGGTTTCGCTACCGCGATTGTAGCGAAAGGTTTCGCTATGTCAAGCGCAGGAATGGATAATTGACAATTGAAAATGGACAATGGGGAGAGGGGAGAGGCTGTTATTTCTTCATACTGAGCTTGGTGAATTTGATGATGCTGGTGAGGAGTTTGAGGAGTTCGACGGCGTCTTTGTGGATAGACGCGAACGACTTGGCGTTGAGGTAATCGGTCGCTTTCAGCAATTGCAGCCAATATTCTGTTTCGTTGGCTTCTTTGAGAGCAATACCCATTTTGTGAATGAAATCGGGTTTGCTTTCGGCTTGTTCTGCTTCCCGAACCAACGCGCCGATTGCAGTTCCGCATCGGAGTAACTGTTTCGAGATGACGTATTCTCGCTTGTCGGTGTTGAGATGTTTGTAGAGCTTCACTATGCGTACGGCGAACGCGAACGATTTGTCTCTGACAACATTGTCCATTGTCAATTATCCATTTTCCATTACTTCCGCCCATTCGAGCAACTTGCGCTGCAAGACTTCCTTGCTGGGAAGGTAGAGTTGGTACTCGCGGGCGTGGATGTTGGCGTCCTTCGGCAGGGTGATGCGTACCATCGCCTTGTTTTTTTGCTTGCAGAGGATGATGCCGATGGTGCTCGCTTCGTCGGGCAGCTTTTCCTCGCGGTCAAAGTAGTTGACGTACATTTGCATCTGGCCGAGGTCTTGGTGGCTGAGTTTGCCGAGCTTGAGATCGATGAGCACGTAGCAGCGCAACAGGCGGTTATAGAAGACCAGGTCGACGAAGTA
The DNA here is from genome assembly GCA_040881995.1 of Planctomycetaceae bacterium. GTDB lineage: Bacteria > Planctomycetota > Planctomycetia > Planctomycetales > Planctomycetaceae > JAQCEJ01. Next base: position 45,333 of record JBBECD010000005.1, read on the forward strand.
GTGTTCGTCGTCGAATGTAAAGCGGCGCTGGCGGGACTCAAATAGAAAACCTTTGCCGAGTTCGAGCAGAAAGCGTTCGATCTGGCTGATGATGGCCGATTCGAGATCGGATTCGGAATAGTGAGTCTGTTCGTCAAGTCCGAGGAACTCGAGCACCAAAGGTTCTTTGAGCAGATCTTCGGGTTTGATAATCTGCTGGCCTTCGCTGGCAAGTTTGCGGATGCCGACTTTATCGCGGCTGAGCGCGAGGCGTTCATAGAGACTGCTGTCGAACTGACGCTTAAGTTCACGAACGGTCCAGTTTTGAGCGGCGGCTTAGATTTCATAGAAGCTGCGTTCGTCGGAGTTTTTGATGCCGAGGAGGAGAAGATAGTGCGTCCAGCTTAAAGTAAATGGGCGTTGGGCTGTTTGTGAGTCCATTTCCCGGATCGTGGATTGGGGAATTTGAAATTGGCCAGACAATGGCTGGCTTATTGATGCAGAATCCGAATTTGCAATCGGTGATTGCAAATTCTTGATTCCGGTCAATTTTCCAATCGATGATTGGAAAATTGGCGTGCGATTCTGATAAAGCAGGTAAAAACTCCTCATGTAGGCGAGATTGCTGGCGGAAAAACCTCGTCCGAACTCATCGGTTAATCGTTCAGCAAGCGCTTTCACAACTTCCTTCCCATATGCCGCCCGGCCTTTGCCTTTCTGTTCCTGCTCGACGATGCGTCGGCCGATTTCGAAATTGGTGTAAACCTGCACGAGATCCACGCCGCGCGCGATCGTCGTGCGAGCCGAGACAATCAGCTCGCGGATGTCATTGAAAAAAGTTTTCGTCAGTTTCATAACAACCTCCGACTGATTCGCTGCAACACCGCAGTCACGCCTGCAATCGCCGTTGGCGGAGTTGATCGACCACCACGGCCATGACGATGATCACGCCGAGGATGATGTCTTGCAGCGGGTTCTTGAGGCCGAGGATGACGCAGCCGCTGGCGATGACGGACATGATGGTGGCGCCGGTGAGGGTTCCCAGCACCGAGCCGCGTCCGCCGCTCAGACTGCCGCCGCCGATGACGACCGCGGCGATGATGCGGAGTTCCATCCCCGTCCCCGAGGTCGGGTTGCCGCTTTTCAGCCGGCTGAACTGGTAGATCCCCGCGATGCCTACGAAAAAACCGGCGAGCGTGTAGACGGCGATTTTATTGAGCGTGACGTTTACCCCGCATAACCGGGCGGTCGATTCGTTCGAACCGAGTGCGAAGACGTAACGCCCGAAGACGGTGTACCGCAGCACCAGCGAGAGCAACGCCGCGAGCGCGGCCACGACCCACACGCCGGTGGGAAAACCCCACCACAGAGTTTCGGTGCGAAGATTGAGCATTTCGCTCAGCCACTCGGGAACTTGTTCGGTCACGTTGGGGCGGACGGTGGTTTCGTTGGCGACGATTTTGGCAAGCCCGAGGTACAACGTCATCGTTCCCAACGTGACGATAAACGGAATCACGCGCAGCGTGCTGATCAGCCAGCCGTTCAAGAAGCCCGTCGCGCAGCCGGTGAGCACCGCCGCGGAAATCGCGAGCGCCGCGTTCCACACTTTATATTGCCGCGCGAGTTCATGCAGACGTTGTTGTTCCGCCTGCAAATCATGGATCTGCCGTTCGATCGCGGCGAGTTTGCCGCTATCGGCTCGGCGTTTTTCTCGTGCGAAATCGTTCTTGGCGTCGTTCAAGCGTTGCTGCACGCCGATGGCGTTCTCCCCTTGCGTGACCAGAACGGCGACGTCGTTAAGCAGGCACCACGCCAGGACGGTCGCGCACAGGGCGAGGGCGGTTCCCGCCGAGAGGTCGATTCCGCCGGCGATGATGATCAGCGTCATCCCGAGGGCTGCGACCGCGACGCTGGCGGTTTGCGTGGCGATCGCCGTTCGATTACGTTCGAGCGTAAAGGTGGGGTTCTCGTTGACCATGCGGTCGGCGCCGGCGAAAAACAAGACGACGGCTCCGAGCGCCAGAAATGGTCCGAGCACGCCTCCCAGCCAGTTTCCGACCCTGCGCGACGACGATGGGGAAATTGAAGACGTCTGCGCAGCCGGTGTCGGCGGCGGTGCTTTGGGCTTTGTCGCGGGCGGCGGATTGTCACCTGTGCTCATGGCGATTTACTCGTTTCGTCGGTCTCTGATGAGATGGCGATCTTCAAGATCTCTTCTTCGGTCCACGAACTCGAAGGGCGAATTTCGCGGAGAACTCCCCGCGACATCACAGCAACGCGGTCGCAGATCGCCAGCAATTCGGGCATGTACGAACTCACGAACAGAATGCTTTTGCCCGCCGCGGCTTGCTCGCCGATCAGCCGATAAATTTCGACTTTCGTGCCGACGTCGATGCCGCGCGTCGGTTCGTCCAATAGCAAAATATCGGCCTGCTGATGCAAGACGCGGGCGATCGCGACTTTTTGTTGATTCCCTCCCGAAAGATCCTGCACCGGTTGTTCCTGCGATTGCGTCTTGATGCGGAGCTGTTCGATCCAATGATTGACGGCGTATCTTCGCGATTTCAACCGGAGCCAGCCCCAGCGCGAGTACGGCTGCAAGCGGCTGTACGTGAGATTGTCGGCGATCGACCGCGACTGAGCGAGCCCTTCCCCTTTGCGGTCTTCCGAAACGAATCCCATGCCCGATTCGATGCGGGCTTTCGGCGTCGCCCCCGGCGTGACTTCTCCGACTTTGACGTCGCCGCGGCGAACCGCGTCGAGAGCGAACAGGCTCCGCAGCAACTCCGTCCGCCCGGCGCCGACGAGGCCGGCGATACCGAGAATCTCGCCGCGATGCAGATCCAGCGAGACGTTCACGGGCGACTTGCGACCCGTCATTCCGCGAATTGATACGAGGGGCCGGCCGACGACGTGCGGCACGCGGGGAAAGAGTTCGTTCACGCTGCGGCCGACCATCAGCGAGATCAGATGCTCGGGAGCGGCGTCCGATAACCGGCCGTGACCGACCGACGAGCCGTCGCGGAGGACGACGTAATCGTCGCAGACGTTCTTGATCTCTTCGAGAAAATGGCTGATGTAAACGACGCCCATCCCCTGCGATTTGAGCCGGCGAACGACGTCGAACAGATGCTCGACGTCGCGCTGCGTGAGCGAACTGGTCGGTTCGTCGAACACGATCAACCGGGCTTCCATCACCAGAGCCCTTGCGATTTCCACCAGTTGCCGGGCCGCGACCGAAAGCCGGCGTACGGGAAGATGGGGCTTGAGTTCGGGATGACCGAGCAGTTCGAGCGCCTGCATCACGCGAGGGCGCTGCCGGCTGCGACGGACGAGACCGAACCGACGCGACTCCTGCCCGAGCATGATGTTGTCTTCGACCGACAGATCGGGGGCGAGATTGAGTTCCTGATAAATCATGGCGACGCCCGAACGCCGGGCGTCGTGCGGACCTTTGGGAGCGTAACTTTGTCCCGACAAGAGCATCGTGCCCGAATCGGGGGCATGTGCGCCGCTGAGGACTTTCATCAGCGTGCTTTTGCCGGCGCCGTTCTCGCCAAGCAATGCCAGCGCCCGACCCGAGGCGACTTCCAGCGACACCCCGGCGAGGGCCTGCGTCGAGCCGAATCGCTTCTGAATGCCGGTCATGCGGAGCAGGGGGATGGCGGTCATGACGTGGATAACTCGGGTCCAACCCCAAAGGGCCGGCAGTTCATTCCCAAATGAGCGGCGGGGTTTACCCCCGCCGTTTTTTTCTTCCACACGGCGGGGGTAAACCCCGC
>JBBECD010000006.1:0-9124 GCA_040881995.1 Planctomycetaceae bacterium
TGGAATGACTCGTGAAACACCGTATTTGCGGCGATTCGTGCGCAATTGAGGCTAGAGCGAGACGCGAAAAAGTACGTTGCCAAATGGGGTCAAAATTCGATGGAAATTTCAAACCTCGTTCTTGAATTCGTACGTGTACTAATTTGGCCATTGACGATTATCACCCTGCTCTTGATATATCGACGTCAAATCGCGGCCCTAATCGATCGAATCCGACATGCCGACTTGCCTGGCGGGTTTGGTATTGATCTCGCAGAAGAGATTCAGGAGGCGAAGAAATTATCAGTAAAGGTTAAAGAGCAGCGAATTCCTCCGGATAAGATTCGAGGGCGCCCCACGATTCCAATTACGGAAGCAAATGCCCGGTTGCTTCAGCTTGGTTTCCGACCATCGCCAAGTGGTCTTGATATGTCTTATTACCGAGCGCTTGCCGAGCAAGATCCGAACATTGCTTTGGCGGGGCTTCGCATCGAAATTGATGTCCTTGCAAGGAATCTCGCTAAAGGATTCAATGTTCCAGTCTCGGATCGCGACTCGGGTACGCGACTTATTCGAAGTCTTCATGACGCTGGTGCCATTACAACAGACCAAATGCAGCTCACAATGAAGATTCTACGAGTATGCAACGCGGCAGTGCATGGGACGCCATTATCGCACGAAGGAGCCGACGATGTAATTGCCACTGCCGAAATTCTTGCTGTTCAATACTTAGCCTGGCTCAGTTGGGGATTCGACGACGGTTGGTCGCCGATTACTGAAAAAGTAGAATAGAGATGGTTCTCATTATTCACGTGACTGGCCAGTTGTGGTTCTGATAAAGCCGTCTGATTTTTCACAACGCCCGCATGATCGCCGCCAGGATCTCCGCGTCCGTCGCGTAATCGCTCTCTATCACCTGCCTCAGCGGGATCGGGATATCATCCATCCGGTACGCCGTCCCCTCGGCGTGATAACCGTAAATCGCGGCCGTCAACTGCACGCTGGGTGAAAACGTCGGCTGGGCGTGCGGGTAATCGAGGACGATCGTGGGGATCTCATCCAGCGTTTGCAGCGCGGCGTCTGAAAAACCGATGATGCTTTCGCTCCCCACGATGAGCGCACAATCGACGTCGCGGCGTTCTAACAATTCATTCGCCGAGAATTCGCCGGGGTTGTATCTGGGGTAACCGGTCGCGAAATTCACACTGAAGGGATAACCGGTCTGCCAGATGAGCACATTGTCGGCTCCCGAGACGTCGCCGGGGATGCGCATCCGCCGGGCAGTGAATCGCGTGTGGTCGTTCAGCTCGGCGACGAGCCGCAACAGTCCGTCGACCGTGAGATGTCCCAGTGATTGCTGGGCGATTCCGAGGCCGAAGAAGATCACGCCGTACTTGCAATTGACCATCAAGTCGTGCAGTTGGCGGATGGTTTCGTTGCTCGATGTTACATCCGCACTTCGTAGCGATTGTCGCAATTTCCAGATCAATTCGAAGTCGTGTTCCTTGTCGACCTGAATGAAGAGATCCGCCACGGCGGACGTCGGCGTCGGTTTGGTGTCGATGACGACGATGGTGCGGTCGTGCCGTCCATTGGGCAAAAAATCGCTCGCCGGTTCGGCGGAATAGCGTTCGAGATGCCGGGGATGGCTGGTGAGCGGGTCGACTCCCCAGAAGATGACAAGGTCGGCCCGCTGCCGGACTTCGCCGAGCGAGCAGGTCGATTCCCCCGCCGTCTGAATCGCCATGATCGACGGCCCGTGACAGATCGACGCCGTGGTATCGATCGTCCCGCCGAGCAACTCAGCGAGCGCGACCGCTTCGCGTTGTCCCTCGGTGCTGCTGCGTGAGAGACCGTAGATCAGCGGCGAGCGACTCGACGAGAGAATCTTTGCCGCATGCGCGATGCCGTCGACGTAATCGGTCGCCGCGCCGTCGACCCGCGCGGCGGGGGCGTGATGCCGATCGAGTTCCTCAAACCAGGGAACCGCCAGCGAGCAGGCGTTCTCCGCCCGCACCAATTTTCCTCCCGACAGATGCAGCATCAAATCGTCGCAGACGCACCCGCACACGGTGCAGGCGACGTCGGTGACGGTGTGTGTTTCTGTCGCGGCGGGTGGGTCGATCATATTTGGCATTGAATTCGTTCGTCATTTTAATTTGCATGGGTGATGTAATTATAACGATCGGTCCGGTCGAATTCATCGAGTTCGGTTTGACGAACAAGTGTAAATCGCGGAGAATAGACGATAAGTAGACGAAACTCGACGTTAATCCACGATTTCAGGCTTGGTCTCACCATGCTCGACATTCTTCTTCCACACATGGTGGAGTTACGAACATGACTGCGCGGCATAAGACCAACACAATGGACGCAGCAAAACTGAAAGCCTTGCAAGCGGCGGGTTGGAAATCGGGAGACGCCGCCGATTTTTTGGAGATGAGCGACGAAGAACGCCAATTGCTCGACGCACGGGTTCAACTCGCGCTGGCGATTCGTCGGCAACGCAAAGCCAGCAATTTGTCACAAAAGCAATTGGGGGCGAAACTCAAGACGAGCCAGCCGCGCATTGCCAAGATCGAGCAGGCCGCGAACGATGTTTCATTGGATCAACTCGTGCAGGCGTTTTCGGCGGCAGGAGGCAAGATCGAAGTGAAGGTTGCCGCACAAAAGTCGAAAGCGACCAAGTCCAAACATCCCTCGGCATCGGAAAAGATTGTCGTCCGCGTGACGACGTCGAATTGACTGTGTCGGCCCGTGGCAACCGAGTTTCAATTCTATTTGTCCCGCAATTCCCACCCGTCCCCCTCTTGTGACAACTCCCGCTTCCGTTTATAATCAATGAGCGTTTATGTGTTGGGGTTTCGATGCATGAATGCCGATGACAAACGTGTCGGCCAAAAACAGGAGAAGCGACTTTGCGGGTGCGGTTCAGTTTACCTCTGTCATTCGCCGTCCTGGCGGCTGTTGCGGTTTGCGCCAGCCCTGCGCGACTCTCCGCGGCTGATCACATTGCCTCGTGGCTTGAATATCTCGACGAAAAACCTGTACTGAGCTTCGAACACGACATCGAACCGATTTTTGTCCGCTTCGGCTGCAATTCATCGGGTTGCCACGGCAAGGCCGAGGGGCAAAACGGGTTCAAACTATCGGTCTTCAGCTACGATGCCCCGGCCGATTTTAAGGCGGTCACGCAGGAAGGCCGCGGCCGGCGGGTCTTCCCGGCTCGTCCGCAAACAAGCCTGCTGCTCGAAAAAGCGTCGGGGGGCGTGCCGCACGGCGGGGGGGCTCGCATTCGCAAAGGTTCGGGCGAGTACCGCGTGATTCGACGCTGGATCGAACAAGGGATGCCATTTGGTGCGCCGGACGATCCGCAAGTGGTTGAATTGACCGTCGAGCCGCACGAACAAACGGTCGCGCTCGGCGCGGAAGTCACGCTGCGCGTGCTGGCGAAGTTTTCGGATGATCGGCTCATTGATGTGACGTCGCTCGCGAAGTTTCAATCGAATCAGGACGCCATCGCCCTGGTCGATGAATTCGGCCGCGTGACCATCGGCGATACGCCGGGACAAGTGACAGTGATGGCGACGTACATGGGGCGCGTCGATCAGTTTCGCGCGTTGATACCGCGTCAACCGGCGGTCGAACCGTATCCCGCGATACCGTCGCTCTCGCCGCTTGATGACCTCGTAGTGAATCAACTCAAACGGCTGAACATCGTGCCGTCGGAACTGTGTACCGACGCGGAATATTTAAGGCGGGTTTACATTGATGTCATCGGCACGCTGCCGACGGCGGCGGAAGCGAGAGAATTTCTCACCGACACGTCGCCCGATAAGCGAGCGAAGCTCGTCGAACGTTTGCTCGATCGGCCGGAATACGCCGATTACTGGGCGATGAAGTGGGCCGACTGGCTGAAAGTCAATCGCATCGTGCTCGGTCACAAAGGGTCGTACAACTTCGTGAACTGGATTCGCCAGAGCCTCGCCGAGCATAAGACCTACGATGCGTTCGCGCGAGAATTGCTGCTCGCGGAAGGCCCGCTCACCGAATCGCCGGGCGGGCATTTCTTTAAGACCTCCAAGGACGCCGGCGAAATGGCGAGCACCGTCTCGCAGGTATTTCTCGGCGTGCGGATCGAATGCGCCCGCTGCCATCATCACCCGTTCGACCGCTGGGCCGAAGCCGATTATTACGGCATGCAGGCGCTGTTCGCACAGGTGGGCTTCAAACCGATCACCGGCGGCGAGATGATCGGTGCGCTCAATAATCCGGCGACGCATCATCCGCGCACCGGAGAACAGGTTTTTGCCCATCCGCTGGCGACGCCTGCACCGACGGCCGCTGCTGAAGGAGATCGCCGCCGGATTCTGGTCGAGTGGATGACGTCCCAAGAGAACGCCTGGTTCGCCCGCAACTTCGTCAATAAGATGTGGGCGCACTTTCTGGGTCAGGGGATCGTCGAACCGGTCGATGATTTCCGCTCGACGAATCCGCCGAGCAATCCGCCGTTGCTCGATGCGCTCGCCGAGCGATTCGTCGCCTCGGGGTTCGATATCTCCGCGCTCATTCGCGAGATCACGGCGACGCGGACGTATCAGCTTTCGTCGCATCCGAACGAAACGAACGAACTCGATGCGCAAAATTATTCGCGGGCGTTGTTCAAACGGATCGACGCCGAGGTCTTGTTCGATGCGGTCTGTCAGACGACGGGAGTGCCCGAGAAATTCGAGGGAATTCCTGCCGGTTACCGGGCGATTCAACTCTGGGACAGCCAGGTGCCGCATTATTTTTTGAAGCTGTTCGGCCGCCCCGTCCGCGTGACGGCGTGCACGTGCGAACGGAGCGTCGAGCCGAGCGTCTCCCAAGTGTTGCACGTGCTCAACTCGCCGAACTTGCAGCAGAAACTCTCGCACGAATCGGGGACGGTGGCGAAGTTGGTCAAGGCGTTCGCCGATGAGCATCGGCTTGTCAAAGAGTTGTATCTCACATTTTACAGCCGCTTCCCCGACGCCGAGGAACAACAAGCGGTGACGGAATATTTGCAGCAGCACGCGGGTGACCGCCGGCAAGCCGCCGAAGACGTCGCGTGGAGCCTGCTGAACTCGATTGAGTTTGCGTTTAATCACTGACGGCGGAATGATAGATAGGGAGATGGGGGGATAGGGAGATAGGGAGAAAAGAAGACGTTTCAATCTGAACTCCCCATCACCCGATCTCCCTATCTCCCCATCATGTCCAAAGTCAACTGACGAGAAGTGGAGACCAAACCATGTCCGGTCCGTTGAAAACCTGTGATGGCGTGACGCGTCGGAATGCTCTGCGGATCGGCGCGGCGTCGTGGCTCGGGGGCGGGGTTTCGCTGTCGCGAATGCTGCAGGCGCGGGGTGATGACGCCGCTCAGCCGACGCGGTATCGTCAGGAGATTTCGACGATCGTCGTCTTTCTCAACGGCGGATTGAGCACGATCGATGTGTTCGATCTCAAGCCCGAAGCGCCGGCGGAATTTCGCGGCGAGTTCACCCCCATCGACACCAACGTCCCGGGCATGCAAATCTGCGAGCACTTGCCGCTGCTCGCGCAGCTGGCCGACAAATTCGCGCTCTTGCGGTCGTTCACGCATCGGAATTCGGATCACGGTCCGGCGGACCATTACATGCTGACGGGTTATCACCCGACGCCGGCGTTTAATCCGTCGCTCAAGCCGAACAACGAACGGCCGTCGCACGGGGCAATCATCTCGAAAATGCTCGGCCCGCGCGGATCGGTGCCGGCGTATGTCAGTTTGCCGCGGATGCACAACTCGGCGGGCTCGGCGTATCTCGGTTCGAATTACGCTCCCTTCGTAGTCGAGGCCGATCCCAACACGCCGAATTTTGCGGTCCCCGATCTGCTGCCGCCGCTGTCGGTGGACGGCGGGCGCTTGTCCGATCGACACGGCTTGCTCTCTCGCGTCGATAAATACCGCAAGAGTGCCGAACTCGTCGGCAACCGTCACGCGAAGACGTTGAACGTGTTTCAGCAGAAAGCGTTCGACCTGATGACGTCCGCCGAGACTCGAGATGCGTTTGACATCGGCAAGGAGCCGAAAGAACTTCGCGACGCCTACGGCCGAAATTCGCTGGGGCAGTCGTGCCTGATGGCCCGCCGACTTGTGGAATCGGGCGTCCGCTGCGTGTACGTCGATCATTCGAACTGGGACACGCATTACAACAACTTCAAGGTGCTTAAAGAAGATCTGCTGCCGCAGTTCGATCCGGCGATGACGATGCTGCTGCGCGACTTGGCCGACCGCGACATTCTGAAAACAACGTTGTTAATCGTGATGGGCGAATTCGGCCGCACGCCGCGCGTGAACGGCCAGGCGGGGCGCGACCACTGGGGTCCGTCGAACTGCCTCTTTATGGCGGGGGGCGGCATCAAAGGAGGCTGCGTCGTCGGCGCGACGAATTCGCGCGGCGAGAAGCCGGAGTCCGACCCCGTCGGTCCCGAAGATCTGGCGGCGACGATGTACCGCTGCCTGGGCATCGATCCCGACGTCGAATTCCGCACGCCCGAAGGGCGACCGGTGAAGATCGTCAACAACGGCCGCGTGATCAACGATCTCTTGGCGTGATGAGAGAACTTGAGATGACACACACATCAGCGCCCAAGCGAGCGGGGGGCGTAAGCCCCCTGTCCCCACGAAAAGGCACCCTCACCCCGGCCCTCTCCCAGAGGGAGAGGGAGAAAAGCGGAGCGATATCGAATCTCGCATGGGCATTCGCATTCATCCTCTCGTTGATATGCACGCAAGTCGCCCGTGCCGACGCCCCCTCCGTCTCTTACATTTTTCCGGCGGGAGGACAGCGCGGGACGTCGGTCTCGTTCAAAGTCGGCGGGCACTATCTATACGACGGATGTCCGTTTCATCTGCAAGGGGCCGGCGTTGAAGCGAGCCCGCGCATCGAACGGATGCAACACACGGTCTGGTTCGAAGGGCCGGTGATTCCGCTGCCGGCGTCGCAGGCGGCGGAGACGTATCCGAAAGATTACGCCGGGACGATCACGATTGCCGCCGATGCGGAGTTGGGTTATCGCTATTGGGCGGTGTCGAATGCGCAGGGAGTGACGGCGCCGCTGAAGTTCGTCATCGGTGACGAGCCGGAGATCGTCGAGCAGGAAATCAGCGGGTTGCCGATTCCCGTTTCGGTCGCCGCGCCGGTGACCGTCAACGGCCGCATTTTCCCGCGGGAAGACGTCGACGTCTGGTCGGTCTCGCTCAAGAAAGGAGAGACGCTGACCGCCGAAATCAACGCGGCTCGGCTCGGGTCGCCTCTCGATGCCTACCTTGAAGTTCGCAACTCAAGCGGCAGGCGCCTCGCCGAGAACGACGATCACTTCGGCGCCGACTCGTTCGTGCAGTTCGTCGCTCCCGAAGATGGTGAATATGAAATCTCCGTTCGCGACATGAACGTCGGTGGTTTGCAGCATTACGTTTACCGTCTGACATTGATCGCGGGGCCTTACGTCAATCGCGTCTATCCGATCGGCGGTCGACGCGGGTCGAAAGAAACATACGAACTGCTCGGCGCGGCGTTACCCGACGAGACGGCGGAGATCGACCTGACGTCGGCCGCTGCCGAGACGTTTCGATATCAACACCCGGCGGCGAAGGGGCGCGTGTTGATGCCGCTCGACGATCTGCCGGAGTTTCGCGAACCCGCCGACGGCGCGCCGCACGAAACGGTGACATTGCCGGCGGTGCTCAACGGACGCATTTTGCAGCCGGGAGAAAAAGACGTCTGGACGTTTTCCGCTAAACAGGGAGAGGTGTGGTCGTTTGATGTGCAGGCGAGCCGCTGGGGGTCGCCGCTCGATGCGGTGCTGACGATTCTCGATGACAAAGACGCCGCGCTGGTGACCGCCGATGACATCGCGGTGGGGAACAGCGATGCACAACTCACATGGACCGCGCCGGGGGAGGGAACGTTTCGGGTCGTCGTGAGCGATCGGTCGTCCACTCGCGGCGGCCGCGAGTTCGCGTATCGGCTGAAGATCACGGCTCCGGAATCGCCCGGATTTCGGCTGACGACGCCGCTGGAAGCGGTGAACGTCGTTCGTGGCGGCGAAGTCAAATGGAAGATCGACGCCGTGCGCACCGGCGGTTTCGCGGGGGAGATTCAACTCGAATTCGAACCTCTCCCCGCAGGAGTCACGGCGGCACCGACCGCCATACCGATGGGGCAGAACACCGTCGAGGTCGTGCTTAAAGCCGAGGAAGCGGCCCGCGTGCAGATGCAATCGATTAAGATTCGCGGCAAAGCGCCGGTGGGCGAACAGGAGGTGGTGCAGCCGTTGTTATTGTCGAATCTCCCGGGCGATGCCCCGCGGACGGACGTCTTGCTGGCGGTGACCGTGTCGACGCCGTTCAAGCTCGTCGGCGTGTTCGAGTCGCGATTCGCCCCGCGGGGGACGACGCACGTGCGGCATTACCGCATCGAACGCAACGGCTTCGAGGGGCCGCTTGAAATCGATCTTGCCGATCGGCAGAACCGCCATCTGCAAGGCGTCACCGGGCCGAAGATTACGGTGCCGGAGGGAATCGATGAGTTCGATTACCCGATTCAGCTTCCCCCGTGGATGGAAATCGGCCGCACCAGCCGCACGCTGGTGATGGCGGTCGGCGTCCTCAAGGAGGCGGACGGCGCCGAGCACAAAGTGAGTTACAGTTCGGACGCGCAGAACGATCAGATCATCGTGCTCGTCGAGCCGGAAATTCTGAGCGTCGACGCCGAGCGAACGACGCTGCGCTGCGAGCCGGGGACGTCGATGCAAATGACTGTGCGCGTAGGCCGGGGTTCCGGATTGTCCGGACCGGTGGAAGTCGCGCTCGACGTTCCCGATCACGTGCGCGGCCTCGTGGCCGAACCGATCGTCATCCCGGCGGAGGCGACGGAAGGGACGCTCGTGTTGCAGTTCGCGCCGGATGCGAATGGGCCGTGGAACGACAGATTGATCCTGCGGGCGCGGATGAACGACGAACGGGGCCTCACCGTGATCGGCGAGTCGTCACTGACGATTGTTCCCGCCAAGTGACGATGACTCTAATCCTTCTCCCTCCGTACCTGTTTAGCGTCCCGCGGATTGCTCTTCCCCCGGATCG
>JBBECD010000007.1:0-9043 GCA_040881995.1 Planctomycetaceae bacterium
GACCGAGCGTGGCGAGCAGCACCGTTTCCTCGATAAAGCTCGTCAATTCGATTTCGACCTGTCCGCTCAGAATCAGAAATAAGGCTCTGGTTTCATCGCCGCCGGCGATCATGTTCTCGCCTTCCGAAAATTCGCGGACTTCGAGCGCGGCCGCAAATTGTTCAAGTTCTTCCGGCTGAAACCCACTCAGCAATTCGACGTTCTGCAATTCGGCGGGAGTGATGTTCGCCATGATGCGGCTCCAAAGAAAGTTGAGGTATTATCGAAAGTCGTGCTCTCGCGAAATGAAAGAAGGCGGCATATCCTGCCGCCGGGGATTAGAACGTTTCTTCAGCCCCCGACGAGGGGAGTAAGCAATACGCTATGAGAAAGCGTACGACAAAGGCTCTCAGAAATCCAGTGGTTGATGGTGGCGCAGCGACCGGAAGCGTTGGCCGGCACAGACGGTCCGCCGTCTGTGTGCCGACGGGTTCACGAGGCAGTTCACGCACGACGTCGTATCAAATCGAAACCATTCTGATCGTTGTAGGACGAGCAGCGGTTTCTTGGCGCTGAGCGACGGGTGGCTGGGGTCGAGGCTTTGCGAGCCCCCAGTCTTCGTTCCAACGAAAGAAGTAGAAAGAACAACCACCGTGCACTCCGCCATCGGCCAACGGTTACGATCATCTCGCGGCAGGCACATCGCGGCTGTTGTTGTCGGAGTGTTGACGGTCGCCGCCGATTTTGCGCTCGTTCGGGGCGGCTATTCGGAGGGAACCGGCGCGCTGGCGGTGGTAGTTCTGGCGGCTTACGTCTGGCTGTGCGACGGGGATTTGGATTCGCTGGGATTGCGATTGACGCCACGGCAGGGCTGGTGTTGGTGGGCGAGGGCTTCCCTGTGGATTGGTCTGGCTGTCTTAATCTTTTTTGTGGTCGGGATTCAACTGTGGATGATGACGGGGCGGGATGTCCCGACTCATATCACACCTCCCAGCCGAATGGGTTTTGCTTTTTTGCGAATGTGCATCGTCGCTCCGGTCATCGAAGAGACAATCTTTCGGCTGGGCCTTTGTGTGCCGTTTGCGGTTTGGCTCGGGCCATGGAAGACGATCGTTGTCAGCGGGCTGGTCTTCGCGGCGGTGCACGTGGTCGGCGGGAATGCCAGCCCCGAGAATCTCGTCGGCGGATTTTTTCTGGCGTGGGCTTATCTCAAGAGCGACAGCATCGTTGTCCCCGTCGCGCTGCACAGCCTCGGCAACCTGTTCGCCCTCGCGGCGCAAGTCGGGGCGTGGTATTGGTTGGGGAACGCCGCATAAGCAGTGCAGTTCAACGGATCGATTAAAGTGATTGGCATCATAAAAAATCGGGCGGTCGTTGGGGCCGCCCGAGTCGAGAAAATCGTGTTCACTTCAGACGCCGTAACTTACGCGGCGAGTTTCTTGTCGCGACGGCGGCGGGCGATGAAGATGCCCACGCCGAAGGTGGCGAGGCTGAACATGCCGACGATGGTGCCGGGTTCGGGGACGCCGTAAATGGCACGAATACCGGCGATGTCATCAGCAGTCAGCGTGCGGCGAGCGCCAGAATAGTCGGCGTACATCACCGAATTGACGTTGTGGGAGTGCGAGAGCCCCAGTGCATGGCCGACTTCATGCAATGCGACGGTGAAAATGTCAAAGTCATCGTCAGTGTCATCATCGCCGATCTCGTCCACCCACGTCTGGTCGATATCAAAATGGACATCGCCGCCGATATTGAATCCGGCACCACTTAGCGCCGCCGTGTTGGGCCGGAACGCATGTGCGAGCACCCCCTCTTCGATGATCTCCCAGGCCGCCACGCGGATGTTGCCTTTAGCGCCTGCATCTCCGGCTGCACCGGCATCCCCACCGCCGTCACCATCTGGGTCAACGCCCAGGTTTGTGAAAGCTGAGACGGCGTCCCATTGATCGAGAGCCCATTCGATCATGTCAGCATAGTCGTCTGCATCCCAGCCTGCCACACCCAATTCCGTTATCGCCTTTGTCAATCCCGAATGATTCGGATCGTCATCCTCATCGTGCTCTAATGCTCCGGCGGCATTGGCTTTGTCAGCCCCCATGATGCTGAACGTCGCACTTCCAGGGGACGGGAATTCGCCTGCGTTGCCTGTGGCAGCACCCCCCGGTTCCCATTTTCGTCCATTCAGAACGAATCCAGGCAGATGGTCGGCACGCACCGGAGCGATGGCAAATACCACCGCTATGAACGCGAATAATGCATAAAAGCGAGTCTTCATCGGTAGCCCCCCGAAAGAGTTGTCATTCCGACCGGACCGGTGCACGCAAGAATTAACGTGCATACGCTATAAACATCAAATTCGACAGATTCAACCTATCCCGATGCTTTGTCAAATTCAAACATATTTCCCAAAGAAATTAGCTTTTTTCAAAGAAAAAATCGATTGTATTTTGTTTAGTGCCGATGGGCGGCCGCGGGTTGCCACCGCAGAGAGAGATGCATATCTTGTCATCATATAACCTCGCAAAGGACAAAAACCGATGCGCAAAATTGCCTTTTCGGTACATTTATTGGAAAAACCGTCATGACCGCCTCCGTTTCCTCCGGCGATTACGCCGCCGACAAGCCCCTGGTTTTGGGGAATCACACGTTTCAATCTCGGCTGATCGTCGGGACCGGGAAGTACCAAACCTTCGATCTGATGCGCGACTGCCTGCAGATCAGCGGCGCAGAGGTGATTACCGTCGCCATTCGCCGCGAACGGCTGATCGACAAAGAGGGGCGGAACATTCTCGATTACATCGATCTTAACCGTTACACGATTCTGCCGAACACCGCCGGGTGCTTCTCGGCGGACGACGCCGTACGCGTGGCGCGGCTGGGACGCGAAATCTTGCAGGGGCTTGAAAACCCCGGGGCCGACTGGATCAAACTCGAAGTGCTCGGCGATACCAAGACGCTGCTCCCCGACCCCGTCGCGACATTGCAGGCGACCGAGCAGCTTGTCGCCGACGGATTTCAAGTCTTGTGTTACACGACCGATGATCCCATTACGGCGAAGCGTCTCAAATCGGCGGGGGCGACGTCGGTGATGCCCGCGGGGAGCCCCATCGGCAGCGGTCAGGGGGTGCTCAATCCGAATAATATTCGCATCTGTCTCGAGTATCTCAAGGAGAACGATCCCGAGTATCCGGTCATCATCGACGCGGGCGTCGGAACCGCGAGTGACGTCTCGTTCGCCATGGAACTCGGCTGCGACGGCGTGCTGCTCAACACGGGGATCGCCGGGGCGACCGACGCCCGCCGGATGGCCGAGGCGATGAGGCAGGCGATTCACGCCGGTCGGAACGCATATCTCGCGGGCCGGATTCCGCGAAAGTTGTACGCGACGGCGAGCAGTCCCGACGTGGGCATTATCGCGCCGCGGGCGTGATTCTTAAGTCGGAGTACAGGCTTTAGCCTGCTTCTGCCAGATACGAGAAAAAGAGAAGAGCAGGCTGAAGCCTGTACTCCGACGAAAGGCATTAACGCCTCATCCCGCGGGGCGACTCTGATAACTGCGTTCTTGAGATCGCCTTCCAGTCGCGGAGATCGATCCGCCAGGTGGGCTGAGCGGCGGCGGGGTCGAACTGGCCGTAGTCGTGGACGTATTTTTCCAGTCGGCCGAGTTTCTGTTCGGTCGTCAGTTCGCCGGGGTTTTTCGAACCCGGAGCGCGGCCCCAGACGACGATCGAACCGTCGGCTCCGCGGAGTTCGAAGACGAGTTCTTCGAGCGTCACTTGCGCTTTGGTCGGACGCGGTGCGCGGATAGCCGTGATTTGCCAGTCTCGCCAGCGTTCGTGCAGCACGGCGGCGATGCGTGCCGCACCGACGACGGCGACGTCTCCCCAATTCGAACCGGGGCGGCCGCCGGGAATCGAGATGATCCCTTCAATCTGCAAGTAATCTCCGACCGTCGCGGGGTCGAAGTCGTTCGGCGGCAAGAGTACGCCGTTCACATCGACGGGATAAACTCCCTGAGCGACGCGAACGAGGGCGATCGGCCGACGAAAATGGAGTTCGACTTCGATCGTATTCGGATAACTCTTGCGGACGGCGATCACCTCTTCCACCCAGGGATGCCGCTGAAACGCCAGCGCCACGTCGTCGGCGAGATGCTCGTCGAGAATCGTGGTCTCTGCGGGGAGCTGCAGATCGTCGAGAACTTCGTCGACGATCTGCTCTGGAACCCATTCAGGCCGATCGAGCACGATGATCTGTTCGGCGTCGAGGCGGTATTCGGGCAAGACTTTGAGATGCTCGGTCTGCGAGCGAATCCAGGGCCAGCTTGCACCGACGCTGATAACAACCGCCAGCACTCCGAGAACGAAGGGGCGAAAGATAAAGTTGCGGATGCGGACGGAAGACGAGGGCTTGCTGAAGCCGTACTCCGCGAGGAGATTCGGATCGCGTTTCTTCGATTTCGCCGTCGGGCGATTGAGGGGAACTTTTGCCATAAACCTCGAGACGGTTGAAGATCGTCGACATGACGGCTGCCGGAGGAGGCGAAAGTTTGTACGCCAACGGTACAGCGATAACGCTCCACCATCAGGCGTCATCGTCCAGAGGAAAGAACGTCTTCAATCAATTCTTGCGTTTCCACCAGGAATGGTAATGCGGCGCTCATCGTGCCGATCGAATCACTTGTGGGGGCGAAAGGCAGACTCGCGTCCCGCGGCTTCCAGCGCCATCACAATCGTTTGCTCGCAGAGTTGGCCGAGGCTTATGCCGATGCGGGCTGCCGCTTTCGGAATTAAACTGTGATCGGTCAGTCCCGGAATCGTGTTGATCTCCAAGACCCACGGTTTGTTCTCGCGATCGAGCCGCAGGTCGACGCGAACGAGTCCCGATGTGCCGAGCGCTTCGCAGGCATTGACGGCGGCGAGATTGATCGACTGCACCACGTTCGACGGCAGCGAGAACTCGAAGAGGTATTCGGTCGCGTCGTCTTCGTACTTGGCGTGATAATCGAAAAACTCGCGCGGCGTGCGGATTTCGATCGGCGGCAACGGTTCGCGGTTCAGCACGCCGACCGTCCATTCGGTCCCGGCGATCGCCGCTTCGAGCAGCGCGAATGGATCGAACTGAAAAGAATTCGCGAGCGCCCCGGCGAGTTCGTCGGCGGAGCGGACTTGCGTTACTCCCAAACTCGACCCTTGAGCGTCCGGTTTGACGAACAGCGGATAACCGATTCGCTCGGCTTGCCGGCGGATGTGTTCTGCGTCGTCCTGCTGATGGACGAGCACGCTCGCCGGCGTGGGGACGTGGAACTGATGAAACCGTTCCTTCGCCGCCGATTTGCTCATGGCGAGCTGCGAAGCCTCGGCGTCGGGCCCGGTGAAGGGGACGCTGAGTTCGGCGAGTCGCCGTTGGACGTGGCCATCTTCACCGTATGTTCCGTGTAACGCCAGAAACGCGACATCGACGGTCTGCCAGGGGAAAGTCGAAAGATCGACGTCGCGCGGATCGACGAACGTGACGCGATGCCCGCGCCGAGTCAGGGCGCGCTGCACGGCTTTACCGCTCTGAAGACTGATTTCCCGCTCGGCGGAGAGCCCGCCGGCGAGCAGGGCGATGCGAAAGGGGCCGTGGTATTCCGGTGTTGTGGGCATGATACGCATCCTTGCGTTAGATGTGTTGGTTGTCGCGGTTTTTATCGTAACCCTCGCCGGAAAGAAAACAGTCGTCCTTACGAGAGCCTCGGAGAGGCGGCAGTTAATAGCCAGGGGCGGAAGCCCCTGGAATGTTCGATCGTATTGAAGCCCCAGAGGGGCGACAGATCTTCTTTGAACCGATCCTCTGTCACCCCTCCGGGGTTTTGTTTTCATCTCGCCTGACTTCCAGGGGCTTCCGCCCCTGGCTATTGACGATCACCCCTCCGGGGTTAAGAAAACGGGAAAACTACCAGATCTCAATCTCCAACTCCAAGTCGACGCCGAACTGCTGCAACACCTTCCCGCGCGCGAGGTCGATCAGACGGTGAATGTCGTCAAACGTGCCGTGCTCGTCGGTGACGATGAAGTTGCCGTGGCGGTCGCTGATTTCGGCGGAACCGATGCGCGTCCCTTTCAGTCCCGCTTGCTCGATCAGGGCGCCGGCACTCAAGCCTCGCGGATTCTTGAAGATGCAGCCCGCCGATTGAAACGACAACGGCTGCGTCGCCTTCTTCATGATCCAGAGTTTCCGCATGCGGCGGGTGATTTCGTCGGGATCTTCGGGCTGCAACTGGAACTCGGCGTCGAGAATGATCGACGAATCGAGACTGCTGCTGCGGTAGGCAAACGTCATCTCGTCCCGGTTGCGGGTCAGCGTTTCTCCCTTGAACGTCAACAACGACACCTCGGCGACGAACTGGCTGATATCGCCGCTGCGTCCGCCGGCGTTGCCGTGCAAGGCGCCGCCGACGGTTCCGGGGATGCCGACGAGGGTTTCCAGCCCGGCGAGACTCGCCTTCACCGCGCGGGAAATAAGCTGCGAGAGCAGTGCCCCGGCTTGGGCGCGAACGGTGTTCCCGGTAACGTCGATATCGGAAAATACATCGCCGACGAGCCGGATCACGACGCCCTTGACGCCTTGCTCGTGAACGAGCAAATTCGAACCGCCGCCGAGAATCCGCAGTGGAATTCCCTGCTCGTGACACGTTCGCACAACCGCAATCAACTCGTCGCGCCTGCGCGGCTGGATGAGATATTGCGCAGGGCCGCCAACGCGAAACCACGTAAAAGGGGCAAGCGGCACATCACGCTGTGTGATCTCGCGAAAGTCGTCGAGTGAACTCATATTGAACCTGATCGATATCTCCGGCACCCATAGTCAGGAGGACGTCTCCCGGCAAGGCCTCATCCTCTATTGTTGGGACGATCCGGTCAAGAGCAGGCAAAAATCTCGCATGGCCCCCCTTGTCGTTCACCGCTTTGGCCAGCCGTTGTGCGACCAGATACGGTTCCGACGTCAACCGCTCGCGGGCCGCGAAAATCGGCGGAAGCAGCACTTCGTCGGCGAGCGTCAGGCTCTCGGCGAACTCGTCGAGCAGCGCCGTCGTGCGCGAGACCTGATGCGGCTGAAACGCACACCAGATCTTGCGATCGCCGAACGTCTCGCGGGCCGCCTGTAACGTCGCCGTCACCGCCGTGGGATGATGGGCATAGTCGTCGATAAGCGTAATACCCCGCCAGGAACCGACCCGTTCGAACCGGCGGCGGATGCCCGTGAAATCGGCGAGAGCATCGCGAATCGCCGCGATGTGCGCACCGGCGGAATACGACAGCGCGGCGGCGGCTAAGGCATTCCAGACCGAATGCCGGCCCGGAAGTTGCAGCAGAATTTCCGCGAAGAAGTCGCCTTGGTGAAAAATGCGGAACCGCTGCCCGCCGGTGGTCTGGCGGATGTCGTGCGCCAGCCAATCGACGTTGAAATGATCGAATTCGTCGCCGCGAGCCACGCGGAATGTTTCGCAGTTCGCCTGGCTGTAGCGGACGATCTCGCGCGTCAGTAAGTTTTCGCCGTTGACAAGCAAACGCCCGTCGGCCGGCAATCGCAGCACGAATTCGGCGAACGCCTGCTGGGCGTCGTCGAGGTCTTCGAAGTAGTCGAAATGATCGGGTTCGATATTCGTCACGACGGCGTAATGGGGATGCAGATCGAGAAAACTGCGCTGATACTCGCAGCTTTCCACGACCATCAAATCTCCCTTGCCGGCCCAGCCGCTTTCGCGACGGTCGCACAACTCGGCGCCGACGATCACACACGGGTCGAGTTCCGCGGCGGCGAGAATCGACGCGGTCATGGCGGTGGTGGTGCTCTTGCCGTGGGTTCCGGCGATGCAGACGCCGCGGCGGGTTTGCATCAGAGTGCCGAGCATTTGACTATACGAGAACTGCGGAATTTTCAATCGCGAGGCGAATTGCCGTTCGGGGTTATGCGGTCCGACGGCGGGACTGTAGACGAGTACGTCGGCCTGTTCGGGAAGATGCCCATCCTGATGCCCGGCGTGAACGCGCAATCCCCGCTGTTGCATGGCGAGCAGTGTCGGCGAGGGGTGCAGATCCGAACCCGAGACGCGCCAGCCGAGCCCGGTGAGGAGTTCGGCGAGAGCTTTCATTCCCGCTCCGCAGATGCCCACGAGGTGAGCGGTCTGGACGTGCGTTCGCAGCGGAAGCACAGTCGCGGCCGGTCGGGCGGTGTTCAGCACATGGCTCTGAGGTGATGTCATGGAGGAGATGCCTGCGAGTTCGACCCTGTCATCCCTGCGATTCACACGGCGCAGCACTCGGCAGGAATTTGCGAGGTGCCGATGGGAATATCGGATGGGTAAGGTTTTCGAATTCACAGGTTATGACGCCAGAATCGATTGCAGCGGTTTTCCGCACCGCGAGGTTCCCGTGGTGACTGATTTAACGGTCACGGAGCTTGGGAGGACTTTGCAGGTTGCGGGAAATCGACGAGCGGGAAAGAGTTAAAGCGACCGGTTTACGAGCGGGGATTATCCGTCGAGGCGGGATTTTGGGGAAGAGGAAGTTTTGGACGAAATTGCGTCACGCCGAATTTGATTGACGTCGTCTGGTTGTATGTATACTCTATCGAGTCGAGGTCGTATTTTACGCGAATGATAACGTACTCACTGAGCGTTCCTGTAATACAGAAAAAACGTAATACTTTAGCCGAATGGCGAAACGACTCACCGATGGACCGAACGGTGCAGTAAAGACGGGTGTCACGCGAAGGCGCGAAGGCGCAAAGGAAGAATGGATGTGTTGAACGCATTCATAATATGTTTTCTGACTTCTGGATTATCTTTACTTTGCGTCTTTGCGCCTTCGCGTGAGAATCATCGCCTTTCTCCTCTCTCTGCAGGCGGTTAGATCGGTTCAGACTGATCAACAGGCTCGCGGGTTTAAGAAGTGACGGAACGGAAACCACAATGACCGATTTCGGAAAACGATTGATTGACGAACTCAATGCGTTCGCCGCCGCGTTGGAACAGGGCGAAAATATTCCTGAAAAATTTACGTGCCATCATGTCTCG
>JBBECD010000008.1:0-5553 GCA_040881995.1 Planctomycetaceae bacterium
AGTCCACCTCTCCCGGTGGGAGAGGTGGAGAATAGCGCAACTTCAAAAAGCGCAAGCGAGGGTAACTCTTTTGATGTCGCTTGCTTGCGCTTCGGGCTAGTATGAGGAAGATCGCCTTCTCAGTTCGTTTTTTCCATCGCGGCCTGGGCGGCGGCGAGCCGGGCGATGGGGACGCGGAACGGCGAACAACTGACGTAATCGAGCCCGATGTGGTGGCAGAACCGGACGCTGGCGGGATCGCCGCCGTGCTCACCGCAGATGCCGATCTTTAAATCGCCTCGGGACTTACGTCCGCGTTCCACGCCGATGCGCATCAGATCGCCCACGCCGTCCTGATCGATCGTCTGAAACGGATCGTTCGGGATAATGTCGTGCTCGCGGTAGAAACCGATGAATCCCCCGTAATCGTCGCGGCTGATGCCCAGCGTCGTCTGCGTGAGATCGTTGGTGCCGAAGCTGAAGAACTCGGCCGATTCTGCAATCTTGTCGGCTGCGACGCAGGCGCGCGGAACTTCGATCATCGTGCCGACCATGTATTCGACCGTCACACCGGTTGCCTTGAACACGGCTTCGGCCTCGGCCCGCACAATGGCCTCCTGGTTCTTGTACTCGGTTTCGAACCCGACGAGCGGAATCATCACCTCGGGTTTGACGGGGATCCCTTCCTTCTGCACGGCGCACGCCGCTTCGAAGATGGCCCGCGCCTGCATGGCGGTGATTTCGGGATAGACGATCCCCAGACGGCATCCGCGATGGCCGAGCATGGGATTCGATTCGTGCAAGCCTTTCACCCGGTTGTGTATTTCCTCTTCGGAGACGTCCAACTGCTTGGCGAGCATTTTGGCGAGGCCCGGCTGTTCTTCGAGATGGCGGTCGGAGAGGAATTCGTGCAGCGGCGGATCGAGCAGACGAATCGTCACCGGCCGGCCTTCCATGGCGCGGAAGATTCCCGCGAAGTCGTCCCGTTGGAACGGGAGCAGTTTATTGACCGCCTTTTGCCGGCTCTCTTTGGTGCGGGCGACAATCATTTCGCGGATTTCGTCGAGATGATTGAAGAACATGTGCTCGGTGCGGCACAGGCCGATCCCTTCCGCTCCGAATGCGACCGCTTCGCCCGATTGCTCGGGAGTATCGGCGTTCGTGCGGACGCGCAGTTTGCGGTATTTGTCGACCCAGCCCATGAGTTGAGCATACCGCTGATACGTTTCCGATTCGTCGGGCTTCATCGTCTTTTGAATCAGCACTTCGACGATTTCGCTCGGCTTGGTGGGGACGGCTCCCGAGAAGACTTCGCCCGTGAAACCGTCGATGCTGATCGGATCGCCTTCCTTAAGCACCTTGTCGCCGACCGAGACCGTACCGGCATCGTAATCGATGTTGAGCGCACTGCAACCGACGATACACGCTTTGCCCATCTGCCGGCTGACGAGGGCGGCGTGGGAGCTGGCTCCACCGAACGCCGTCAGAATGCCCTTCGACACCCTCATGCCGCGGAGGTCTTCGGGACTGGTTTCGCGGCGGACGAGAACGATCGCGGTGCCGGGCTTCGAGTTGTACAATTCTTCGGCGTCGGCCGCGTGCAAGCAGATGATGCCGCTGGCGGCGCCGGGGCCGGCGTTAATTCCTTTGGCCAGCAGGCGATCTTCCTTGCCGGCCTGCAATTTGGCTTTGGGGTCGAAAATCGGTTGGAGCAATTGATTGAGGTCGTCCGCCGGAATGCGTCGCCGTTCCAGAGCTTCCTCGGCCGTAATCAATCCTTCGTTGACGAAATCGACGGCGATGCGGACGGCGGCGAAGCCGGTCCGTTTTGCGTTACGGGTCTGCAGCATCCAGACTTTGCCGCGCTGAATCGTGAATTCGATGTCCTGCACTTCCTTGTAATGGCGTTCCAGCGTGCGGCCGATATTGTCGAGTTGAGCGAACGCTTCCGGCATGTCTTTCTGGAGGCTCTGTTCGATTCGCTTCGGCGAGCGAATGCCGGCGACGACGTCTTCACCCTGGGCATTGATGAGATAGTCGCCGTTGAAACCGGGGACGCCCAGCGCGCAGTCGCGGGTTAGTCCCACGCCGGTGGCGCAGTCGTCGCCGAGGTTGCCGAAGACCATCGCTTGCACGTTGGCGGCGGTGCCCCATTCGTGAGGGATGCCGTATTCGCGGCGATAGACGATCGCGCGGTCGTTCATCCAACTGCCGAAGACGGCCCCGACGGCTCCCCACAGTTGATCGAACGGATCGGTGGGGAAATTCTTGCCGGTGCGGTCTTTGATCAACTGGCGGAATTCGACGACGAGTTCCTTCAAATGATCGGCGGTCAATTCCCAGTCGTGTTCGACCTTCGCCGAGTGACGTTTCTTCTCGAGCAGCGTTTCGAACGGGTCGTGCTCTTTCTTGTCGCGCGGCTTGAGTTCGAGCACGACGTCGCCGTACATCTGCACGAAGCGGCGATAACTGTCCCAAGCAAAGCGTTCGTTGCCCGACTGTTTCGCCAGAGCGACAACGGTGTCGTCGTTCATGCCGATGTTGAGGACGGTGTCCATCATGCCGGGCATCGAATCGCGGGCGCCCGAACGGCAGGAAACGAGCAGGGGATTGGTCTTGGAGCCGAACTCGGCCCCCATGACTTTTTCGACTTTTTTCAGCGATTCCTCGACCTGCGATTTCAACTCGGGAGGATAAACATTTTTGTTGTCGGTGAAGTACGTGCAGACTTCGGTGGTGAGCGTGAAACCGGCGGGGACGGGCAAACCGATGTTGGTCATTTCGCCGAGGTTGGCGCCCTTGCCCCCCAAAAGATTCTTCATCGTGGCATTGCCGTCGGCCTGACCGTCACCGAAAAAGTAAACATACTTGTTGGACATTGAACCTGATCCTTCGCTGAATGAACCTCGGTGATTTGTAACATTTTTAGCCGTGCGGCGAAGTATGTGTTGGCGTTTAGCCTTGAAGGCTGCTCGGGACAGGCTCAAGCCTGTGCTCCAACATTCTCACGGCAGATCGCTGCGTTCGAACAGAATCTGGCGGAGTGGGGGGACGTTTTGCAGGCTGCCAATATGATGGTGTCGCGTTGCGCAACATCCCCCGTTGACGCTGACGCGCCCGGAAGTGTGGAAGCTAACAGCCGTCGGATGGACCGTCAAGCCTGCCATCGTTAAAGCCGATTGTCGCCGGTCGGGCGATTTCGGCGAAGAACTTCTTGACAGAAGCAATTCCGCCGGTGAGACTGAATGCAGGCTTTGTTCGGCAGCGCGATGAATACCGCGTCTCGTGCGAAACGGCTTTCCCGTCGGTTTATTGAATTCTCTTGTCAACAGATTCCCTGCTCACGGCCGTCCGAGTTCCGATCGGCGCGAATCCTCAGTCGGTGGAAGAATGTCATGATCGCTCAACTCGTTCCTTTGGAAGGCGGAAAGCCGATTCAGCTCGAAAACGACATCACGGTCGTCGGACGGAAGAAAGGGCTCTGCGATCTGTATCTCGACCATCACAGCGTGTCGAAGCTGCAATGCGTGATCGTCAAAACCGACGGACTGCTGTTCGTCCGCGACTTGTGCAGCACCAACGGCACGAAAGTCAACGGACAACGCGTATCGCGCGGGGCCTTGCTGCCCGGCGATGAATTGGCGTTTGCCAGCGTCAAATACCGCGTGCAGATGGGGCCCGGCGAATCGCGCGCTCCCACGGTCGATAAGACGGAAATGATGACATCGTTCCCGGTCTTCGCTCCCAGTCTGGTGGATGAGCGCATCATCGAGCAAAACAGCAGCAGCGACGTCCGTTTGCTCAGCGACTCGGAAGCCGGCGGCGACGGTAACAAGTAATACGCCGTCCGCTTGACCTCGCGGGAGTACAGGCTTCAGCCTGCCAGCAAAAATTAATGGCCACAAAAAAAACGCAAAAGACACAAATGGAAACGGTTCATAATTATCGGATCTATTTGGGCGTCTGTTGCATTTCTGTGAGGCTATTGAACCTCAGATGAATAATGCGAATTCGTGATAGAGGACATTGGCCAAGGCTTGGATTGCCGTTCGTGCTTTTCGTGCGGTTCGTGGTTGATTAAGGACTTCATCGGACCACGAACAGCACGAACGGATGGCGATCTGCTGAAATCAACCTTGCGATTCGGCCGTGATGCGGCAAAAAAAGGCCGGCGGCGAAGTGATGTCTCGCCGGCCGGCCGTAGTTTGTCGTTTAAGGATTCAAACACAACCTCTGTACGTAGCGATTTTCCGCTCAATTTGAGGCATTTTTAACAGGCACAACCGGTTGTGTTAGAGTCTCTTAGATTTTGCGTCGGAATTACTTGTAACGGCGAATGACGCCTTGGACGATGCCCATAATCTGGACGTTGCTGGAATAAATCGGCTGCATCTTCTTGTTCGCCGGTTCCAGGCGAATACGGCCTGATTCTTTATAGAAACGCTTCAGCGTGGCGTCTTCGCCATCGACCACTGCGACGACGATATCGCCGTTCTTCGCCGTCGATTGACGATGGACGATGACATAATCGCCATCGGCAATCGAGTCTTCGATCATCGATTCGCCTTTGACGCGGAGGCAGAAGTGGTCTTCTTCGCCGAACAGGTCGCCGAAGTCGATTCGCTCATCCTGTTGGACGGCGAGGACGGGGGTTCCCGCGGCAATCGTCCCGGCGAGGACGAGGCTGGTTCGTTTGTTTGGCGGATCGGAAAGTTGAATGGCGCGGGACATGTGCGACTCGCGGGTGATCAAGCCTTTCTTTTCGAGCGCCTTGAGATGGCACATCACGCCGTTCGGCGAGCGGATGCCGAACTTCAGGCCGATCTCGCGAACGGTGGGGCCATATCCTCGGTTGAGGATCTTGTCCTTCAAGAAATCGAAGATTTCTTGTTGACGCGTCGTCAATTGCGTTTTACTCATAGTCGGATTCACAACACTTCCTCCCAATAAAAAAGTTTCAGTTTTCGACCGCCTTGCTCGAATTCAACACGGCACGAGTCACTTCATCACCAGAACTCATACGTCAACGGCGTTTCAGGGTCACAAAGCTGAAGTTTAGATGAAGGTGACACATCCTATTTTAGGCATCTGATCACGTACATACAAATCATCATCAGTAAAAAACCTCGAATTTTTTGAAAAAAGTTTTCCGGGGATTACACAAAAAAATAAAACTTTTTGCATGATTCTCCGTAATATTATCATCTGAAGAGCGATTAATGGTTCGGAGATGTCTGCGCAGAATTCAGTCTTTTGATTTTTCGACGAAAGCCTGGCTGCGAAAAATCACTTAAACACCAAGTATGCAGCGTGGATAAAGAAAGCGAATAAGATTCCGCTTTGCGCGGAGTTTTAAGAGGCGTCAACGATTGGCGCGTCTCGGAAGCCGTTGAATTTGCACGCGATTGTGTTGCCATTCTGCAGAGTTTGCCCTCTTTTGGCAAGGAAGCGGAAGGGTCCGTCCACGAATTGATATCTCGGCAGGTACAAGGAAACTTTAAAAGCAGCAGTTGTCTGTCTATCAGATCAGCGGATGTAGTGCTCGCGTGACATCCGCCGCGCTGGGGTTGCGGG
>JBBECD010000008.1:5563-14631 GCA_040881995.1 Planctomycetaceae bacterium
GCACTATAGTGCCATTTGCACTCTGCGGTCCTGTCGCGAGTTCGTGCCCACAGCCTCTCTCAAAACCAATTCGCCCCATCGCACTCGTTTGCGGCGCGTGAAAAAAGCCTGCCGGTTGGCCCGGCGGGCTTTGAGAAGATTTAAAAAAACCGTAACGGCTTAGCGATCTGCCGAGAGAGGGTAGGAGTACAGGCTCGACTCCTACAAAGACATGCGGTTATTCTTTGGACGCTGGCGGCGCAGCGGCTGGGGTTTCGTCGATACTCACATATTGTGACAGCGTTTCCGCAAGGGTCTCGATCGGCGCGTTCGTGTGGCGAACGATTCCCTCGTTATCCACCAGCCAGTAGGCGGGAACCTGGCGTATTCCATAATAGTTCGCCACGGGATGATCCCACCCGCGCTGATTCTCCTCGACGAAGAAAATCTGAGGCCATTCGATGTTCCGGGTTTCGATAAATTCCCGCACATCGCTTTCTTCGAAATCGAGATTAACACCCACGATCGTCAGCCCCCGGTCGCCGTATTTCTGATGCATCGCATTCAACGTCTCCGCGGCGTTCAAAAATTTCGAAGCCTGACTCGACCAGAAGACGATGAGCACGGCCTTGCCGCGCACGTCGTCGAGCGACCAGTAATCGCCTTCGAGAGTCGGTCCGCCTAACGTCATCGGTTGCCCGACGATGGCGATGCGGCGGAGAATTCCCGTCGCCTGCGCCGCGAGCAAATGGTCGGGAAACTGCTGCTGCAACTGGGCGTAACAGACTTTGGCGTCTTCGACCCGGCCGTGCAGTTCGCACGATTCCGCCGCCGCGAACAATGCGTTCGGCCCGCGCAAGCGATCCTGCGGAAAACTGCTGACGTACAGCCGGGCCTGCCGCGCGAACTCTTCCAGCCAGCGCGGCTCTTGTTTTGCGAACCGCGTGGCGTTGGCCTGAGCGAATTTCACGAGCACGTAAGCCGCTTCTTCCGCCGCTTTGGAATTCGGATTGCGCTGATGCAGCGAGGCGGCATCGGCGTATAACTGGTCGATGTGTTCCGCATCTCCGCCGAGCGCCAGTTCGAGGCGGGCTTCCATCAGGTGATGCACGCCGAGGCGGAACAGCCGTTCTTGTTCCGGGTCGCCGTGCGTTTGGGCGATGACTTCGGTGGCGAGTTGAATCAGCTTGAGGTTTCGCTCGCGGCGAACGTCTTTGAGCCGATCGACGTCTTTGTCAGCGGGATATTTTTCGACCCTTAAGCGGGTGATTTCCCGGAGCAGCCATTCGGCACTGCCGACTTTCAGATCGGCGATTTTGATGGTCTCATCGTCATCCGAGGCGACCGCACCGTCGGGATCGGCCGCCGCGTGGGAAATCGCGACCGTCGGCAATGCGCCAGCGGTCGAAGATTGTTTCGACGACGCCGGTGAGGTACCCGCATCATTCGAGGCGATCGACGCGGCGTCATCGGCCGTCGGTTTCGACGATTGACCGCAGCCGGCGAGAATGAAACTGGCGCCCGCACCGACGACCCCTGAAAACAATAACCGAGTCAAAAATGTTGCACTCATGCTCGCTCCCTCGTTCGAGTGCCCTATTTCCGGCAAACATAACGCACGCGTCAGTGGACTGCCGGGTCGAGTCGTCGGTCGGGTCCGATCGCGTGGGAAGCCACGCTCGCGGGGGTTCGGAGTCTGTTGCCTCATTGCAGCAGGACTGCGAACCGGTCTATCGCCATCGGACCAGACTTGACGAAAGTCACTGACGGCGGGGAAGTTTACGTGAAAACGGCGATTTAAGGCAAGACGAAGCTGAACGACCGGCCAAAACCGAAGTGGGATTCATGATTTTCCGCCGACCGACCCGATGATGAAGAGTTGAGGATGCCGAATCAAAGGGGCGAGGCGGAGGGCGAGGGTCCGGGAGATAGGAGGATAGGGAGACGGGGTGATAAGAATGGATCGGATTGCTTGACTCCCTATCTCCCCATCCCGGAATCGGGGGCTGATGAAATTCCGGTCGGTACGGGGAATGTGCTTCAGAAAATAATGACGAAGTGCAGCGGAATGTGTATACTGAATCGTGCGGGTATTCGATTTTCCTGAACCCATTTCGATAATTCAGCTTAGGTCCGATGGACGAGAGGAAACACAGACGATGGACCAGCTCTCGACGTGTCGCATCAGGGACGGTTTCTTGAAGGAGGGGAAAGTCCGTTCCTCTAAATGCCTGGTCCGCCGGTTTTTCATCATGCTGATGATGGGGAGTTGCATGTGTGTCGCATCGCCCGGCAGCCGGGGGGATGAGGATACTCCGGCGGAAGCACCGGTCGAGGCGGAAGCGAACCCGAAGCAGGCCGAAGCGAAAGATGCCGCCGGGAAAAAAACCGACGCTGAAAAACCGGCAAAAAAGAAGGGGGGCACACCCCGGAAGGCGATTCAGAATCCGTTTCAGAACCTGATTCGGAAAATTCTTCCGCTACCGATGCAACCCGCCGCTCCGAAGGAGAATGACGCCCCGCAAGGCGGCAATGCCGACGCGAACGGGCCGATCCGCGATCAGATCGATTCGCTCGCTCCGCACGACCTCAAGCAGGCGTCGACGATGCGGCGGATTCAAAAGTGGATCGATCAACGGCAATGGAAGCCGGCACTCGAAGGCTTGCAGCAGATGCTGGAGAAGCCCGACGATTCGCTGTTCCGCACCCCCGACGGCCGCTGGATTTCCATCCGCTCCGAAGCGCAACGGCTGATCGGCACGTTGCCCGCCGAAGCACAGGAACTCTATCGCAGCCAGTACGACGGTCTCGCACAGCGGCTGTATAACGAGTCGCTGCGCAGCGGCAACAGTTCGGGAATTCTCGAAGTCGCATCGAAGTTTTTTCACACCTCGAGCGGAATCGACGCCGCCAACTGGCTCGGTTCGTATCATTTACAGCGCGGCGAATATGTGCTCGCGGGCCGCTGGTTCGAACGCCTGATGGCCGAACAGGCCCCGATGACCAAAGACCCGAAATGGCTGGTCAAAGCCGCTTTGGCGTGGAAACTCGCCGGACAGGAAGAATTGTTCGTCGCGGCGCGGGAGCGTCTCGCGGCGATCGACCCTCAGCCGGTTTCAATCGGCGGGAAGATCGATCCGTCATTTCAATTTCGCATCGAGGATTTTCAGATCGATCCCGTCAATTCGGCCCCGGAAGGGGAATGGACGCAGTTTCTCGGGTCGCCGAACCGCGCGGCGACGATGGTGGGGTACGACCCGCTGCTGCTGCGCCGTTGGACGCAGCCGTCGACGAACGACCGCAAGATCGTCGAGCAGATTCAGCTCATGTACGACGATTTGATCGATGAGGGGCTGTCGATTATCCCGGCATGGTTTCCGCTGGCGTTCAACGGCAAAGTCGTGTTCCGCACGCTCGACGGCATTCGCGTGGTCGACGCCGAGTCGGGCCGAATGCTCTGGGAAACCGACGTCCGTTTTTCGCCCGCGGAATTGATCGACGGAAACGTCGATCAAGATGTGATGCAGCGGCAAGTCGCCAATTTCGGCGGAGCCCGCGGCCGCATCAACGGCCGAATCAACGTGCGCATCGGTGGTCAGTTCAATTTCATGGTCGCCCAAAATCAGTATTACGGAAACGGCGCCTCGCATCCGCTTCTCAATCTCCTGCTACAAGACGCCGCGTATGGCGCGATGAGCAGCGACGGCGAGCGCTTGTTCGTGATCGAAGATCAGGCGGTTTTCTCGCACCGTCAGCCCGGCACGCCGCCGTGGGGGGGCGACCCGAACGACGAAGACCCGCTCCACCGCGATTGGACGAGCAACAAACTCACCGCGTACAACCTGCACTCCGGACGCCCGCTCTGGGAAGTCGGCGGTGTCAAGTGGGACGAACCGTTCGACCTGCCGCTCGCCGGGGAGAGCTTTCTCGGTCCGCCGCTGGTCGACGGCGGCGAATTGATCGTCGTCGGCGAACGGGACAACGAATTGCGGGTGTTCGGTCTCGATCCGCAGAGCGGAGACGAACGCTGGTCGCAGATCATTTCTTACATCAATGCCAAGATCGAGCAGGATCTCGTCCGCCGCTGGTGGCCTTTGCACGTCTCGTCGTCGCAGGGCGTGCTCGTGTGTCCGACCGGCGTCGGCTGGTTGCTCGGCGTCGATCGCCGTCAGCACAGCTTGTTGTGGGCGTATCGGTATTCGCTGCCGCAAATAAATCCGAACGAAAACCGACAGCAACTCGCCGTCGCCGATTACCGCCCGCTGAACGCGCGTTGGACTCCTTCCGCCCCGATGATCGTCGGTCACCGCGTATTGTTCACGCCGCCGGAAGAGCCGACGCTGGTCTGCCTGAATCTGCAGAACGGCGCACTGCTCTGGCAGCAACCGAAGGGGAATTCGCTGTATCTCGCCGGCGTGGCCGGCGACAAGGCGATTCTCGTCGGCACCGACCACGTCACCGCGTTGTCGCTCGATTCGGGCAACGAAGTCTGGAAAATGCCCCTCGATGAAGCCGACGGTCATCCCTGCGGACAGGGTGCGATTGCGGGCGGTCGCTTCTATCTGCCGCTGCAGTCGGGACAGTTGTTGACGATCGATACGGCCGCCGGGAAAAAATTATCGGCGACGTTCTTGCCCGATGGTTTTCCGCTCGGCAATCTGCTGTTGTACCGCAATCAGTTGGTGTCGCAGAGCCCGTTCGGTATCGACAGCTTCGAACTCCGCGAACCGATTCTCGCCGAGTTGACGGCTCGGCGCAAGCAGAATCCCAACGATCCCTGGACGTATCTCCGCGAGGCGGAAATCACCGCGCTGTCGCATCAGCCGACGGAAACGCTGGATCATCTGCACAAGGTGGATGCCGACACGCTTTCCGCCGACGGCCGCGCCCGTTACGACGAGCTGATCCGGCGGACGTTGCACGATCTCATCCAAAGCGATTTGAAAAGTCACGACGCCGAATTCGCCGAATTTCAGAAACTCGCGGTCTCGCCGGACGATCGACAGTCGGCGATCGACCTGGCTTTGGAACGCTGGATCGCCCGCGGCGAACTGACCGCCGCACTCGATAAACTTTGGGAATTGATGCTCGCCGAGCCGCTCGTCGACAAACTGACGATCGAAACGGCGACGTCCGCCGAAAGCCGCCGGTCGCGCGTCGAAGAGTTGAGTTTCGACAACTGGCTCGCGGGGCAATTCCTGGATTTGTATCAACGGCGGAATATCGAATTCAACAAACTTTTCAGCGTCCGCCTGAACGAATACGCCGCGGCACTTGCCGGCAAGATCAACGGGTCGGGTTCCGAGAATTTGAACTCAGGAGCGTTTTCCGCCGAGGATGCCGCCGCCTGCTACCGTTACGTCAAACTGTTCGCGTTTCATCCGTCGAGCCATCATCTTCTGCAAGGGCTCGCCCGGCGTGCGAAAATGAATGGGGAATTGCTCGAGGCCGAACAGTGTCTGCTGCAGCTTACGCGGCAGGGCAACCGCGAACAACAGGCTTCGGCCTGGGCCGAACTCGCCGAGATGTATCAATCGGCCGGTTTTCCGCACGATGCTTTGGCGTGTTACCAGCGTTTACAGGGTGAATTCGGCACCGTTCGGCTGCCAACGGGGAAAACGGGACACGAACTCTTCACTCAATTGGCCGGCGACGGCAAACTTCCGCTGCCGCGCCCGCTGAGCGATCTTTCGTGGGAGAAGAACGAATTTCAACTCGTTCGCAGCGGGGCCGGGTATTGGGCGCAGCAATCGCAAGAGCTCCCCTTCGAAGGAGGGACGTGGCCTTTCTTCAAGCAGCATCGGTTCCAGGTCTTTCCGTCGGAAGAACGTTTGACGATTCTCGGCGGCGAAACGGGGATCTTCTGGACGCTGCCGCTGCGATCGAAAAGTTCGCACAATTACGCGACGACGACCTCCGCCATCGCCGACGGCCATCAACTCGTGGTCAATCACCGCGACGTGATTCATCGTCTGTCGCTGCTCGACCGCAAGGTGCTGTGGAATTGGCCGCTGGAAGAGCGGTCGGGAACCCCCGGTTATTACCAGCAGCAACAAGTCGCGGTGCAGCCGTTATTGCTCGCCCCGCAGTGGATCGCCCGCGGCAACCTCACGCGGCGTCCCGGCTTGAATAATCCGCTGACGATCGCCAACGAACAATACATCGGGATCGCGCATCGCCGCGGGTTGACGATGCTCGATGCCCGCACCGGCGCAGTTCTCTGGAAACGCTCCGATCTGTCGTCCAAATCGAGCCTGTTCGGCAATTCCGACGTGCTCGTCGCGACGACGCCGCAAGGGACGCAGATGAAGATCTTCCGCACCCTCGACGGCCAGGTAATCGACGACCCGTCTCTCGCCAAGCAACTGCTCAATACCATTAAGGTCACCGAACGGGGATTCCTCATCGGCGATAACGCCGCGCGGCGCGGTCGGCGGGGCGAGGTGTCGCTCCAGTTACACGACCCGGTTCGTCAAGGGGCGATCTGGGAGAGAACCATCCCGGCGGGAAGCCTCGTGGGACAAAACTCCGCCTCGACGTTGAACGTTCTGCAGCCCGACGGGGTCATCAAGACGCTCAACCTCGACACCGGCGAACTCGCGACGGTCGGCAAAATCGCCTGGAATGAAGAGAACAAGCGGAATCCCGAGGTGTATATCTTCTCCGACGCCTATCAGACGTATGCGATTGCCAACAACCGCCAGGGGAACATCTTCCACGCCGACAGCATGCCTGCCGTCCGGGCCAACGGCGTGTTCCACGCCTTCCGCGCCGGTTCGACGGAGCCGGTCTGGACGAAGGAAATCACCAATCAGAATCTTTGCCTCGAAAGTTTGGGCGAATCCCCCGTGCTGGTATTCTTAGGCCGCGACTACAAACGCGAAGGAAACATCGGCGGCTACTGGGAGACGCGCTTGACCGCCGTCGATAAATCCGCCGGAGCGACGCTGCTCGATTCATCGACGCCGACGACGACCGGTTTCCACCAGCTAAGAATCGACCCGCAATCGCGAACCGCCGAGCTACGTTCGTACAACGAATTGCTGCGAATTCAGCCGGTCGCTGCGCAAGCGGCGAAGTGAGCAAACCCGGTTCGCCGCGACGCGCAGCGGAGCGCCAGCCGAGTAGAGGAACGCATGACAAATAATCTCGACTAAAGGACCAACTATGCCCATCGATTGGCGAAACCACATTGTGGGTACCCCCGATATCCTTCATGGAAAACCGCGCATTAAAGGAACGCGAATTCCCGCAAGTTTGATTCTGGGGTATCTTGCTGCCGGAAGAGCTCCCGAAGAAATTCTCTCGGAATTCCCCGACCTGCGGACAGAGCAAA
The DNA here is from genome assembly GCA_040881995.1 of Planctomycetaceae bacterium. Classification (GTDB taxonomy): domain Bacteria; phylum Planctomycetota; class Planctomycetia; order Planctomycetales; family Planctomycetaceae; genus JAQCEJ01. Next base: position 12,879 of record JBBECD010000008.1, read on the forward strand.
TCGGCGCTTATTTGGACTATGCCCGCGCGCTTGCCAAATTTGAAGTGTCGGTGTGATGGGTGGCGTAGACGCGATGCAAAGGATTTCCGCAGCAGCGCCGTCATTCGGAATTCGACATTGATTCGACATTCGGATTTCGACATTCGTCATTCTGCCACCGCCCCTTTCCGGTTCCATCAACAACCGCTGTTGTGTTACAATCGGGCGCACCCCTCATCGCTCACGATGACGCCTCTGCTCGGAGAGAACCATGTCCCATCTCGACCACAATCTTCGCTGCCCGGGACCGCTCGATCGCCGCGCCTGGCTGACGATCGGCGGGCTCAGCATGGGAGCCCTCGCCGGGGGACTCGAACCGTCGCTGAGCCGATTATTCGCGGCGGAATCCGCGAACACCGCCATCGACAATGATTTTTCCGTCATCCTCTTCTGGGCCAACGGCGGGCCGAGTCATCTCGATTTGTTCGATCTCAAGCCGCAGGCACCGGCGGAATACCGCGGGCCGTTTCAGCCGATCGCCACCAATGTGCCGGGGATCGAAATCACCGAAGAGTTGCCGTTGCTCGCGCAACTCGCCGATAAGTTTTCCCTCGTCCGTTCGCTGCATCACGAGCGGAACGAACACTCCGGCGGGACGCATCGGCTGCTTACCGGCTACGCCTCGCGGGCCGCGAACCTCAACGTCTCCGAATACCCCGACGTCGGTTCGATCGTCTTCAAGCACGTGTCGCACACGGCGAGCGATATTCCGCTCTACATCGCCGACACCAAATTCTACGGCGGCGGTCCCGGTTATCTCGGCCCGTCGTATTGGGCCTACATGCCGAGCCCGTATTCGTCATCGGCGACCGGCAGCAACACCTACGAACCGGTCGCCATTTACAATTCGGGCAAAGGGAACGACGTCCTCACCATCTCTTCCGAAGGAATTCTCACATTGCAGCGCCGATCGCAGTTGCGTGCGGCGATCGATCGGCTGTCGAACGTCATCGACAACAGCGGCATGATGGACGCCGTCGACGGCAATCAAGAGCGGGCCATCGCGCTGCTCTCCAGTCCACGGACCCGCGAAGCCTTCGACCTGGGCCGCGAGACCGAAGCGACGCGGCTGCGATACGGTGAGACGCATTGGGGACGCAGTCTGCTCACCTGCCGCCGGCTGGTCGAAGCCGGTTCGCGGTTCGTGCAATGCCAGGCGTCGTACCGGCTGAAAAAAGAGACCGGCGTCACCAGCAACTGGGACGACCATTCGGTCAACTCGCACATCTTCAAGGCATACTCCGAAAAGCTGCCGTCGTTCGATCAATCGGTCTCGGCACTCATCGAAGACCTTTACGCCCGGGGACTCGACAAGAAAGTGCTGTTCATCTTCGCCGGCGAATTCGGCCGCACGCCGCGAATTCGCAACCAGGACGCCAGCAAACGCCCCGGCCGCGATCACTGGTCGCATGCGATGAGCATCCTGCTCGCCGGCGGCGGCCTGAAGATGGGCCAGGTGATCGGCGCGACGAACGACAAAGCCGAACACCCCGTCGAACGAGTCATGAACAGCAACTGCCTGTTAGCGACGATCTACCACCAATTCGGCATCGACACGACGCAGTCGTACCACGATTTGACGGGAAGGCCGATCCCGATTCTGACGGAGGGGAAACCGATTGCCGAGTTGGTGTAAGCCTGCCGACAAAGAGCGGCGGGGTTTATCCCCGCCGTCGTCTTTTCTTTAGGTACGTCAAGACGGCGGGGATAAACC
>JBBECD010000008.1:14641-48669 GCA_040881995.1 Planctomycetaceae bacterium
CCCCCCGGCCGCTCTTTTCATACCGATCAAAGTGACAAAGGTCTAGCAGATCGACGACTCATTTCTTAGAATCATGGGAACGAATTGGTTCGGAGTTGCGTCCAACCTAACGGTGCCTTGCCGAATGCTGTTCTCTCGCGTCTACGATCAGGAGGACGAACGATGAAAGCCTGTCTCGCCGGTGTTGTTCTGAGTCTCGGAATCTGCACGTCGGTCTGGGGGGAGGCCACCATCGCCCCTTCGCTGGAGAGAGAAGCGAAGAAGGGGGAGCGTGGCAAAACTCTTCCTGTTCCCAAATATGTTGATCCCAACACGATTCCCGTTTCTCACGAACTCAAAGAAGCCCTTAAATCCAAAGAATCGGCTTGGGAATTCCTCATTGACCCGGAGACACCGAACGATCAACGTATCGCCTGCGCCTTTCAATGGAGCCGCAACTTTTCGGCGGAGATTCTTCCGAAGCTTGTCCGCGCCATTCACGATCTCGAAAAGGAACGAGCATTACACAACTGGGGTCTGGAACGGAATCCTTTCGATTCGCGCGGTCCGTATCGTACTAAACTTTCAGCGGACGTGCCGCCAAGTCAACGCAAGAGGACAATTCTAGGTCGGACTTGGATTGTGCCCGACGAACGCATGGAATACCCGTTAGACGAAAACGAAACCTCGACGCCCTGGCCGCTTCAGGTCGAAACCGCATTATCCCGGCTGTTCGTATGGTCGTCTCCACATAGTCAACAACAGGCAGACCCTTGGTTAGCCGCAGCGATGACGATGCCGCGCACGACCGACGAGGAGGCGAAGTTATTCTATGAGGCCACAAACCGCAGCACTTATTACTTCGGCGCGCCGCACATCGCCGCCTGGCGCGACATTGCCCTCAACCCCGAATTCCCCGACGCTGCATTCTCCGTGTGTTTTGAGCTTCCGCTCGCTATCCGTCTTTGGCGCGAGGAAGAACGGCGATATTTGGGACGTGCGGCGTACATCGACTTACTCAAGACCTGTCCTCATCCGCGGGCTTGGCAATACATTGCCGGCGGGCTTTCGCATCTTCGTGGCTTGAGAACTGAAAAGCATCCTTCTTTTCCCTATCCTCTGCCTGCAACTGAAGTGATGCTCGTCTCACGAATGGCAATCTCCGCTGAAGATAAAAACGAACAAGAGCGGCTTCACCTTGCCTTCATTGTCTGTGGAACTATCGATGAACCCCCCTTTGTATATGACCAGAAGCGCGAGCCGGAGCCGCAGCAAACTTCGGCACTCCTGAAGCAATTTCGTGAATGGTACGAGATGAATGAGGAGAGGTTGGAAGAAGCTGCGCGGCTGGAAGAGCCATTTTTGCAGAAGGCGAGAGAGACATTAGCGGAGAGTAAAATTCGTGCTGTTTCAACCGGCGTCGCGACCGAACACCTGCGGCAACAATACGTCGATGCGAAGACGCCCCAAGACTCGCAGGAGGCCAAGGCGGAATGCCCACTCGATACCGTAACCCAAACGAGTTCGATCCCAGCCCCCTCCGCCACAGTAACGATGGAGATGCACGAAGAATGGAAGGACGTCACTGTCGAGCTGCATCGCGTCGGGGAGCAGCAGTCACAGATCGTCGATGCCAAGCGAGCGGTGTTTGCCGTCAACAGGAAGAGTCGCGATAGCAGAATTCCTGTCGTCGCCTTTATCGCTCCCACATCAGGTAGACCCTGGGCAGGGCTCGAGCAAGACGTCTACGTTGAAGAGCCGACGCAAATCATCGGCTTTCGCATCCTCGGCGAGAGACTCGATTGGGCGTCAAGTCTGCTCAAATCCACTGTCGCCGATGAGCCGCGGCCGAAAACCATGGACGATTTGTTAGAGACATTCTCGCACGACGTGACGCCCCTCGACCTGCGCAACGCGGCGGTTCCTTTTGATACCGAAGAACTGGCGGCAAGGGCAACGCAGCTAAAACCGTTCGTGAAGAACCCCTGGATGTTCACCAATGGTCCTTTCAGTTCGCAAATCGGAATCCCCAAAATCGTCGATGCCGAGATGTGCGGGCGGATTACAATCAAAGTGGAAATCACCGATCAAACCGAACAGTTTCACGCCGCGTTGTGGATCAATACCACGTCGCGAGACGTGGTGGAAATCCGGGAACAAACGTGGGATTCTCAGCATCCCCTGGAACGCGCCGGCGCATCGACCGAAGAGTTGCGGCAACAATACGTGAATGCCAAGACACACGAGGAGTGGTTAGTGGCCAAGAAAGCCTGGATCGCCGATCTCCAGAAACGCTACGAAGGCATCGATGCCACCGTCATTGCGCCGGCGGCCGACGAACACGGCGCTCGCTTCAACCGATTGATGATCGAATGGAATCCGATTCACTTCTCGGCGGATGATCTGAAATCAATTGCCGGCAAACCGACCCGGGAATCCGAGGAGAGTCTCGAATATCGTTTCGATAACGGATATGGTGGCACTCTTTGGGAATTCGGGCTCGATGCCGGCGTAATCCGTTCGCTCAGTTATTACGGATTATACTGACGTTAAAGATCGAAGTGTTGGGCCGAGTTCATGGACTGCCTCAAACTCAGACATTGATGAACGGGAGACATCTTATGTCATCGGTTGATTATCGCCGTTCATGGTGGTTGTCCGCGCGAGCGGTGTGTTTGATGTTGGCTTGCATCGCAGCTGGCTGCAGCGGGGAAGGCCGGGGTGGGCCTGCCGAGTCGGGCAGCACCGACGATGAGCCGCAACTCTCCTCCGCCGCCGAATCCATGTCGGCCGACGACGCCGTCGATGCCGCTCGCCGGGGCATCGGTTTGACGACCATCGACCGCGATGCCGTCGTCGCTCGTCAAGTGCAACTTTCGGGCGAAAGCATGCCGTTTCTTGTCGATCGGCTGCGCGGGCGGACGACGTGGCGTATCGAATTCGACAACGTTCGCCTCGACGACCATAGCAGCGACCCCCGGTTCGAAAACCGATACATCTCCAAGTTGATCGTCTTTCTCTGGCCCGAGACCGGCGAGGTGATGAAAGTCGTCTCCGCCTGGCCGGCGGGCGAGCCGCGGATCCCCACATACCCGTCGTGCGCCGATCAAGAACGTCAACTGAAAGCGAGTTCGATCGTCTACACCGGCGAATCCGGCGATGCCCCCGCGCTCACGCTCCTCGAAGCATTGGCCGAGACGCACCACATGTCGCGACACGTCAAGCAGATTTACGCGTGCTCGGTGATGGAATCGCGAATGAAACGAAATGCCCGTCCCGTGTGGGCGATTCATCTGCGCGGTTTTCCGCCGTTTGCCACCTCGGTTCCGCCGGGCGGCAGCGATGTGGACATCCCCGAACACGCCCGCAACCACATGCGGGAAGTGATCGACAGCCAGACCGGCGAATCCCTGTACGCCAGTACGACGCCGCAGCCGACGGGGTGGTTGGAGGATCGGTTTTAGAGTTGATGTTCCCTTGATTTGACTGGTCTGGCTTTGCCTGACCTGAATGACTGAGCTACGTCTCCGCCTGTGTCATTCCTGTTTGAAATCTTTAACAGATCGTAGGATATGAGGTCGCTACAGCACCCAGGGAAGGCATGCAGGAGCACGCCCTACTCGGCTGGGTCATGCCACTCCCCGCACCTGTGATCCTTTGCTTGTATCGTAAAGCCAGAAGACTTCGAGTCGGAATGGCACATCGGCTCGGGCTTGGATTTCGCTGAGAAAATTCTCGCCGATGCCGTCGGACATCTGCCCGTCGTAGTTGCGTTTGAGCTGAGAAATCTCTTCTTCTGTCAGTTCTCGCGGGGTCTCGAAGTGCGTGACGGCCGTCAGTTGGCCATTGTCTGCATTCAAGGAGAGCCTGATGCCGTTGGATTTCACGACGTACGATGAAACGGGTTCGTCCATGTGCGTCACGAAACATTCTTCGGTGTATGCGAGGCCGTCGAGCGTTTTCAAGCGGTCGACGGGAACATGCTGGAAGTCGCCGCTTTTGGTGAACCCCTCGAACGCAACTAATGGGGTTAAGGCTTCGTACGTCGGCATCGAGGGCTCCTTTGCTCTGTCACGCGTTTCGTGGTTTCAGAATCGTATTCGCGTCAGGTGATCAGAAGCCGATTAGAACCCGGTACTATCTATACGTCAAGTCATTCACAGAAGGTTCACCCGGCCATTGCCCATTCCGTCATTCCCGCGCATGCGGGAATCCAGCTAAGAGCGTGAATAAGACTGGGCTCCCGCCTTCGCGGGAGTGACAGGCGGGGGAGGGGGCAGGATCCGTCCGCTTTCCAAACAGCGGTCTCATTCCAAACAGCGATCATCATTCCAAACACGCCTCGCATTCCCAAACAGGAGTCCGGCAAGACGCGAAAGTTCGATTCCCCGTATCGATGCAGGGTTGCGCGTTGCCGGGTTGCCGGCGGGCCGAGATCGTCGCCGGGGCCTCTTTTCGACCCCGGATCCCGACCCCCGGTCCCCGCATCCCGAATTCCCCCTCATTTGAGCATTCCACCCAAAATGTTGTTTAGCGTTGTGCGCAGATAGGCGTAAAGTCCGCGCAAGTGTCGCTTTCCTACGCGCGAGTGACGCTTTTGAGCGCGCGAGTCCCGTTTTTGGCGCGCATTTCGTGCGCGCATTTTGCATTTAAACAGCTTATGGGCGGGCTGTTTGCTTTTGCAGAATTCCTGGCTTACCCATGCTTTCAGGTGGTTTGTTTGAGAACTGCCGTGTTTTGAAATGGCGAGTGATTTTGTGTTGCCAGGACTGCCTCAGCTACCTGGATTGATGGCAAAAGAGGGGCTTTGCCGACACAAGTCGCCGATTTTGGAGTGCGTAGGGACGGTGCGCGTAACCTGCATTTTGGGGAGCACAAGCGTCGGTTCGCAAGGGACTACGGCGTCAGGGGTTCGATTCTGAACACGACGTCATTCGCGGCGCGCTCTTTTGCGCGTGATGGCGCAAAAAGCGTCAATTTTCGTCGTTTTTACGTGGTTTTGCGCGCAACTTTCGCCTTTTTGTGCCTCGTGCGCGACTGTGCGCGCAGTTGGCTCCGTTCTCATGTGGGGGGAAGGCGTTGCGTCGCGAGCCGTGCGCGCGTTTTGCACGCGATTTGCGCTGTGAGGCTCGAAATGGGGCATATTTGCGCGAAAGTTTTTCAACGCCCTGGTTTTGGTGCGAACGGGGGTTGGGTGTGGATTATCCGGGGTCGGATCGTGGTCGCGAAGGGGGCCGCTTGGTGGTTTTCGCGAATGCGGCGCAACCATGTGGGTGAGGGTAGGCGTGTGGGAACGGGGATAGGTCCAGTTTTCCGAGGCTTCGATAGCCTGAATTCGCGAATTGGCGGAAAACTGGACCCGTCCCCTCACCCGGCTGCCGTGCGGCCGCACTCGCTCGGAGGGGAGGGGGAACCGGGTGACTACACCGTCGGCTCCCAGCCTGATTCGTAGTCCTGGCTCCAGAGTTTCATCGCTTTTTCGTCGCCGATGATCTGGCCGCTCTGGGGGTTGCAGTTGAGTGTTCGGCCGGTGCGTTGGGCGATGTTGCCCAGGTGGCATAGCAACGTGCTCTTGTGGCCTTCTTCGATTTCGGCGTTGAGGTCTAGCGGTTTTTCGTTGCGGACGGCGGCGAGGAAATTGACGATGTGTTCGTTGTCGCCTCGCGTGCCGCGGGTGTCGCGTTGCACTTCTTTGTTGGCTTCGTCGAAGATGATAAAGCTGCCGCTGTCGTCGAGTCGCAGGGCCCCTTTATCGCCGTAGTAGGTGATGAATTCGTCCTGATCTTTGCGATTACAACTGAAGCCATGCCAGGTGATGAGTCCGCCACCTTCGAATTCGAAGGTGGCCATGTGTGTGTCGGGGGTCTGCTGATCGTCGTCGAAGCAGTAGCGGCCTCCGCTCGACGTGACGCGGATGGGGTAATCGACGCCGAGTCCCCAGCGGCAGAGGTCGAGGGTATGCACGCCATTGTTGCCGAGTTCGCCGTTCCCCCATTGCCAGAACCAGTGCCAGTTGTAGTGGACGCGGTTATCGACGTAGGGGGTGCGTGGGGAAGGGCCTTGCCAGAGCTCGTAGTCGAGATCGGCGGGGACGTCGGCGGGTTTTCCTGTGCCGATCGAGCCGCGGGCGCTGGCATAGGTCGCCTTGGCCGCGTAGACGCGACCGATCTTCCCTTCGCGCAGCAGATTGACGGCGAGGGTAATCCCCTCGCTGCTGCGGCGCTGCGTGCCGACCTGCACGGCGCGTTGATATTTGCGGGCCGCCTCGATCATCAGTTCTCCCTCGCGCGGCGAATGACAACAGGGCTTCTCGACGTAGACGTGCTTCCCCGCTTTGCAGGCGAGAATCGTCGCGGGGGCGTGCCAGTGGTTGGGAGCGGCACAGATGAGGGCGTCGACGTCTTTGTCGTCGAGAATCTGCCGGAAATCGCCGACCGCCTGCGGTTTCGAGCCGCCGATTTTTTCGACTTCGGCCACGCAGCTTTCGGCGCGGGTCGAATCGACGTCGCAGAGATATTTGACTTCAACGTTCGGCTGCTTGGCGAACTGTGTGGCGAGACTGCGTCCGCGTGACAAGCCCATCACGCCGACGACCACTCGTTCGGAGGGTTTATCGTCGGCGGCGAAGCCGAGGGAGGACGTCGCCGCCGCGAGTCCGATGCCGCCGAGTGCCGTGCGATTGAGAAAGTCTCTGCGAAGGATGAGGTTAGTCATGGCGGTTCCTTTTGGCTTTGGGCGTGGGGTAGTGGTCCGTGGTCCGTTGTCAGTGGTCAGTGGTCATAAGATTCTGGCTCTGGACTCTGGACCCTCGACCCTGGACTCATTCATACAGCCATTTCGTATTTACGGTCGCGGTTTTGAGATCGATCGGGTACGACATCATGGCACCATTTTCCCGGTAGGGGCAGGTCCAGTAATTGACGAATAATATCCCTTTGCTCGAGATCAACGCGCCGGGATTCGAAAACGCCCGCGTGGGATCGGTCTCGATGTGACGCGGTTTCGACCACGTTTTGCCGTCGTCTTTCGAAACGGCGGCACTCAGCGGCGTGCGCTTTCCCTGGTGCGAAAACCACTCGGGATCGTATTTCGACGCGTTCCAGATGAGCACGAGATGTCCTGTCGCGGGATCTTTGAGCAGGTCGGGACACGACTGCGGCGATTCGACGCCCAGCGATTCGGCGTCGGTCCATGTCTGGCCTTTGTTGCCCGATTCCGATTTATAGATCGCGCCGAGTTCGGTCCGCATGATCATCAGCAGTCGGCCGTCGCTGAGTTCTTCGATGTGCGGTTCCATCCCGCCGCGCTTGGGGAGCGTGACGAAGTTATCGCTGAACGTCCAGGTCTTGCCGCCGTCGTCGCTAAAGGCGCAACCGCAGGCCCAGTTATCGGGGTTCTCTTTCGTGCTGTTGTCGCGATCGCTGGGGATGATGATGCGGCCGGTCGAGAGTTGTTTCAACGTGTTGTTGCAAAGATGCTGATGTCCGCGGCTCCAGATCGTGCCGAGCGGTTCGAACGTTTCGGCCTCGTCGCGCGAAATCAGAGCGAACGCCGAGGGGGGAGTATAGTAGTCGGCCGGTTTTTCGTTTTCGGGTTTGCGGTGAAACGCCAGCAGAATCGATCGGTCCTTCAGCCGCAGCAAGCTGGGGGAGAAAACGTTCAAGTCACCCGGAGCGATTTCGACGATGCTGCGGTAACGGTCCCACGTTTCTCCGCCGTCGCTCGAGGTCTTGGCGACCAGCCGGGCGGGAAAAAAGTCGGAATCCCCCCTGGTTCCCTTGCGAAATTCCTGCCAGACGAGAAACAGCCGCCCGTCGTTCAGTTCAACGGCGGTTCCTTCGGAATGCCTCACGAGTTCATCGTCGGCCTTGGCGAAGGTCTGCGTCCGCGGCGGCGGTGTCTCGGCACGCAGGACTGCCATATCAAATGAGAGGAAGACGACGACGAAAAGTACCGAAATGTGCATGTGGCTTTTTCCTGGATATCATCGGGACCGGTAAATAAGGTCGCCCGTTATCATAATGCAACGGGAAGCGCTCCGCTACGGAAACCCTGCGCGTCGCGTTTATTGAGTCTCAGGTTAATAATGTCACAAAATGAGACATGGTGAGGGACAACCTCGTGTGCATTCAACGAGTCGAGCATCAAGCGATCGACGCCTTGTCTTCAGCCCCGAAGGGGGCGTCCATTCTCCTAGCCAGGTCCGCAGGGCCTGGTAGACGTCTCCCAAAAATCGTCTTCTCGGCCCAATGGACCAGCAGTTTGTTGCCCTCACGTCGTTCCGTTTGAACTGCCGGCCCTTCAGGCCTCTTGCCTACTGGGGGCTCGATTCCAGGGGCTTCGCCCCTGACTATAGGAACTGCTGGCCCTTTGGGCCGGAAGAGAAAGGCTGTTTCGTCAATCGAGAGTTGTGACATGATTAACCTGAGACTCAATAGCCGGCTAATCTCCCTATCTCATCCTCTCTGATAAACCGCCACCTCGAAAATCTTCCCGCGGCGGATGCGGCGGACGATGAATTCAAAGTTCCCCTCGCGGTACGACTCGCCGGGGTTGGGGGCGCGGTCGAAGCGGTGGAGCAACCAGGACGAGACGGTCCCGCCGGCGTCCGCCGAAATTCCCGTGAGCCGTTGCGAGACTTCGCTCATCGGCGTGCCGCCGCCGATCATCCACGTCCCCCCCGACAAAGTGTGAATCATGCGGGGCAGGCGGTCGAATTCATCTTCCAAATCCCCCACGAGTTCCTCGACGACGTCTTCGAACGAAACCATGCCCAGGGTTTTTCCCGACGGATCGCGGACGATCGCCATGTGCACGTGCTCGCTGACGAACCCCTTGAGCAGATCGGCCGACGCCAATTTCGGCGGAACGAACCGAACGGGGCGAATGATGCCGCGAAAGCTCGGGTCGCCGGGGTTCGTCCGCATGTAGTAGATCATTTCCTTGAAGTTGACGTAACCGACGACGCGGTCGTGGTCGCGCTCTTCGCAGACCGGAAATCTCGTGTGCGCTTCGACATGGGCGGCGATAATCGCCTCCGACAGCGTCTGCGACGTCGAAAGGAAACTGACTTGCTCCACGGGGATCATGATCTCCTCGACCGGCAACTGCGACAGCTTCGAGGCCCCGTGGATAATGCGTTCTTGATACGGGCTGATTTGATTGGACAAGCGGGCGAGACCGGCGAGCGCGGTGATCTCTTCGATCGTCGCCGAGGGAGGCTTGCCCTTCTGCTTAGCTTTGCTCCCTTCAAAGGGGCGGTTGATCCAGTGGATGATCTTGAGGACCGGATCGAGCGCTTTGACCAATATTTCTAAAGGCCGGGCGATAAGCCGGGCGACTTCGCGGTTGTAACGGACGCCGATCGTCTTGGGGAGGATTTCGGTAAACTGCAGCATCACGAACGTGAAGGTGAGCGAAAAAACGAGAATCCACTCGTCGCCGTACAGTTCATCGAACTGAGCCCCGGCGATGGAGGCGCCGATGGTGTGGGCGGCGGTGTTGAGCAGGAGAATCGCTCCGATGGGAGGCTGGACGTTGGCTTTGAAGCGTTGCCAGATCAAACCCAGCCGGGGCTGGCGTTGGGCCATGTCGGCGACCTGCGAGGGCGTGAGGCTGAGCAGAGTCGCCTCCATCAACGAACACATCGCCGAAACCGACAGCGCCACGAAGACGCTTACCAGAAACAGAATCATCGACGGAACTCCTCGTGAGTAGCGACGTCGATTCGCAACGCCGCGCCATTAACCAGTTGTTCCGCACAAGGTAGCAGTTCCCGAGTCGCAGTTGGAGCGTGATTGTTGGAGTATTCGGCAGATTGCTCTCGAAGATCCCTACGGGATCGTAAGGCAAAGCGCAACCCACATCAGCAGTTAACGCAACGTTCGCCCTGTTTACGCCGCCGCAAAAAAACGATTTGCCGGGGCGTGCTGCTTGCTCCCCTCCATCGAGTTGAGTAATCTATGCGGTGTTGACACAATTCATGATCAATCTCAACGACCGCCACGCAAGCGTTCGATCGGTTCTCCGTCTTTCTTCCGGCGACCGTCGAATAAAATGCCGATTGACCTGACCTGACATCATGTTCGTCTCACTTCGAGGAAACGGAAGAGCCGATGCGCGACTTCGACTTTGCATCACCCGCCACTTTAACCGAGGCCATTTCTCTCTTCAGCCGGCACAACGGGACGGCGAAGCCGCTCGCCGGCGGAACCGATCTTATCGACCACGTCCGCACCGGGCGGCTGGCTCCCGACTGGGTGATCGATATCAAGAAAATTCCCGAACTCAACGTGCTGGAGTTGACGTCCGAAGGCCTGCGGCTCGGCGCGGCGGTGCCGTGCTACAAAATCTATCACGACGAAGAACTGGTCAAAAAATATTCGGCGCTGGTCGACAGTTGCCGGATCATCGGCGGGATTCAAATTCAGAACCGCGCCAGCGTCGGCGGCAATTTGTGCAACTCCGGCCCCGCGGCCGATTCGATTCCCGCACTGATCGCGTTGGGAGCGACATGCATCATCGCCGGGCCCAGCGGCCAGCGCGAAGTTCCCGTCGAGCAATTCTGCACGGCGCCGGGAAAAAACGTGCTTCAACCCGGTGAAATTCTGGTCGAATTGAAACTCCCCGCTCGCCCGTCGCATAGCGGGTCGTTCTATCAGCGGTTTATTCCGCGGAACGAAATGGACATCGCCGTCGTGGGCGTCGGCGTCTCGGTCGTGCTCGACAGCTCGAAAAAGAACTTCGTCTCGGGCCGCATCGCGCTGGGGGCCGTCGGCCCGACGCCGATTTTCGCCGAGGAAGCCGGTAACGCCCTCGCCGGGAAGCCGGTCAGCGACGAAACCATCGCCGAGGCGGCCAAGATCGCTCAGGGATATGCCACTCCGATCGACGACATGCGCGGCACGCAGGAATATCGAATTCATATTACGAAAGTGCTGACCGAACGCTCGATCAAAGCCGCCGTCGAGCGGGCGAAAGGAAAAACGGTTAAATCACACTAACGGTTAGCCGCGACGCAACGCGGAGCGCTAGCATTCGTCATTGACTACGACACCAACGGAATACACCCATGTCCAAAAAACGCATCGTCACCTGTACGATCAACGGCCGCGAAGAGGAATTCTTGTGCGAACCGCGCCAGACCTTGCTCGAAGTTTTGCGCGACGTCCTCGATATGACCGGCACCAAAGAAGGCTGCTCGAACGGAAACTGCGGGGCCTGCACGATCAGTTTTAACGGGCGACCGGTCGACAGTTGCCTGGTGCTCGCCGTCGAAGCCGACGGCGCCGCCATCGAGACCATCGAAGGGGTCGCCCCCACCGGCGGACTCGACTGCGTGCAAACAGCTTTCCTCGAAGGAGCCGCTCTGCAATGCGGCATCTGCACGCCCGGTTTCATTATGCAGTCGCGGGCGCTGTTGCAAGAGAATCCGCAACCGTCCGAAGAACAAATTCGTTTCTATCTCGCGGGCAACCTCTGCCGTTGCACCGGTTACGATAAAATCGTCCGAGCCGTTCAAGCCGCGGCCTCGTCCTCCAAGGAGTAATATCCATGTCGATCGAAGAAAAAAGCTCCTCGAAACCCCGCTCGGCCCGTAAGCCGAAGTACAAAGTGATCGGGACGCGTCCCATCCGGCACGACGGCGTCGACAAGGTCACCGGCCGCGCGAAATACGGCAGCGACATTCGCGTCACCGGCATGATTTACGGCGCCATTCTCCGCAGTCCTCATGCTCACGCCAACATCAAGTCGATTAACACCGACAAAGCGCTGGCTTTGCCCGGCGTACGCGCGGTCGTCACCCATGCCGATATGCCCGATGCGACCGACCGCATCGCCGAACTGGGCGAAGGCTCGGTCAATCTCAAGCACCTGGCGTGCAATGTTCTGGCCGACAAAAAAGTGCTGTACCGCGGTCACGCGGTCGCGGCGGTCGCCGCCGACAACATTCACATCGCGCAGGAAGCGGTCAAGCTGATCGAAGTCGACTACGAAGTCCTCCCGCCGGTGATGGACGTGCTCGAAGCGATGAAAGAGACGGCCCCGGTGCTCAACGACGACGTTCGCACCGAATCGCTCGCCGGCACGAAAAGCGAAACCCCGACGAACGTCGCCAAGATGTTCCGCTACGAAAAAGGAAATCTCGCCGACGGCTTCGCTCAGGCAAAAGTGGTGATCGAACGCGAATTCCGGACGGCGACGGTGCATCAGGGATACATCGAACCGCACACGTCGACCGCCCTGTGGAACGCCGACGGCCACGTGACGGTCTGGACGAGCACGCAAGGGTCGTTCACCGTCCGTCAGCAGGTCGCCGAATTATTGGGAATTCCTCTGCAGCACGTCAAAGTCATCCCGATGGAAATCGGCGGCGGCTTCGGCGGCAAGATTTCGGTCTACGAGCAACCGGTCGCCGCGATCCTCTCGCGAAAGTCGGGGCGTCCCGTGCAAATCACGATGGACCGCACCAACGTCTTCGAAGCGACCGGTCCCACGCCCGGTTCGTACATGAAGATCAAAATGGGCGCCGACGAGAACGGCAAGATCACTGCCGCTCAGGCATGGATCGCCTTCGAAGCGGGGGCTTATCCCGGTTCGCCGATCAACCCCGGCTGCATGTGCGTCTTCGCCTGCTACGACATTCCGAATGGTCTGGTCGAAGGGTACGACGTCTGCGTCAACAAGCCGCGGACGAATGCCTACCGTGCTCCCGGTGCGACGCAAGTCGCCTTCGGAGCGGAGACGGTGCTCGATGAAATCGCCGAGAGACTGGCGATCGACGCCGTCGAAATCCGTCTGCGCAACGCCGCCGTGGAAGGAACGCGCCGCATCGACGGACCGGTCTATCCCCGCATCGGCATGATCGAATCGCTCGAAGCGATTCAAAAGAGCAAGCACTACAAAAAGAAACTGACCGAACCACATCAGGGACGGGGCGTCGCCTCCGGCTTCTGGTTCAACTGCGGATTGAAATCCGCCGTCACCGCGACGGTCAACGGCGACGGCAGCGTCTCGCTGGTCGAAGGTTCGACCGACATCGGCGGCTCGCGGGCGTCGATCGCCATGCAGCTCGCCGAGACGCTCGGCATCCCGGCAGAATCGGTGACTCCCACCGTCGCCGATACCGACGGCGTCGGCTACACCGACGTGACCGGCGGCAGCCGCGTGACGTACGCGACCGGTTGGGCTGCGTATTATGCGGGGATGGATATCCGCGCCCAGATGTGCAAACGCGCCGCCGAGATGTGGGAAGTTCCTCCCAAGAGCGTGAAGTACAAAGATGGAATGCTCAACGGTCCCGAGGGGAAAACAATCTCCTTCACCGACATGGCCATCGAATGCGGCAAGACGGGCGAACCGCTTATCGGCCGCGGTTCATCCGACCATAACGAAGCGGGCGGCGCTTTCGCCACGCATTGCGTCGACGTCGAAGTCGACCCCGACACCGGCAAAGTGAAGATCCTGCGTTACACCGCCGCGCAGGACGTCGGCACGGCCATTCACCCGAGTTATGTTGAAGGACAGATTCAAGGGGGAGCGGTGCAGGGGATCGGCTGGGCGCTCAACGAAGAATATTTCTACGACGACAAAGGGGTGATGCGGAATTCGAGTTTTCTCGATTACCGCATTCCCACCATTTACGACTTGCCGATGATCGATGCGATTATCGTCGAAGTCCCCAACCCGGGTCATCCGTTCGGCGTGCGCGGCGTGGGTGAAGTCCCCATCGTTCCGCCACCGGCTGCGGTGGCGAACGCCATTTACAACGCGATCGGCGTGCGGATGGAAAATCTCCCCATGTCCCCGCCCCGGCTGATGCACGAGATCTTGAAGTTAAACGCCAGCAAAAACAACGGGCATGCGTAGGAGAGTCCAGAGTCGAGAGACAAGAGTCAAGAGCCAGACTGGGAGACTGGGAGAAAAAACGTTTAGCCGCGACGCGAAGGGTTTCCGCAGCGGAGCGCTAGCAGGAGGGAGTTGTGCCGCGCGTCTTTATTCCCGCATTGCTGAAATCGCTGACCGGCGGGCGGGAGATCATCGATCTGCCGGGGGACAACGTGCGGCAACTCATCGATGAACTCGAAAGACAGTTTCCCGGTATCCGCGAAAAACTCTGCACCGAAACCGGCATGAAGCCGGGGCTCAACGTTGCGGTTGACGGCAACATCAGCAGCCGCGGACTGCGGCAAAAAGTCGCTTCCCACAGCGAAGTTCATTTTCTCCCCGCCATCGGCGGCGGGTGAATATGTTGGAGTACAGGCTTTAGCCTGCGTTTTCTCTGCTAACCAAAGCGAGGCCGAAATGTTCCGATGCCCGTCCGACGGTTGTTATTCGCTGAATTCGTCGAACGATCAACACGAAACACGTTCATCCCGGCGAAAGTCGTCGCGTCTTGCGCTGGTCGGCACCGGCTGCGTGCTGGCCCTGGCCTTCGTCTGGGGTGCGAACGAAAACTCCGACGACGCCGTCGAACTCGTTCGCCTCGAAGAATCGACCTGGACCCGGTTCGTCCCCGACGGCAAGGAAGTCGACGCCATCTACGGCGACTACGTGCTCCGCAATAGACATCTGACGGCGGTCATCGCCGAGCCGCTCGCCACGCGGAACGCCAACATGACGGTCCGCGACGTCGGCGGCTGCCTCATCGATCTGACGGTCCGCAACCCGTCCAACGATCAACTCTCGGCGTATTATCCCGGCCAGCGGACGTTTGCTTACCGCTCGTGGAGCGCTCACGCCGCCGACGGCAAACCGCTCGATCTCACCGCGCAGCCGGTGCATTCGGGCGACGGCATTTCGATCACCGTTCATGCCGACGGTTCCGACACGCAGCCCGCCGCGGATGTGATTTACCTGCTCGACGCCGAAGCCCCGTATCTTGAAATCACGACCGTGTTCGAAAACACGTCTTCGAAGCCGCTCACCATCCCGCTCGAAGACGATTTGCGAATCGACGGCGGCAAGGAAGACATGCTGAAGGCCCCGAACGCGACCGCGAACCTGTTCTGGGCGCACGACCGATTCTGGGATCAGGCGTACGGCGTCGACGCCCCCGGTCTTATGTTGCAGATGAACAGCAACGCGCGCACCACCTCGCTCAAATTTCAAAAAGAAGACGGCGAGACCAGCGTTACTCTGCAACCCGGTGAAAAGTACGAGTTCACCCGCCGCGTCTATCCCGCGCAGAACTTGCTCGACGTGCAGAGCATCGCCGATGCGCTCGGGGAGCAGCCGTTGAGCGACGTGCGTCTCACGGCGGTGGGGGCATCGGGTCAGCCGTTGCCTTCGGCCCGCATCGATATCTACAGCGGCGACGAACTTCGCGGCTCGGGG
Source organism: Planctomycetaceae bacterium (assembly GCA_040881995.1). GTDB lineage: Bacteria > Planctomycetota > Planctomycetia > Planctomycetales > Planctomycetaceae > JAQCEJ01. The sequence continues at coordinate 29,957 of JBBECD010000008.1, forward strand.
AAGACCGACCGCGATGGACTGCTCGCAATGCGGCTTCCTGCCGGACAGTATGTCATCAAGACAACGCAGTGGGGACAAATGCTGACGGACATGCCCATCGACGTCAAATCGGGCGAGAACAAATTCGATTTCACGTTTTCCGAATTCCGCTCGGGGCTGGTGCACGGCCGGATCACCGATGCCGAGGGGAAGCCGTGTCCGTGCAAGGTGGAATTCGTGCCGCTCGGCGAGACGCCGCTCCCCGACTTCGGTCCCGAATCGGCTGAGTTCGCGCTCAAAAATCTGGTTTACGCACCGCTCGGTTCGTTCGATCGCGAGCTTCCCGCCGGGCAGTACGAAGTCGTGATCAGCCGGGGCCCGGAATTCGATGCCGAGACGCAGCAGATCATGGTCTCGGACGAACGAGCCGTCACGATCTCGGCGAAGCTCGTCCGTTCGGTCGACACGACCGGCTGGGTCAGCTCCGACTTCCACAGTCACAGTACGCCGTCGGGCGACAACACCGGCAGCCAATTGGGCCGCGTGCTTAACCTTGTCGCCGCGCATATCGAATTCGCCCCGTGCACCGAACACAACCGCGTCAGCACGTATACGCCGCACATCCGCCGGCTCGGCATCGAACCGTTTATCGCGACGGTTTCGGGGATGGAACTGACCGGCCAGCCGTTGCCGCTCAATCATCAGAACGCCTTTCCGCTCGAATACGTGCCGCGGACGCAAGACGGCGGCGGTCCCGTCGTGACCGACAACCCCGAAACGCAAATCGAACGGCTGACGTTATGGAACGACCGTGCCGAAAAACTGGTGCAGCAGAATCACCCCGACATCGGCTGGCTGTTCTACGACCGCGACGGCGACGGCACGCCCGACGCCGGTTACGAGCGGGCGATCCCGCTCATGGACGTCATCGAAATTCATCCGATTTCCACCGCCCTGGAATTGAAGCCCGAGGTCGAATTTCACGGGCGAAATCTGCGAAATCGGGTGTTCAACTGGCTGCAATTGCTCAATCAGGGCTTCCGCATCATGGGAGTCGTGAACACCGACGCCCATTACAACTTTCACGAATCGGGAGGCGTGCGGAACTGGATCAAATCGTCGACCGACGTCGTCGCCGCGATCGACACGATGGAGATGGTGCGCGCCGCCAAGGCCGGTCATCTCATCATGTCGAATGGACCGTTCATGGAGGTTTCGGTGCAGGTTCCCGGGAGCGACGAGAAGCTGATCCCCGGCGACTCCGCCGCAATAGACGGCGGCAAAGTGTACCTCTCGGTTCGCGTGCAATGCAGCAACTGGCTCGACGTCAACGAGGTGAGCGTCCTCGTCAACGGCCGGCCGAACCCCCATTGGACATTCACGCGCGACCGCAACCCCGATTTGTTCGGTGCAGGAGTCGTCAAGTTCGAACGGACTTTTGAGGTCGACCTCGATACCGACGCCCATCTGATTGTGATCGCCGGCGGACGAGGACTCAAACTCGGCCGGGTGATGGGCTCGTTCTGGCAGCCCGATCCCCCGACGGCGATTTCGAATCCCATTTATATCGACTTGGGGGGCGACGGTTTCAAACCGAACGGCGACACCCTGGACGCTCCGCTCCCCGTCCGCGAGGGGTATCCGAAGCCTTGATTTTACAGGGTGGGCCGAGCGGGGCTTTGGCCGCGCTCGACCCAGCTACAAGACGTCCCCCCCCCCAGCGGAGCACTCCGACCGGATTTAGAATCGCATTGAGCCGTTTTGCACTTCGCGGTAAACTTCCGCTCACAAAATCAGAGGTTTAACCGCGACGCGAAGGCTTTCCGCAGCGAAGCGCTATCTTCGAAATACAAAAGGCACCCTCACCCCGACCCAGAGGGAGAGGGAGAAAGACACAGCACGGACGCATCGGGAACGGAGTCCCAAAGATGGATCTTTTCGTCGTACGCGGGGGAACGCCATTGCATGGCCGCGTCGCCGTCAGCGGTTCGAAGAACGCGGCGCTGCCGATTATGGCGGCGGCGCTCGCCGCAGAAGGAACCAGCGTCATTCACGGCGTCCCCGAATTGATGGACGTCGCGACGCTCTGCGAATTGCTCCGCACGCTCGGTGCCGAAGTCCATCGTCACGCGGATGGGGCGCTCTCGATCACCGTCGTCAACGAAGCACCCTGCGTCGCGCATTACGACCTCGTCCGCCGCATGCGCGCCAGCGTCTGCGTGCTCGGTCCGCTGCTGGCGCGGCGGGGCAGGGCGTGCATCTCGCTTCCGGGCGGCTGCAACATCGGCGACCGGCCGATCGATCTGCACATCAAAGGATTGCGGGCGCTCGGCGCGAAAGTCCGCGTCGAAAAAGGCTACGTAATCGCCGAGTGCAAAAAACTCACCGGCAACAAAATCTTTCTCGGCGGACCGTTCGGCAGCACCGTCACCGGGACGTGCAACATTATGTCCGCGGCGGTTCTCGCGGAAGGAATTACCGAAATCGAAGCCGCGGCGTGCGAACCCGAAGTCGTCGACTTGGGCAATTTCCTCAACGCGCTCGGCGCGAAGATCGAAGGATTGGGAACGCCGTTTCTCCGCATCGCAGGCGTCGAAAAACTCACCGGAGCCGAGCACCGCATCATCCCCGATCGCATCGAAGCCGCCACGCTGATGATCGCCGCCGCGATCACGTCGGGGAACGTCGAACTCGACAACGTCCGCCTCGATCATCTGACGGCGGTTGTCGAAAAACTACAGGAAATCGGCGTGCAGATCTCACGGTCTTCTGATTCAAATAATGTCACCGTGCGTGCGAGCCGACCGCTGAGCGCCGCCGACTGCATCGCACTACCGTATCCCGGCTTACCCACCGACGTGCAGGCGCAGTTCATGACGCTGCTGACCGTCAGCCAGGGGATGAGCGTCGTCACCGATAAAGTTTTCCCCGACCGCTTCATGCACGCCGCCGAACTCGTCCGGCTTGGTGCTCACATCCGCCGCGAAGGCCCTTCGGCGATCATCAGCGGCGTCGCTGAACTCAGCGGCGCCTGCGTGATGGCCTCGGATTTGCGGGCCAGTGCCGCGCTCGTTCTTGCGGGACTGGCGGCGAAAGGGGAATCGGTCATCCGCCGAATTTATCACCTCGACCGCGGCTACGAACGGCTGGAAGAAAAACTCCGCCAGCTCGGGGGCGACATCCAGCGTTTGAGCGACACCGCCGATCAACTCACGACGGCGGCGATCGAACCGCAATGCGTCAGCGACGCCGCTGCACACGAGAGCTGGCTCACCGGCCCGAACTGGCTGACATGGAAGCGCGCCCGCGCGTCGTTGCGTCCTCATGCGTCAGAAGGAAACGAGGCGCGGGAATGACGAATGTCGAAAAGTAGGAGTACAGGCTTTAGCCTGCTGCCTTTAAATCGCAAAGACACAGCCTGAAGCCTGTACTCCTACATCCAATTCGACATTCGGATTTCGACATTCGTCATTTTATTCGCTATCATGTGTCGGTATGAGCCATTCATCCAAAATCACCGTTCGTCTCGCCGCACCCGCCGATGCCGAGATCATCGCACGGTTCAATGTGCTGCTCGCTCGCGAAACCGAAGGGTATCAACTCGACCGCGCGACCGTTCTTGCCGGCGTGCAAGCCGTGCTTGATGATCCGCACAAAGGCCGCTATTTTCTGGCGTCCGTCGGCGAGCGTGTCGTCGGCCAGGTGATGCACACGTTCGAATGGAGCGACTGGCGCAACGGCGAGTTGTGGTGGCTGCAAAGCGTGTACGTCGATACGGAATTCCGCCGGCGGGGCGTCTTTCGACGGCTGTTTCAGCACGTACTCGACGAGGCGAAACAGAGTCCCCACGTCCGCGGCATTCGCCTGTACGTCGAAAACGTGAATTTCGGGGCTCGTCTCGCTTATGAAAAGTTGGGACTGGATCACGCCCGGTATTTCGTGTTACAACATCTCTTCGATTGACGATACCAATTCCGTCTGGGTGGCACGCCCTGAGCGGCTGTTCGTATTCAATACCGTGGGAAGGGCGTGGTTTTTACAGCATCCACGCCCTTCGAAGACTCAGGGCGTGCCACCCGAAAACAAATACAGACCGAGGAGACCTCAACATGACCGCCGTCAGCGACGAACAGGTGTTGTTGCACAAGCATACGCGTCGGGAATTTCGTCAGCGCATGCAGCAGAAGGAACTCAAAGCCTGCATCATCCCGGTGGCGGCGACCGAGCAGCATCTCGAACACCTGGCGATGGAACACGACTACCGCAGCGTGATGCACGTCGCCACCGAAGCGGCGAAACGCGTCCTTCCCCACGTCATCGTCGCCCCGTCGATGAACATCGGCATCAGCGAACACCACATGAGCCACATCGGCACGCTCACCGCCATGCCGGGGAGTTTTCTCGCCGTGCTGCACGACACGATCCGCTCGATGCATCACGCGGGGTTTACGAACATCCTCGTGCTCAACGGCCACGGCGGAAACATCGCCCCCTGCCAGGGAATGTGGGGACAATTCCAGCAGCGGTTTCAGATCAACCTGCAATTTCTTTCGTACTGGACGCTGCTCTCAAAAGAAACCGCCGAGAAGCATCTGACGACCAAACGCTGGCCCGGCCATGCGCAAGAGTTCGAAACAGCGATGGCGCTGGCGGCGTTTCCCGAAAACGTGCGGCACGACGCCATGAAAGATCAAGTCGACAAAGAACCGCTCGCCGCCACCGCCGAGACCGGCAAGATCGTGATCGAAGAGATCGTCAGCGAACTGGCGAAATACGTGAAAGGGATGATCGACGGCACGAATGTGGCGGAGATTCCGCCGTTTTTCGTGTGAGCTTTCGGAACCAGCCGAAGCGCTCCGCTGCGCAAAGCCTCCGCGTCGCGGCTAAACAATTTCTGGCCCTGGACCCTGGACTCTGGATCCTGGACCCGTTGTCACGGCAATCGCTTCTTTGAGATCGATCGTCCCCTCGTAAATTGCGCGGCCGGTGATCGCACCAACGAGCTTCGGGTGTTTCGCGGCGAGGGCGGTTAATTTGCGGACATCATCGAGCGTCGTCACGCCGCCGCTGGCGATCACGGGGAAACTGAGTTCGGTGAATTTCACGAAATCGTCGAGCGTCGCCTGATCGATTCCCTGCATCATGCCGTCGTTGGCGATGTTGGTGTAAATCACCGCGGCGATGTCGAGGCCGACGTATTGGCTGGCGAGTTCGAAGACCGAGACGGACGAGACATCGAGCCAACCCGCCGTCGCGACTTGCGAGTTCTTGGCGTCGATGCCCAGCGCGATGCGGCCGGGATAAAGTGCGACCATCTCGCGAAACCATTCGGGGTTTTTGAGGGCTTGCGTGCCGACGATGACACGATCGGCACTGACGTCTCCTAGCAATAGATCGACGGCGGCTTGATCGCGAATGCCTCCCCCCACCTGACAGGGGATGTCGATCGCACGGACGATTTTTCCGATGACTTCGTGATGCATCGGCTGGCCGGCGCGGGCGCCGTCGAGGTCGACGAGATGCAGCCGTTCGGCTCCTTCATCGGCCCAGCGTTTGGCCATCGTCACCGGGTCGTCGCCGAACACGGTCTCCTGGTTGTAATCGCCCTGTCTGAGGCGGACGCATTTGCCGCCGCGAAGATCGATGGCGGGAATGATTTGCATATCGATGCCTTAAAAATGTCGAATGACGAAATCCGAATGTCGAATCAATGACGAAGCCCAAATGTCGAAATCCGAAAAAGTAAAGTCAACTTCGTCTTGCGAGCTTTCGACACTTGTCATTCCTTCTCGTGTCCCCCACTCTCCCCCTCTCCCACTCCCCCCCTCTCGGCCGTGAGACTGACGAAGTTACGTAACAACTGCAGCCCATGCTTCTGACTTTTCTCCGGGTGAAATTGAGTGGCGAATAGATTGCCGCGCGAGACCATCGAGGTGAACTCGACGCCGTAGTCGGTCCTGGCGGCGATAACGGATTCGTCTTCCGGCACGACGTAAAAACTGTGCACGAAATAAAACGACGCCGTATCGGGGATGTTCTCCAGCAGTTTTACGGGGCGGGGGAGGATGAGCGTGTTCCAGCCCATGTGGGGGACTTTGAGATCGGGGAATTGCGGGAAGCGGACGACCTTACCGGGGATCACGCCGAGTCCCTGCCATTCGCCCTCTTCGTAACTGACCTCGAACAAAAGTTGCAGTCCGAGGCAGATGCCGAGAAACGGTTTATCGGAGGCGATGTAATCCTTGACCGGTTGCACAAGGTTGAGTCGCCCCAGTTCGTGAATCGCATCGCGAAACGCACCGACGCCGGGGAGAATCAGCTTCTCGGCTTTCGCAATCTCCGCGGGATCGGAGGTGATATGCGCGGACGCGCCAACGAATTCGCAGGCTTTCTGCACGCTGCGGAGATTTCCCATGCCGTAATCGACGATTGTGATCATTGGGTTGCGTATTTCTTCATTTTTCTCCCTCTCCCTCTGGGAGAGGGTTGGGGTGAGGGTGTCTTTCAATCGAAGGATGAAGGATGAGTCACGCTTTATCCTCGTTCCCATCCTCCGCTTGGGAACGCACGTCTTCGAAGCTCTGCTTCGTCGATCACTCGGAAAGCGCTCCGCTACGGAGACCCTTCGCGTCGCGGCTAACCGAAAGGCACCCTCGCTTGCGCTTCGGGCTAGTATGTCAATTGGCGCTGACAATGAATTCTTTGTTGGGGTTCGTCATTTCTTCGACGACTGTTGTAATCCCCGCGACGGTGAATGCAGGGGGCGGACGGTTCCTTTCCAGATTTGCTCGTGCAGTTGGCCCTTGCCGGCCAGTTCGCCCGGCCATGTGGACTGAATGCGGGTCTTTTGCAATTGCTCGGCGTGATGGCGCTCGCCGGCGAAGTGGAACAACTGGTCCCCCGACGTCCATTCTTCATAAAATTCCTCGGGAAACAAGGGGATGCCGAAAATCCATTTGATCCCTTGCACCATCGCCAGGGTGACGATCAACATCACCACCATAAACACGGCGACAAACGGGAGCAGCGGACCCAGCCCCATAATCGGCTCGGCGATCGGCCAGATTGTCTGCCAGCCAAACAGCAGCAGGACCGTCGCGAGGGCGAGATAGGGTCCATACGGGATTTCTCGATTGCGGTGAAAAAAGAGCGAGACGAGCACGACGACCATCGCACACGCCGGCGCCAGGAAAAACACGATCAGCGACGCTTGCCAGCCGAGGAAGCTGCCGATCATGGCGACGAGCATCACGTCTCCGAAGCCCATCGCCTCTTGCCGAAAAAACCAGTGCCCGACAATGCGGACGATCCAGATCGAGCCCCCGCCGACGACGATTCCCGCGAGGCTGACGAGCAGCCCGTGCAGATGCGGCCAGGCGGCGAACCAGGCCGGCACGGTCGGGACGTCGATCATCCATCGCATCGATTCGGGAAGGACGTAGAAAAAATTCCTGAGCAGCTCGGGACTTTGAAACCAGAGCGGGACAAGGTGCACGTGACCTATGGCGGTCGCACCGAAAACTCCGACCGCCAGCGCGGGGAGCGTCACGCCGTCGGGAATGATGCGGAGATCGAAATCGATAAACGTCGCCGCCACCAGCGCTTCGATGAGCACGACGTGATACAGATAACGCCAGTGCAAAATCGCCTGAGGCGAGAGCCAGACGGAATCGTGCACGCCGGCCGGTCCCAGGTGCGCATAGACGCCGCTGTGGTAAAGAGACGATGAGAAATCGGCCGGGATTTCCAGCCAGTACAAGCCGGCGACGAGCAAGCCGTTGAGCAGTTCGATGGCGGGATAGCGGATCGGAATCCAATGCTTGCAACTGCGGCAGCGTCCGCGGAGATTGAGCCAGCCCAAGAGCGGAATATTATCATAAGGTGCAATCGGCGTTTTGCAGAACGGGCATGCCGAAGGCGGCGTTCCGAGCGATCGCAGCGCCTGCCACAGGTTCTCGTGCTGCGGGATGCGATAGATGCAGACGTTGAGAAAGCTGCCGAAGGCCGACCCCAGGACGAACAGCCAGAGCAGGGCGATCCATTGAGGAAGATCGTACGGAATCACGCGGGCTCTCCCGTCCACCAGGCATCCCCCAGGTCATCGAGGATTTGCCGCACGATTTCTTCCGGCGATTTGTCATCCGTCGCCACGGCGTGCGTGGCGCACGACCGATAAATCGGTTCGCGCTGCGCGAGGACCGTTTCGATTTCGCCGATCGGGCTGCCGCTGGTGAGCGCGGGCCGGCGGGACGCGGTCTCGACGTCGGTCTTGAGGCGTTTTTCCAACGCGGCGACGGACGCCTGCAACCAGACAACCGGGCCGGCGTGCGCCATTTCGTCCCGGGTCTCGGCGTTGAGGACCGCTCCGCCTCCGGCGGCGATCACCAGACGGTCGCGGCTCAGCAGATCGTGCAGCACATTCCGTTCGAGTTGACGAAAACAAGGTTCGCCGTCGTCGGCGAAGATTTCGCGGATCGATTTTCCGGCGCGGCGTTCGAGTTCGACGTCGGCGTCGATCGAGTCCCAGTTCAATTGACGGGCCAACAGCACCGCTACGGTGCTCTTGCCACAACCCCGGTATCCGATAAGCGTCACGACCATGGCTGGGCCTATTGCGGCGTCCCCCCGACCGCTGAGATGCCCCGGCGGAGCGTGTCGCGCAGAAATTCCAGATCGGCAGGCTGTCCGGTAAATGACGCGTATTGCGCCGCCGCCTGACGGACGAACATTTCGATGCCGGTGACGGTCCGGCAGCCGCGCTCTTTCGCCTGCTTGAGCAGCAGGGTCTGCTCCGGATTGTAGACGGTATCGAACACGAGCATTCCCTCACGCAGCCAGTGCTGAGGAAACGGCGTTTCGTCGACCTCGGGATGCATGCCGACCGACGTGCAGTTCACCAGCACGTCGGCGAAGACCGCGCCGCGATTCTCCCAGTTGGTCTGCTGGCAGCCGAGTTCTTGCGCCAGAGTGACGGCTCGGGCGTGCGTGCGATTGGTCACGGTGAGCGCCGCACCGGCGCGGACGAGTCCCAGTCCGATGGCGCGGGCTGCGCCGCCGGCGCCGAGCAACAACACCTGTTTTCCCTCCAGCGACGCGATCGCATCCCCCTGACTCAAGCCCATCCGAATGCTGGTGAGGGCCGCCATCAAGTCGGTGTTGTCGGCCCGCCACGCGCCGAGCTCGTCGCGATAGAGCGTATTCGCGGCGCCGACGTCGGTTACGATCTCGTCGGGAAACTCGGCGCAGGCGATGGCGGCTTCCTTATGCGGAATCGTCACGCTGTAACCTTGCACGTCGAGCCAACTGTATTCCTTGAGCGTCTCGGCGAGCGTCCCCTTCGGCACGCGCAGCGGCACATAGACGCAATCGAGTCCGTCGTGCTGAAAACTGAGATTGTGCAAGAGCGGGCTGAGACTATGAGCGACGGGATCGCCGAGCACGCCGAAGAGTTTCGTCTTGCGCGTGATCGACTCGAAACGGTACAACTGGTGCATCTGATCGTACGAGAGTTGTCCCGGCGCCAGCTCCCGCTCTTTGCTGAATGTGCCGTAAGTGAACGGCGCGCCGTAACGCCCGCACAGAATGCGGCTGTAAACGCCGAGTTCGCCCATGCAAAAACCGGCCGTGGGGACTTTGGCTTCGGCCACCAGTTTGAGCAGCCGCACGCCGTCGGTCGCCGAATTCGCCATCGTGACGATCTTCACGACGTCGGGATCGTACTCGCAGATCTGCGCATGAATTTCTTCGAGATATTCGGGCGTTTCGTCGAAGTTATGATAACTGATGATCCGCTTCGTCGAACCGTAGCGCGGAATCGTTTTGGCGATATCTTCTTCGATGTCGACGTATTCGGCACCGGCGATGATCGCCGCCCGCAACAGCGTTTGCCGCTGATTTTCGTCGTACCGCCATTTTCCTTTGTCCTTCAGCCGGCGGCAGGTGACGACGACCGGCGTGGGGCGGTCGGCGAGCAGCCGCTTGAGATCGGGCGGACGCGACAGCCAGTCGAGCCGCAATTCGACCAGTTCGGCGCCCCGTTCGGCCAATGCCTTGTGTTCGGCGGTGACCATGCGATGCCGAGTCCGTCCGATGCTGACGCAGATTTTCGGCCGCGACTCCGATGCGGTCTCGTTAGGAGATGTGTGATGTTGTTGTCTCTGATCCACCATCAACTCGCGTATAAGCTCAGTAATCTTTTTGTCGTTGTAGGAGCACAGGCTTTGGCCTGCTCTTCACCCCAGCCGGCCGAATTGTCGGTCGAGAATCTCCCGGCTTAAAACCAATGCCGTCGGCCGGCCATGAGGGCAATGGTGCGCGTCGTCTATATAGTGACGTTGCGCGAGCAGGCTTTCAATCTCTTCGGGAGTCAACTTCTGCCCCGCCTTCACCGCCGCCCGGCACGACATGCGATGCAAAAGGTGGTCGATTATATCACGGCGGCTGGGCTCTTGCGCCGCTTCGGCCAGGTGATCGGCGAGATCTTTGATAATTTGCCGCCAGTCCGACCGCGCCAGCATCACCGGATACCTCGTCACCAAAATCGTATTCCGCCCGAAATCCTCGATGCCGAAACCGAGCCGCGACAAGACCTCCTGATGATCGACCAGCAACGCCGTCGCCGCGGGGGAAAGCTCAATCGGCATCGGCACGAGCAGCCGCTGCGATTCGACCGTCCCGGCGAGCACTCGCGGCCGCAGCGTTTCGTAGATAATCCTCTCGTGCAGGGCGTGCTGATCGATGACCGTCAGCCCTCCTTCGGTTTCGACGACGAGATAACAATCGAGCACCTGAATCGCCCGGTGTTCCGCCGGGGGCAACTGATGCGGCGCCCACAGCGTCTCGCCGATTGGTAGTGCGTCGGCGAGGGGAGGATTCGCGTCCCGCGCGTCGGCAGGCGGAGCTGTTGAATCCGCCGATACCACGTGCGGGGCGAGTGTCTTCACCAGTTCGGTCGACCAGTTCCCGCCGCCCGTTTCGCGCGGCGGAGGCGCATAACTTCGCGGGGGCGAACTCTTTTCGCGCGCCTGCGACAACGCGCCTTTGGCCCACTCCGCCATTTCCCGCTGAAGTTCATCGGGTGATGCCGCCGGCGGAGCAGGCGGGCGGTTCGTTGTGGAGGCAACACCATCCGCTTCATCATGCGATAGTGGAGCAGGGGGGGTATACGTCGGTGATGGACCTGCGTTGGGCGGTTTCATCGACGGCGACGGAGCATAGGGAGCGAACGTCGGGCCCGATGAGGCTCGATCTTGTCCGCCGGTCCCGGGGCGTTCGCCTTTTTCGCCATTCAGATGGAATCGGCTTTCGAGATTCATGCTCAGAAACTTTTTGCGGATCGTCGAGAGAATCTGACGATAATGCGACTGTCCGTCGCGAAAGCGGACCTCGATTTTCGTCGGATGCACGTTCACATCGACGCAGTCCGGCGAGAGTTCGAGGTACAGAAACGTGATCGGCTGACGGCCGACCATCAGCAAGCCGCGGTACGATTCCTGCACCGCGTGCTGCAGCGAGCGGTCCTGAATCCAGCGTCCGTTGAGGAACAGGTGCTGTCCTTTGCGCGTCGACTTGTTGAGGCTGGGATGCCCGACGAACCCGGTCAGCCGCGTGCCGTCGAGTTCCGATTCGACCGGAATCAATTGAGCGACCAGCTCATCGCCGTAAAACGCCTTGAGCCGTTCAAGGATGTTCGTCGTCGCCGGGAGTTCGAACAGCGTGCGCGCGTTATGCGTCAGCGTCATGTGCACCGACGGCTGAGCCAGCGCCATGCGGGTGAACTGCTCGACGATGTGACTGAACTCCGTCCCCGGCGTTTTCATAAACTTGCGGCGGACCGGCGTGCTGCAAAACAACTGGCGGATTTCGATCGTCGTTCCGGCCGGACAGCCGCTGGGAACCACCGGCGATAACTCCCCCGCCGTCACGGTCGCTTCGCAACCGCGCTCGGCGTCGGCCCGGCGGCTGCGGATCAAGAGATGGCTGACCTCGGCGATCGAGGCGAGCGCCTCGCCGCGAAATCCGTAAGTCCGCACGTGGAATAGATCATCCGCCGAACGAATCTTGCTGGTGGCGTGACTGGTGACGGCAAGGATCAAATCGTCCGGGTGGATGCCGCTGCCGTTGTCGGCGACGCGGATCAATTCGCTTCCCCCGGCGACGACGTCGACGTCGATGCGCGTTGCGCCGGCGTCGAGGCTGTTGTCGAGCAGCTCCTTGACGACGCTCGCCGGGCGTTCGATCACCTCGCCGGCGGCGATTTTGTTGACGACGCCGGGATCCAGCCTGTGGATCCGCGGAGCCAGATTTTCACGGATAGCGGTCGGACTCATTCCTGTTTCAAACTTCCTGAGTGAGCCTTGTGACGAAGTGTCGCTATTCTTGTCTTTCACCCTCTCCCTCCGGGCGTCTTTCACCCTTCTCCCGGCGGGAGAAGGGTTCATTATCGCGATTCCTCACGGCAGGGGAAGGCACCGGCGAGGAACCCCGGAAGAGTTTCGCGAATCGATTTCCCGTCGATGTACATGTGCCGACGAAGCGACCGCCGGCAATCGTGTGACGAGATCGTCGTCCGCGGGAAAAAGCGAGCGGGCCGGGTTATGAATTCGGCGGGGGAAAGAGTATCCTGCAAGAACGATTTTCTTCAAGGATGACGACGATGCGCCGGCGCTTTTCCCACTTGTTCCCGCTGTCGCTCGCGATGACGATGTTCATCGCGACGAATACGGACGTCGTGCGCGGAGACGAAGACCTCGATCGTTTCCGCGAGCAGATCGCCCCGCTGCTGACGCGGCGATGCGTCGGATGTCACAACGCTTCCGACAAAAAGGGCTCGCTCGATTTAACAACTTATGACGCGGCGATGCGCGGCGGGGATTCCGGCGCGGTGCTTGTCCCGGGAAAATCAGCCGAAAGTCTACTCTGGCAGCGCATCGCCGCCGGTGAGATGCCGCCGAAGCAACCGCTGACCGAAGACGAAAAGTCGCTCATAGGCGGATGGCTCGACGACGGCGCCGTCTGGGGAGAGGTCACGCTCGATCTGTTTCAGTTCACCACCGAATCCCGCGGCGGATACGACTGGTGGTCGCTGCAGCCGCTCTCGCGACCGTCGATTCCCGCAACGCAAGATCAGCGTTGGCCGCGGCAACCGCTGGATGCATACATTCTGGCGACGCTCGAATCGCATGGTTTGAAGCCCGCGCCGGAAGCCGATCGCCGTACGCTGATTCGCCGGGCCTATTTCGACCTCATCGGTTTGCCGCCAACACCCGAGGAAGTCGCGGCGTTCGTCGATGATCCCGATCCGCACGCTTACGAAGCGCTCGTCGAGCGACTGCTCGCCTCGCCGCATTATGGGGAGCGCTGGGCTCGGCATTGGCTCGACGTGATTCGCTTCGGCGAAAGTCAGGGGTTCGAACGGGACAAAATCCGCACGAATTCGTGGCGCTACCGCGACTGGGTCATTCAGGCATTCAACGACAACATGCCGTACGACGAATTCGTCAAGCAGCAAATCGCCGGCGATGCGTTCGCGCCCGATGACCCGCGTGCGCTGATCGCCACCGGTTTTCTCGTTGCCGGTCCCTACGATGAAGTCGGCCAGTCGCAGCAGAGTGCCGCGATGAAGGCGGTCGTCCGGCAGGATGAACTCGAAGACCTCGTCGCCACCGTCGGGCAAACGTTTCTCGGCCTGACCGTCAACTGCAGCCGCTGTCACGACCACAAGTTCGACCCGATTACGCAGCGTGAGTATTATCAGCTCACCGCCGCCCTCGCCGGTGTCCGACACGGCGACCGCGAACTCGATTGGGATCGACTCTCTCCTTTGGCGATTTCAACGGGCACATGGGACGCTCGCATCGATTCACTCAGACGAAACATCGCCGCAATCGAAGCACCCCATCGCAAGGCGATTCTCGCCGAGAGAAAATCCAAGTTTCCCGATGGCCTCCCCAAACCCGAACCGCTGGCGAGTTGGAACTTCGACGATGATTTCAACGACGTCGTCGGCAAGCTGCACGGCCGCGCCGAGGGAGGGGCGCAAATCCACAAGGGATCGCTCGAACTCGACGGCCGCGGTGCGTATATGGCGTCGGCTCCGATCGAGAACGACATCACCGAAAAAACGCTCGAAGCGTGGATCAAACTGCGCGATCTCGATCAGCGGGGCGGCGGGGTGATCAGCATCCAGACACTCGACGGCGTCACGTTCGACGCCATCGTCTTCGGCGAACAGGAGCCGAAACGCTGGATGGCCGGCAGCAACGGCTTCGTCCGCACTCAATCATTTCAAGGTTCGGACGAAACGCTCGCCCACAACGAGTTCGTGCACGTGGCGATCACCTACGATGCTGACGGCGTGATCACCGGTTACCGCAACGGCATCAGGTACGGCAGCTCCTACAAGAGCAGCGGTCCAGTGACGTTTCGCGCAGGGGAAGCCCAAATCGTCGTCGGTCTGCGTCACGCACCGCCGGGCGGAAACCGCATGCTCGCCGGTACGGTCGACAAAGTGCAACTCTACGATCGGGCCTTGACCCCCGCGGAGGTCGCGGCGTCGGCGGGAACGTTATCCGATGCGATCGAAGAAAACGAACTCGCCGCGCGTCTCACCGCCGACGAGAACGAACGCCGCACGATATGGCTGTTTGAGGTCGAACATCTCGAACGGCAGCGGCAACGGCAGTTCGAACGAAAAATCTACGCCGTCGCTCCCGGCACGCCCGAACCGGCATTCATGTTGACGCGCGGCAACCCGGGACAACGCGAAGATCAAGTCTTCCCCGCGGGCATTCGGGCCATTGCCGGCCCCAATGCCGGGTTCGATCTTCCTGCGAATGCGAGTGACGCCGACCGCCGCAAAACGCTGGCGAACTGGATCACCTCGCCCGAAAATCCGCTGTTTTCGCGAGTGATCGTCAATCGGCTGTGGCATTATCATTTCGGGATCGGAATCGTTGAGACTCCGAACGACTTTGGCTTCAACGGCGGCCGGCCGAGTCATCCCGAGTTGCTCGATTATCTTGCCGGTGAACTGATCCGAAATGATTTTGATCTCAAGTCGCTGCAACGGATGATCGTCACCTCGGCGGCGTATCGTCAGGGGTTCGTCAATTCGAACGACCCCCTGACGAAAGATGCCGACAATCGCCGGATATGGCGGCGGGATCCCCTTCGTCTCGACGCCGAGGTGCTGCGCGATACGATTCTCGTGACGGCGGGGGAGATGAACGACGCGGTCGGCGGGCCCGGTTATCAGGACTTCGTGACCTACGTCAGCAACGCCCAGTTTTATCGGCTGCTCGACTCGGAAGGGGACAGTTTCAATCGCCGGAGTTTGTATCGCACGTGGCTGCGGTCGGGGAGAAATCCGTTCCTCGACGTCTGGGACTGCCCCGACCCGTCGACGCGAACCCCGCAGCGGGCCGTCACCACCACCCCGCTGCAAGCGTTATCGCAGCTCAACAATTCGATGATCCTGCGGATGTCCCACACGTGGGCCGAACGCATTAAACGCGATGCGGGAGATGATCTCACCGAGCAAATCGACCGGGCGTATCGACAAGCCTATCAGCGAAGTCCGACGGCGGATGAGTTACCCTCCCTCGAAGAATTCGTCAAGAATCACGGCCTCGCCGCGCTCTGCCGCGTGCTGTTCAACAGCAACGAATTCCTCTACGTCGATTAAGCAAAGACCGTCAAGAAGCCTTCAGCACGAAGTCTTCTCTCCCTATCTCCCCCTCTCCCCATCTCCCCCTCTCTTCTCTTCGTGCCCCGCGGGCATCACAGCCGACTCCGGCCCTTGAATCAGCACATGCACGCCGATCTCGGGAAACTCGGGATCGTCGGTGGAAACGACGACCATGGCCACCTGTCGTCCGGGGGGAACATCGCCGGGGACGGTGACGTTCACCTTAATCCGCTGAAAGCCATCATCATCGCGGTCGCTGCTGACGACTTCCGCGTCCACGTATTCGGAATTGCTGCGAATACCCGTTACCGTCATCGGTCGCGGGCGGAAATTCGTGATCACGACCTCGCGCGAACTCTCGACCGGCGAAAGCTGATAAAACACCAGGCCGGGAGGCTCAACGAGCACCTGCCGATAGGGAAGCGTGACTTTAAACGTCACGCGGGCCGACCGCGGCTGCGGATCGGTGTAATTGATATCGACGAAATACTCATGCGGCCCGGGGTTTTCTTGAGCCGTTTCGATCTTGAGAAAGAACTCGCCGGTCTCGCCTGGGGCATAATGCCGCTGTTCGAGTTTCGGTTTGAGACACCCGCAGCTCGGCAGAAGTTCGGTGACGTCGACCTCAGCCTTGCCGCGATTGGTGAACTGAAAATAAGCATGCACAAACCGCTGCGGCGGCACGGGCCCCAAATCGACAAGATACTGGTTAAACACCAGCGCCGGCCGTACCGGTCCGGGTGCAATCGGCCCGGGCGACGCCCCCTGCACATAACTCACGAGCGCCCAGACCACAGGGAGAAAGAGGAGCATCCAGCTTTTGCCGGTGAATTTTGCAGATATTCGCGAGGAAGGAGTTTCGGTTGCAATAGCCATCAATCGGCTCCGCCGAGGAAAGGGATCGTCCATGAAATAGAGCCGGGTTTTAGCAGAAACGGGGATTGGGGAAAAGATGGTTTTATGGCTGGGGACGGGGAGGTTTCCACAACCAGAATGGCTGAAGCGTTCGGTGGTTTCAGACGTCTGAAGCGTCGGGACATCCGATCGTTCAGAAAGCGGCTCAACCCTGTCGTTTTGCGAACGTTAGATGACGACGGGGTATTCGCTTCGCACGAGAGAGCCGCGGCGTCGCGGGCCTTGTCGGTCACGAACGTGATCTGCTCTTGGAGCCGATGAACGGTGGGGATGCGATAGTCAGGGACCGAGGTAGACATGACGCGGGAGTAGTTGTTGTTAGCTTAACACGTGAGCCGAGCTAATCTCCATTTTCTTGGTTTGACTTGACAAATACCAACGGATGAATTATAGTGCACCGTATACCATAAGTATAAAACTTCAGTTCAATATAAGCTAATTTGAGCTGGTTTGCAACGGGCGCAAAATGTTTTGCATAAATCCGATACATGAAAAATCATCCACGTGTTCACTTGGTGTCGTAATGCCCATTACGCCGTCTTCCGTGAAGGAGTTATTCCTATCGGTCGATTTCGCACGTGAGCGCTTCGTGCGATGTGTTCAATAACAATGTCTATTCCTCGACGGTGGTGCAAACAAGATCTATAGTACCTAGATCGGAGAAATGGTATGTGCCGTAAAAAGTCTCTTTCACTGTTTTTATTCCTAATTGCAAATGCAATCGAAAGTTTGGCATTAGCTCAATCGCCAAAGGTGTCATTTGCGAGATGCACTGACTTTGGCGTGGACATCGCAGTTGCAGAGCAAACCGATTTCATTCGCTTACACCTACATACGGTAGCTCGTGAGTGTAGTGGACGGACTGCATTCGTGCGGCTTCGTTGTGTTGAAAAAGAAGGGGGCACCACGCACCTCTCTGAAAGACAGTTTCCGGTTAAAAGATCCACAGAAGTATGGTCAGTTTATCTGGACTCACCGCGATTCACCGACCGGCAAGCGACATATCAGGTCGAGATTGGAACTATAGCAGAGGACATTTCGGAGATTTCACACGATGGAAAAAACGTGGCACTCGATAGCCACGTCATTAACGATTCATTTGCCTGGGTAATTTCGAACGGTGAAATCAATCCATATCAACGCGACGGAACCACCGCTCGAAATGTTTACGTTTTCCCCAAAGTCGTCGCCTTTCGAGAAACGGGTGCATATTTCGTCAATGTTGCACCGCGTGCTTCGGCAAAGCGAGTGGAGTTGCGCTATGCAGTGGTTGAATTACCTCAGCCGGTTGACGGAGCACGTTCGGCACGACGGCTTCAGAGTGAGGACTAATGCATGGCTGGAAACGATCAAGTAAAGAAGCACTTCGCATTACATTACGTTGGGTGGTTTTTTTCACTTGCAATACTTGCTTTGGTTGTTTTGGTGACATGGGCGTCCGTTATGACGATAAACCATCTCGCTAATCCACCTTCGTTTCTTGACGAATATCTCAACGACAAACCCAATTTGCACGCGTCAATGGCAGTTACGCTAGAGTATCAAAGTTATGCTCTTCGCGTACAGGGTATTCAGATCGCATATGGACTAATGTTGTCGTTAATCTTCGTTTCGATAGGTATGATTTTGTTTGCTGTTCAGGCAGTTGGGACCATTGATTTTCACACCAAAATGTCGGATCAAACATTCGGATTGAAAGCGTCCAGTCCGGGCATCGCGAGCATACTGTTGGGTGCAGTCATCGCAATGGTCACGATTCACAAGGGAGTTGGTCAGGAGTTTTCAGCTGGATTGCAAGAGAGTGGTGTTGGTGCAATGTCGACGGGTAAGCAAATTCCACCCGCTAGTGGAACGTCGGAAATCATCGATGGCAAGAATAACATTGACGAATAAGTTGACGGAAGAAAGGGGCTTCGTCGAAACAATGACCAATTTGCAAAACCCGATTGGCCGGGTGCGCCGGTTGAGATCGATTGAACGACCAATTCCGATTTTCGCGTGACACGGCTGTGTCTGCCGTGTCTTCGATGATGATGAGACCTTAAGAAGCTGCGCGAAGCAATCGAAGATCCATATCAAATCGCCCGGCTGACACAGCCGGGGCACACAAGAATCAGGATCAAGGGTGTGT
>JBBECD010000009.1:0-8950 GCA_040881995.1 Planctomycetaceae bacterium
GACGCTCAATTTCCAGCGATTTGAAGACGTATCACTCCTGGCCGCGTGAGGTATATGAAGGATGAAGGATGAGAGGACGTTCATTGCCTTTTCTGACTCATCCTTCATCCTTCCGCCTTCATCCTTTTCTTCAAATCCCCCCTCACCCGGCCTGCGGCCGACCTCTCCCCGAGGGAGAGGTGTGTAAAAGCGCTCCGCTTCGCCGAGCCTTCGCGTCGCGGCTAACCATCGATCACCCCGCACCCCGGTCTTCGGTCCCCGCACCCCGCCTATTGAAATTGTTTCACAATCTCTAAAAAACGCCTCAAGCCGATATTGACTCTTTTTCCCGCCATGAGTTCAATTCTCCGTGTTGTGATTTCAACGCCCAACGGCAGGACGACGACATGGCGGACCGACAGACGTTTCTTCCGCAATCGTTGATCAGCACGGGACTCCCCGCGCTGGGCGGAGAGCGTCTGCCCGAGAGTCCCGCGGAAAGCGACGTCGGTCCGCGCTGGTTGCATCACGTTCCCTGGCGGGGACGGAGCGGTTTCGGGTTTGGAGGCCCGTTATCGCTGCACTCGTTTGCTCCACTGGATATAGACCATGAGCGACAACACGTGGCTCGCAGTTCCCCAAGATGTGATTGTTGAGACTGAGGAGCCTCCAAGTCCCCTGTTACAACTCCTTTCCCTTCCCTCACGCCCTCAAGGAAGCCCCGACCTCACTCTTCCCGCCGCTCCCCTTCCTCCGACGCAGCCTCGTTTCCGCATCACTCCCCGACGCCAGATGGGGAACCCGCGAACGCGGTCGTTTCGCCGGAACTTTTTTCCCGACGCCTCCCACACCGAATGGAACGACTGGCGCTGGCAATCCCGCAAACGGATTCGCACGCTCGACCAGCTCGAACGCATTCTCGTCCTCTCCGACGACGAACGAGCCGCACTGACGGTCGGGGGTTCGATGCTCCCCGTGGGCGTGACGCCCTACTACCTCAGCCTGATCGACCGCGAAAACGCCGACGATCCGCTACGGAAAACCGTCATCCCCCGCACCGACGAATTCATCCGCACCCCGGGTGAGGCCGACGACCCGCTGGGCGAAGACGGCCACAGTCCGGTCGCCGGCCTCGTGCACCGTTACCCCGACCGCGTGCTCTTGCTCGCGCTCGATTTCTGCTCGACCTATTGCCGGTATTGCACCCGCTCGCGGGTGGTTGGCCACGGCGAGATCATGCCGAGCGAGGAACGGCTGATGAAAGCGTTCGCGTATCTCCGCGAACATACCGAAATCCGCGACGTGCTGATTTCCGGCGGCGATCCGCTGGCCCTCAGCGAAGACCGGCTCGACTGGATTCTCAGCCGGCTCCGCGAGATTCCGCATATCGAATTCGTGCGCATCGGCACGAAGATGCCGGCGGTGCTGCCGCAACGCATCACACCGGCGCTCTGCCGGGTGCTGCGGAAGTTTCATCCCTTGTGGATGAGCGTTCACTTTTTGCATCCGGACGAATGCACCCCCGAAGCGAATCAGGCCTGCGGCCGGCTGGTCGACGCGGGAATTCCGCTCGGCTCGCAGACCGTGCTGCTGAAAGGAGTCAACGACGACGTCGAGACGATGAAGTCGCTGATGCACAAGCTGCTGCTCGCGCGGGTCCGGCCGTATTATCTGTATCAATGCGATCCGATCTCGGGGTCGTCGCACTTCCGCACGCCGGTGTCGAAGGGACTGGAAATCATCGAAGGCCTGCGCGGCCACACCACCGGTTACGCCGTGCCGACCTACGTGATCGACGCTCCCGGCGGTGGCGGCAAAATTCCGCTGCAGCCGAACTCCGTCATCGGCCGCGAGGGTGATGATTTGCTGCTGAAGAATTTTGAAGGGAAGACGTTCCGGTATCCAGATCCGATCTAGTCAAGAGTCGAGAGACAAGAGTCAAGAGCCAGAATAGGCCGATGGTGATTTCTCCGTTTAGCCGCGACGCCAAGGCTTTGCGCAGCGGAGCGCTTCTGATCTAGGACTCCGCGTCGGCGAAAGTGTAACGACGATGCTCATCGGTTTAACCTATGATCTCCGGCAGGCGTATCTCGACGAGGGATACAGCGCGGAGGAAACGGCGGAGTTCGACCGCGAAGCGACGATCGAAGCGATCGAGATTTCGCTCCAGTCGCTCGGCCATCTCACCGACCGCATCGGTCACGTCCGGCAACTCGTGTCGCGGCTGGCCAATGGCGACCGCTGGGATCTCGTCTTCAACATCGCCGAGGGTCTGCATGGCCGGGCGCGCGAGTCGCAGGTGCCGGCACTGCTCGATGCGTACCGGATTGGGTATACGTTGTCCGATCCGCTGGTGATGGCGGTTTGTCTCGACAAAGGATTGACGAAAGCGATCGTCCGCGAAGCGGGCGTCCGCACGGCCGCATATCGAGTCATTCATTCGGCCGACGATTTGCACGACGTGCTGACGAACTCCGATTTGCCGTATCCGTTATTTGCCAAACCGATCGCCGAGGGGACGGGTAAGGGAATCACGCCGAAGTCGAAGGTTCTCACGCCGAGCGAGTTGAACTCGACCTGCCGCGACCTGCTGGAGACATTTCGGCAGCCGGTGCTGATCGAGACGTTTCTGTCGGGACGCGAATTCACGACCGGCATTCTCGGCACGGGGAAATCGGCCCGCGTGCTCGGGACGATGGAGATTTTGCTGCGCGACAGCGCCGAGCCCGGGATCTACTCGTACGTCAACAAAGAACACAGCGAAGAGCGGGTCGATTACTGCGTGATTTCCCCCGTCGACGACCGGGAAGTCGCCGCCGCCGAAACCGAAGCCCTCACCGCCTGGCGGGCGCTCGGCTGCCGCGACGCCGGCCGAATCGATCTGCGTTCCGACGCAAACGGCGAACCGCATTTTCTCGAAGTCAATCCCCTGGCGGGGCTGCATCCCGAGCATTCCGACCTGCCGATGTTATGCACGGCGCTGAACATGCCGTATCAGGAACTCATACGTCACATCGTCGACTCGGCGATGCAGCGATTGGAAATAAATTAAATCTTCTTCGTTTAGCCGCGACGCGGAGGGTTTCCGTAGCGGAGCGCTCAGTTTTCACCTCTCCCCCCGGGAGAGGTCGGCCACAGGCCGGGTGAGGGCGCCTTTGAAGAAAAGGATGAAGGATGAGTCAGAGGAAGAATGCGACATCATGGCTTTTCTGACTCATCCCTCATCGCTTCTCTTGAAAATGCCCCCCGGCGACTCGCCGGGGGCTAAAAGACTAGAACAATGCATATCACCATCGTCTACAACGCGATTTCAGCCGAGGCGATGCCGGACGAGCATGACGTGCTCGTGCAGTTGGACGCGGTGCGGGGGTCGCTGCGTCGGCTGGGTCACGAAGTCACCGAGATCGCGTGCACGCTCAACCTCGAAAACCTCTCGCGGCAACTCGCCGACAAACGTCCCGATCTGGTGTTTAACCTCGTCGAAGGCCTCGGCGGCACCGACCGGTTGTTGCCCACGGTACCGGCGTTGCTCGAACATCTGAGCATTCCCTACACGGGCTGTTCGTTCACTGCGATCTCGCTGACGAACGACAAGACGCTGTGCAAACACCGACTGCGGCTACTTGGTATGCCGACGCCCGATTGGATGTACTTGAGCGGCGAAATGGCCGTCGAGCATCCCGGGTGCCGCTGGCCCCCGTCGAAAAGCTTCATTATCAAAACGATCGGCGAACATGCCTCATGGGGATTGGACGACGACGCGGTCGTCCGCGTGAGCAATGCGGACGAACTTTATGAGCAGCTCGAACAACGTGCAAAAGTCTGGAAAAAGCCCTGCTTCGCCGAAGAATACGTCGCGGGTCGAGAGTTCAACCTCTCGCTGCTCGGCGGTCTGACAGGCGTTCAGGAACCCGAGTTATTGCCGCCTGCGGAGATTAAGTTCGTGGGTTTCCCCCAAGGCAGGCCGCGAATCGTCGGTTACCGCGCGAAATGGAGCGACGATTCCTTCGAGGCCGTGCACACGCCGCGGACTTTTGAGTTTTCCGACGAGGATGAATCGCTGCTCGAAGATTTGACCGAGTTCGCGCTGCGTTGCTGGCACCAATGCCGGCTCGACGGTTACGCCCGCGTCGATTTTCGCGTGAACTCAAAAGGCAAGCCGTGGATTCTCGAAGTCAACGCCAACCCCTGCCTCTCTCCCGACGCCGGTTTCGCCGCGGCGTTGGCGCGGGCCGGTATTCCCTTCGACACGGCGATCGAACGGATCATCAAAGCCGCGATGAAGCGATTCGCTCCTTTCGCTGAAGAAACTCCATCAGCGGCGCCGATACCCGCGTCTCCGCCGTCATCGCCTAACCTGACGTTGCGTACCGACGTGAACCCCGACGACCGGCAGCGTGTCCGTGAAATCGTCGAGTCGACCGGCTTCTTTTCCCCCGCGGAGATCGATGTCGCCGTCGAACTCGTCGACGAACGGCTGAATAAAGGGGATGCCTCCGGCTACTTTTTCGTCTTCGCCGAACGCGACGGCGTGACCGCCGGGTACGCCTGTTACGGGCCGATCGCTTGTACGATTCACAGTTTCGACTTGTACTGGATCGCCGTCGACAAGCGGTATCAGGGTGTGGGAATCGGCCGCGAATTGTTAACGGCGGCGGAAAAAAGGATAAAAGCCGCCGACGGGAGCAGAATCTATGTCGAAACCTCGAGCCAGCCCGCGTATCATTCAACGCGAACGTTTTACGAACACATCGGTTACGCGCCCGACGCAACCGTTATTGACTTTTATGCGCCGAAAGATGATAAGTGTATCTATGTGAAAGTGCTCGACCGATGATGCCATGACAACAGATCGGGAGATGGGGTGACAATCACAAGCGACTTCTGCTTTTCCACCCCATCTCCCCATCTCCCCATCCCCCGATCTCTCCATCAATACACCATACAAGTTACGCTTCCTAACGCCCGCCGCGCCCCCCGAAATTCATGCCCACGCCATCCCCTGCGCTTCGTCTGCAAACAGCCGAACGCCCTTCGAACTGGAGCCTCATCCGGCGCATGCTCGCCTTGGGGTGGGTCTACCGGTTTCACAGCATCCGCGTCGTCGTGCTGCAGGTCGTGCTCGTCACCGTCAGCTTGCTCGGCCTCGGTCTGACCGGGCTCGGCATCGACTGGCTGCGTGCTCAAGTCGATACTCACGCCCCCGCACCGCATGGGCCGTTCGGCTGGAGCATCCCCGCCGCCTGGTCGCCGGGCGAATCGCTATGGTTCATCTCGGGGTTGATCTTATTCACCGCGCTGGTGAACGCCGGTCTCAAATACCTGGCGGCGATCGACGCCGCCGTACTCACCCAGCGAATTCTGGTGGAGTTGCGTTCGTCGATCTATGACAAACTGCAACGGCTCAGTTTTCGGTTCTTCGATCACAACGACAGCAGTTCGATCATCAACCGCGCCGCCGGCGACGTGAACGCCGTCCGGGCGTTCGTCGACGGCGTGATCGTGAAAGTGCTCACCGTCGGGCTGACGTTACTGGTTTACGTCACCTACATGCTCAGCGTGCACGTGCCGCTGACGATCGTCTGTCTGATCACGACGCCGCTGCTCTGGTGGGGGGCGACTCGCTTTTCGCGGGCGGTGCGGCCCGAGTATGTCAAAAGCAGCGAACTGGTTGACAAGATGATTCTCACCCTCGCCGAAAATGTGCAAGGGCAGCAGGTCGTGAAAGGCTTCGCCCGCGAGCCCGAGCAAATCGCGAACTTCGCCGCGGCGAACAAAGCGATTCGCGATCAGAAGCAGAAGATTTTCTGGACGACGAGCATCTTCCAACCGATCATGGGGGGATTGACGCAGATCAACATGATGGTTCTGCTCGGCTACGGCGGCTATCTCGTGATTCACGGCGAACTCGCGCTCGGGTCGGGATTGTTCGTCTTCGCCAACCTGCTGCACGAATTCGCCAACCAGGTGGGGCAGATCACGAATATCGCCAATACCATTCAATCGAGCCTCACCGGCGCGCAGCGCGTCTTCGAAGTGATGGATGCCCCGATCGAAATCCAAAATGCCGCCAACGCACGCCGAATTCCCCGCGCGGCGGGACAGATTGAATTCGACGGAGTGACGTTCGGTTACGATCCCGAAAAACCGGTCCTCCGCGATATCACGCTCGATATCGCACCGGGCGAATGCGTCGCCATCGTCGGCGAAACGGGCGCCGGCAAGAGCACGCTGCTCAGTTTGATTCTCCGCTGTTACGACCCGCAGTCGGGAACCGTCCGTGTCGACAGCCAAGACGTGAAGCAGCTTCATCTCGACGACCTGCGCCGCAACATCGGCATCGTGTTTCAGGATCAATTCCTGTTCAGTCACACCGTCGCTTCGAATATCGCGTTTGGGCAGCCGGACGCCTCATACGAGGAAATCGAACAGGCGGCGAAAATCGCCGCCGCCGAGGAATTCATCGGCGAACTTTCCGACGGTTACGACACGATCATCGGCGAACAGGGCTGCAATCTCTCCGGCGGACAACGGCAACGCCTGGCGATCGCCCGGGCCTTGCTGCTCGATCCGCCGATCCTGATTCTCGACGACGCCACCGCCGCCATCGATCCCGAGACCGAACACGAAATTCAACAAGCCGTCGAACAGGCCCTCGAAGGGCGCACGACGTTCATCGTCGGCAACCGGCTGAGCACCGTCCGCAGGGCCGACAAGATCGTCGTGCTCGAAGACGGCCGCATCGTGCAAACGGGAACGCACGAAGAACTGCTCGCCGTTGAAGGACATTATCGCCGCCTCGCGCGGCTGCAATACGACGAGTTGAGTGCCGAAACCGAAAGCGTCCACGAAACGCCGGTCGTATTAACGAGGGAGGCCGGATGATCGCCCGTCCTCCGAAAAAACAACTCACCGCCGCCTCGACCTACGACCGCGAAGACGACAAACGGCCGCTCGATTTCCGCCTGATCGCCCGGCTGATGTCGTTCACCAACCCGTACCGCGCCAAACGAAACTGGCTCGCCGTCATCGTATTGATCCGCTCGGTCCAATTGCCGGGGCTGACGTGGATTCTCTCCGCCGTCATCAACGGCCCGATCGAACGGTCCGACGTCGACGGCGTGATGTGGGGCATGATCGCCTTCGCGGTGCTCGCGCTCTCCACACAACTGGTGATGCACTTCCGCCAGCGCTATGCCTACGAACTCGGTGAAGCGGTCGTGCACGACTTGCGTAACGCGCTATTCGCCCATCTGCAAAAGATGCCGATGAGTTTCTTTTACCGTACCAAAGTCGGCCGCGTCATCAGCCGCATGACGTCCGACATCGAAGACGTGCGCGTCGGCGTGCAGGAAGTGCTCTATGTCAGCCTGGTGCAGATCGGCCAGATGTGCGTGGCGACGGCCTTCATGCTGTATTACAGCCCGCCGCTGTTTCTCGTCGTGCTCGGCCTCGTGCCGATTCTCTGGCTGCTCAACCGCTATTTTCACCGGCGGCTCAGCAAAGCCCTGCGAGCCATGCGCGAATCGTTCAGCCGGGTGACGGCGACGCTCGCCGAATCGGTGCTCGGCATCCGCGTGACGCAAGGTTTCGTCCGTCAGGATGAAAACGCCCGCATCTTCACCGACCTGGTGACGTTCCACTCAGCGAACAACTTCAAAGTGTTGAAAACGCACGGTCTGTTCCTGCCGTTGCTCGAACTCAACAATCAGTTCTTCATCGCGCTCTTGATGCTGATCGGCGGCTTCCGCGTCCTTAATCCCGATTCCGGAACGGGCGTCGGCGAACTCGTCGGATTTCTGTTTATGGCGAACTTGTTCCTCGCGCCGATTACGAACTTGGGGAACCAATACAACCAGGCGATGACGGCGATGGCCGGGGCCGAGCGGCTGTTCAAACTCCTCGACACTCCTCCCGAATGGAGCGACTCCGAAACCGCCTGCGACTTGCCCCGCATGCGCGGCGAGGTCGAATTCCGCGAGATCACGTTCGGTTACGACCCCGACCGGCCGGTGCTGCACGACGTTTCGTTCAGCGTGCAGCCGGGACAGATGGTCGCCCTCGTCGGCCACACCGGCAGCGGGAAAAGCACGATCGTCAATCTCATCGCCAAATTCTCGCTCGCGCAGAAAGGACGCATTCTCATCGACGGCTACGATCTGCACGAACTGAAATCGGCGTCCATCCGCCGGCAACTCGGCGTCGTGCTGCAACAGAATTTTCTCTTCACCGGCACGCTGGGGGATAACATCCGCTTCAGCAAGCCCGATGCTACCGACGACGAACTGCGAGCCGTGCTGAAGAAACTCGAATGCGACGACATGTTGCCGGCGGATTTGAACACCGAAGTCGGCGAGCGCGGCAACAATCTCTCGCTCGGTCAACGTCAGCTCATTTGTTTCGCCCGCGCGATGCTCGCCGACCCGCGGATTCTGATTCTCGACGAAGCGACGAGCAGCATCGATTCGATCACCGAAGCCCGCATCCAAAAGGCGCTCGCGATTCTGCTGAAAGGCCGCACGAGTTTCGTCGTCGCTCACCGTCTAAGCACGATCCGCCACGCCGACCTGGTGCTCGTGCTCGACCACGGTAAGATCGTGGAACGAGGCCGCCACGCCGAGCTATTAAAGCAGCGCGGCACGTACGAGAAGCTGTATAAGCGGTTCATCCAACCGGCGTGATCGGCGGGGACTGGGGACCGAGGTGCGGGGTGCGGAATCCAACCTTCGCCCCGCGGGAGAGGGTGGCTGCGCAGCAGCCGGGTGAGGGGCGAGCGCGAAATGATGAGCGCCGGGGTGGCTGGGGGCGAGGCTTTGCGAGCCCCCAGCGAAGGGACATCACTCGCACAACGCAGAAGCTGAGGGCTCGGAGACCCGCCCCCCAACGCCGTTCATGAAATCTGTTAATGGGGGGTCGTAAGACTGGTCTGGACAAAGACATCGAACCTGTGGATCACTGGAGGTTGAACGAC
>JBBECD010000010.1:0-8949 GCA_040881995.1 Planctomycetaceae bacterium
CCATCCGCTTGAGCAAAGAGGACGTCACCGGAGAAATTTCATTCGAGAACGTCCATTTTCGATATCCTGGTGCGTCGTCGTTTGCGCTGCAGGAGATTTCGTTCGACGTCCCGGCTGGGCAGACGTTTGCTCTCGTCGGCACCAGCGGGGCGGGGAAGACGACGCTGTGCAATCTCGTCGCGCGGTTTTACGACCCGACGATGGGACGCATTACCTGCGACGGTCGCGACGTCCGCGATATCGACGTCGACTCGTACCGCAATCTGCTGGGAGTCGTCGAGCAGGATGTCTTTCTGTTCGACGGCACGATTGGCGAGAACATCGCCTACGCCAGTCGCGACGCCGATTTCGACAGGATTCGCCAGGCCGCCCAAATCGCTCACGCCGATGAGTTTATCGATAAGCTGCCGCAGGGGTACGACACCATCATCGGCGAACGCGGCGTGAAATTGAGCGGCGGCCAACGGCAGCGAATCGCCATCGCCCGCGCGGTTCTCGCCGATCCGAAGATTCTGATTCTCGATGAGGCGACGAGCAATCTCGATTCGGACAGCGAACAACTGATTCAGGCGTCGCTCAAGCGGCTGATGAAAGACCGCACGAGTTTTGTGATCGCGCACCGCTTGAGCACGATCGCGCACGCCGACCGCATCATCGTGATGGAGCACGGCAGGATTCGTGAAATCGGCACGCACGAGGAGCTAATGGAAACCGACAGCCGGTATCGCGAAATGGTGCAAACGCAAATCGGCATGATGCTGGCGGGAGCGAATCAAGGGATGAGGGATGAGGGATGAGGGATGAGTCAGAATGGCGCGGAGTGGTGCATTCACCCGGTTTAGCCGCGACGCGGAGGGTCTCCGTAGCGGAGCATTTTCTTTTAGCCCCCGGCGAGTCGCCGGGGGTTTGATGCAACGCGAACTCCCCCCGGTCATTGACCGGGGGCTAAAAGACGAAGCGGAGCTTGGGAACGAGAAGGAAACAGCAAAGAACAAAAAAAGCTCGGATGTTAAGTCCGAGCTTTTTTGGATGAATTCGTAATGATCGCGGGTCTAATCCACCTTCAACAGCACGCTGTCTGGTTCTTCCTTGAGACCAGATCAGGATGCTGTTATTGGTGAATTCATCAGACCGCCGTCGTCACGCGAGTTGCTTCCGGCGTCCGACGAGCGTCCGAATCCGTTCGGCCAATAAAGCCGTATCGAACGGTTTGCGGAAGGTTTCGTTGAACATGGTGCGATCGAAACCGCTGGCGTTGTCTTCTTCGCTCAGCAGGCCGATGAGCACGGCGTCGGAGTAATCGTGATTTCGCCTCAGGTTTTGAGCGATCATGAGGGCTTCGCTACGACCCATGACGAAATCGATGACGACGCAATCCGGATGCAGGGACTCGGCCTGAATACCGGCTTCGAATCCGCTGGCGGCGACTTCCATTTTGAAGTCTTCCGCCGGCATCATTTCTGTCAGACTTAATCTCAACTGGGCATCAGGACCGACCAGCAAAATTTTTCCCATCGCCTCGTCTTCCAGTTCCCCTAACGGCATGCCGTGTTCTTTGAGGAAACGGATGAGGTGTTCGCGAGGAATACGACGATCTTGCGAACCGGGAATACGATATCCACGCAACCGGCCAGAATCAAACCATTTACTGACGGTGCGAGGAGCAACTTTGCAGATCTTTGCTACTTGACCAGTAGTGAAGATCGTTTTCATGTGCGGGCTCTCCAATCACTTCTTGGCAAACTCAGAGGGTTCGTAGGCCCTCCCGATCTTCACCCCACGACGACGGCCGGCTCTCATAGCCTGATTGGGTCCGTGCGAAAGACCATGGTCGTTTTGGGTCGGGGTAAATCTCAGAGATTGGTCCGATGCGAGGCGTCTTGAACCTCGTGCCGGTACCGGTCTACTACTATAACGGGATTTTGGATCTTGGACTTTTCGCTCTATCCGTCACTCGACACAGTTTCGTCTCGGGGGAATAACATTCCCGGAACCTCATTGGGGAGACGAAGCCGAATCATTCTCATTCATTCTAACACCGCCTCTGTGCGTCACCGTTGTCCGCAGAATCGGAGCGGTTTTTAACAAGCACAACCGGTTGTGTTAGAGTCTAAACAGCGAATGATTGGCCTTGCAGGCTGGACGGAGTCCCGTTTGCCCCTTGCCCCCCATCAACGTCACCAGCGATTCCCTCACGTCCGGCGTTTCGACTATCGCTCGATTCCGCACATGATCAAATTTGCTGATTTCGTCTGACTTATTTTTTCGACCTGACGAGGGTACGGACTTTAAGATCTTTGCTCGGCGTGTCCTTCGTGCGTTCTCTAGCTGAGACACTCATTAGCATGAACATGAGTGAAACCCAGTCAGGACGGTTGTAGGGACGACAGCTAATCTTTTGATTGAACTCGACTTATGGCGGCGCGCGGCAAAAAACCTCGCCGACCAACTCGCGCCATCCTTTCGACCGCTTCGATTTTAAAAATGTTCGCGCTCAGGCGGCCTGATTTTGCTCGCCCGGCGGTTTTTTGAATTCTCCGTTTTCGTTGACGTCTTCGAACCGGACCGAAAATCGCTTCGAGATGCCCGACTGCTCCATCGTCACGCCGTGCAATACCGATCCCGCCGACATCGATCGCTTATTGTGCGTAATCAGAATAAATTGCGTCGCCGTGTCAAATTCCTTCAAGACCGACACGTATCGCTCGACATTCGCTTCGTCCAACGCGGCGTCGACTTCGTCGAGAATACAGAACGGACTCGGCTTGCTGCGGAAGATCGACATCAACAACGCGACGGCGGTCATCGTCTTTTCGCCGCCGCTCATTAGCGTGATGCTCCGCAGTTCTTTCCCCGGCGGCCGCGCGACGATGTCGATGCCGCAGTCGAGCACGTCTTCGGGATCTTCTAAAATTATATCCGCTTCGCCGCCGCCGAACAGTTTGCGGAACAGTTCTTTGAAATGGCCGCGAATGGTTTCGAAGGTGTCCATGAATATCCGCTTGCTCTCTGTATTCAAGCGGCGGATGATTTCTTCGAGCGTCGCCCGGGCCGCGACGAGATCGTCGAGCTGCGCTTTGAGCTGACTGTACCGCTTATCCAGTTCGTCGAGATTTTGCAGACTGTCGGGGTTAACGCTTCCCATCATTTTCAGTTTGCGGCGCAACCGCTGGACGTGTCCGTCGACCGCTTCGCGAATCTCTTCAAATTCACCGGCGTCGAATTCGACGACAGTGAGAGTTTCCCCTTCTGCCTCCTCAATGAGAACTTCGCTATCGTCGCCGGTCGGGTCTTCGAGCATGTCATAAGTTTCGTCATCGTCGTCAGCCGCCCCCCGCTCCCCGCTCCCCGCTCCCCGATCTGCCTGATGCGACGGCTTCGAAATCCCTTTGATCTTGCCGGCCTTGAACAGCGCCAACGCCGAGGCGCCGCTGCTGACAATTTCTTCGAGTTGCAACTGATACTCTTCTTCGATGCGCTGTTGCAAGGTGGTGATCTGATACTCGATATCCCGGGCCTGCATTTCCCGCGTATGTTTGGCGTCCTGCAGTTCGCGGCGTTCCTGCTGAATCTGGTTGTCTTCCTTTTGCAGTTTCGCGCGAATCTGCCGCAAACGTTTTTTCTCGCTGTGCACGACGAGAACGTCTCGTTCGCCGGCGTCGCGGTCGAGGTACAACTCCGCCAGGGTGGACCGCGCGTTCAGGATTTGCAACGAATACTGACGAAGTTTTTCCCGCGTCGTTTCGAGCCGGCGTTCGGCTTCTTCGTATTGCAGTTGCCGTTGGCGTTGTTCATCGGCGTGCCGCGATTGCTCCTGTTCGAGGGCCGAGAGCCGTTCTTCGTGTTTCGCGAGCGACACACTCGCCGTTTGCAGTTGCCGTTCGAGTTCTGCGACCTGTGCTTCGACGGCTTTAACCTGTTCGGTCTGTTGCGCGAGTTGCTCGTGAGAGGCGTCGATCGCGGCGTCGAGCTCGCTTAATCGCGATTCGGCATCGGCCTGTTCCTGCTGATAGCGTTGCAGCCGGTGTTTCAATTCAACCGCTTCGCTTTCCCAGCGCTGGCGTTCTTGTTCGAGGCGGGCGAGTTTCTGTTCGTGTTCGGACGACTGCGCTTTTGCCGAAAGGAAACGGTCGTTCGCCTCTTTCCAGCGGCGGTGAAGTTCGCCCGCTTGTTCGTCGACGGTCGTCAAGGTGACGACCAGTTCCGCGAGCAGTTTCTCCTGCTCGGACATTGCGGCGTCGACGCGGATCAGTTCATTCCGCAGCCGACGCAATTCACTTTTGCGCGACACAATCGCCGATTCGGGACGGTCGAGACCGACGAACAGCGTGCCGTCGGCTTCAAGCCGTTCGCCTTGCAACGTCACAAACCGGCAGGCATTTCCCTGGCCTTGCGCAAGTTGCAGGGCGACGTCGAGTTTTTCGACGATCCAGGTGTCGCCGAGCAGGACCGTTATCAATCGCCGCAGGTCGTCGGTCAGTTCGCACGTCGGGTCGAGATTCTCCATCACCAGCAAGTCGGCTCGCTGTTTGACTCCCGCATGACCGGTAAGATCGACGCGCGACGACGTGGCACCGTGCTCATCGGGCAGATCGGCGAGCGAGACGAATCCCACCCGGCCGTTGATGGTCGCCACGTTGTGATTGAGATAATCGACGAGCGGCGACAACTCTTTCATGACGAGAAGTTGGGCGCGGTCGCCTAATGCCACTTCCAACAGAGCCGCGTGATCGAGGTCGACGACCAGCAAATCGGCGATGCTGCCGAGCAGTTGATTCCACGGCGGTGACGCAGCCGTTTTCGACCGGCTTAGAATCTCTTTGACGCCGAGGCCCATGCCTTCCTGCCGGAGTTCCCAATCTTCGAGAATGTCTTTGCGGGCCTGGAGCGCGCTGCGGTCTTCGCGGAGTTCGGACAGCCGTTTCTGAGACTGCTCGTACGCTTGCGACAACTGACGATGCTGTTGCCGGGCCGCGGTTGTCTCCGCCTCGACCGCTTCGGCTCGCGACTGCAAATCGGCGACGATTTCGGCCTGATTGCGGAAGGCATCGCGAGCCCGTTCCAGTTCTGCGTCGCAGCGGTCGAGTTCCGTCTCGGCGCGAGTTGTGGACTCTCGCACCGCAAGAATCTGCGCGCTGAGCCCGGTGACGCGATGTTGATGTTCGTGTTTGTCCTGCACTGCGGCGGCGAGTCGTTCTTTGAGCGTCCCACATTGGAGCCGTGACGCTTCAATGAGGGCGTTATGTTTTTCAACTTGCAATTGATGGCGTTGGACCTCGGCCTGCCGCTGCGCGATCGTCCGTTGCGATTCGGCGAAGGCGGCGGCGGTCGCGGCAGCAAGAGCGTCGATCTCTCGGGCGCGGTGATGCAGTCGGCTGCGCTGCGTCCGCAGCCGGGCGATATCGCCGTCGAGTTCCTGGCTGCGCGACTGCAGGTGTTGAATCGTCGATTGCTCGCGCGTGATCGACTGCCCGGTTTGCGAATGATTGCGTTCGATCACATGCAGCCGGTCGTCGAGTTCCGAAATTTGCTGATCCAGCAGCGTGAGTTGTTGTTCCGAGGCTTGCCGGCGGGCATTGAGCCGTTCGAGTTCGCTTTCGTCGCCGTCGAGTCCCTGTTGCACCGTCGAGAGCCGCGCGGTGAGGGCGCGGGCGTCGTCGGCGGCGAGTCCGAGCCAGAGTTCGCGGAGTTCGACTTCGACTTCGCGATATTTGAGGGCTTTGGCCGCCTGCGTTTTTGCCGAGTTGAGCTGCGTCTCGACCTCGTCGACGATGTCGGTCAGCCGGAGGACGTTCTGCCCGATGCGTTCCAGCTTGCGCAGCGTCTCGACCTTGCGAAGTTTATAGCGGCTGATCCCCGCGGCTTCTTCAAAAACGACGCGGCGCGTCGAGGCGTTGGCCTGCAAAATCTGATCGACGCGGCCTTGTTCGATGATGCTGTACGCCGACGCACCGGCACCGGTGCCGAGAAAGAGGTCTTTAATGTCTTTCAATCGGCAGGTGATGCCGTTGATGAGATATTCGGATTCGCCGGTCTGCCACAAGCGGCGGCCGATTTGCACCTCGGCCGTATCGACCGAGAGCGTCTGCTTCGCATTGTCGAATGTGAGTACAGCCTCGGCGAACGCACTGGGTTTGCGTCCCAGTGCTCCGTTGAAGATGACGTCGGTCATCTCTTTGCCGCGGAGACTTTTCGGGCTTTGATCGCCGAGCAGCCATTTGATGCTGTCGACGACGTTGCTTTTGCCGCTGCCGTTCGGTCCTACCACGCAGGTGATGCCGTTGGAAAAATCGAATTGCGTGCGGTCGGCAAAGCTTTTGAAGCCGAACAACTGCAGAGATTTAAGCATTAACGTTTGCCAGCTTTTTCGAAGACATTCCAGCGCCACCAGGACTTGCTTTGAGCCGGTGCGTCGTCCGCGGCATCGTCGGAGGATGCGTCGACCGAGTTCGAAGTCAGATCGATCAGACTGGCGTTTCCGTCGTCTTGCTTGGGTTCATCTTCGAGAGAATTCAGGTCTTCCAATTCAAAGGAGGCCGGCTGTACGCCGCCGTCGTCGTCGGCCGGGCTGTCCTCGCTGAGCGATTCGCGCTGTCGGAGGGCATCGTCGGCATCCTGGATGGACCACGTATTGGGGCCCAGTTTCGAGCGGCCGATCCGCTTCTTCGATTTCACCGTTTTCCCGTCGGCGAGTTGAGTGTCGGGCCTCAGATACATGCGGCCCGATTTCGGCAGCGAATCGATCTCGATGCGGCCAATGAGATTTCTCCGGTGCTCCGACTCGACGAGCAGTTGCGCCACTTCGGGATACGAGGCCCCGAACTCCGCGACCGTTTGAATCACGTCGGCCACGCGCGTCGAGACTTCGCGGCGGCGATCGGGTTTGCCCGCTTCGTAGCGGCTGATGGTGATCGTGTTGCTGCCGGGAGCGGCGTTCACGCGAATATGATTCCCCGCCGAGGCGGCGATCGGCGTGAGCATTCGCTGTTCTTCGCCGAACAGCACGATTTCAGCGTGTTTGTGGTGCGTCATATGAACGAGGGGCGTTCCTTGTGTCGGCAGCACGTGCAGCATAAACTCGTCGTTCAAGTTGCGGCCGATGATGAACGGGTCTTGCTTGTTCATGGTCCAGAGCGCGCGGAAGGATCCGTAGCGAACTTCGGAACTTTCTTCGTTCATCAGCTCGCGCAACGCCATCTGCGCCTCGGGGACGTCGAGAGTGGCCATCGCCGCCAGCGCGAACACGCGAAATGCCGGTTCGTTGCGGACCGCTTCGGACAGGATCGGCAGACCGCTGGCATCGTCCAGATAGGCCAACGCCACGGCGGAGTGAAACTTGCATTCGAGCGTGGGACTCGCCAAACCGCTTTTCAAAATCGGCAACGACGACGGGCCGATCGATTCGAGACGCAACGCCGCGAGGTCGGCCTTCTCGGGATCGAGCAGTTCCTGCATCAGCATTTTCGAACGGACCCGCTCGGCGACGTCCGTTTCGCGGAATGAAATGTTGCGGATCACCTGCAAGTAGCGGGCGAAGTTGTCTTTATACTTCGGATGAACCTTGAGCACGATCAGTTGATCGGTCTTGGCTTCGGCCATCGGCTGTTTGATGCCCGATTTATCGTAGTGATGGAAGCGTTTGCCGATGCGGTCGGCGATGCGCCGCGTGTTACGGATGCTGCGGAAATCGTTGCGGACGTACAACGCCAGGTGACGGTCTTCGCGGGTCGCGAGTCCGCCGCTGAGGATTTTTCCGCGACGCAGCACGCCTGCCAGTGAAGTGGCGTCGCCGACGCCGGTCGAGATCAAGATCGGTCCCGACGCTTTGGCGAATTCATGCCCTTCGAGCAAACCTTGTCCGGGGACGATCGCTTGTTCCGAGAGATAACATTCGAGCAGCCGGCCCCCTTTCAAGCTGGTCGCTTCGCTGGTGGGAGGCAACCGCACTTCGATGTCGAATTTCTCGCCTTTTTGAATCAACGGCGGCAAATAAGCGCGAACGATAACCAGCGCGGTATTCGGTGACTGCAAGACTTGATTGGGATTTTTCACTCCGCGGCGACGCATGTCGTCCAACAATGCGGTGCGATACATCGATGGCGGCGGATCTTCGCCGGTGCCGTCCAGTCCCACGACCAATCCCACACCTTCGAGCAAAATATGATTCAGTCCGGCGACGGTGACGTAGTCGCCGATGAAGGGGGTTTCGACTTCGGTCTTCAGATCGAAGTCGTCGGTATCGAGATCCTCCTCGGTGACTTTTTCGTCATCTGACTTTCCCGTCAGATCTTTGAAAAGGTCTGGAGTTTGCGAGCGGAAATCGAAAGATTGACACCCCGCGACGGCCAGCGTGAGGCCTATCCCCGCGAGACAGACGAGAGTGAGACATTTCAACATGAAATCTTTCATCGTGATCAATTTCGAATCCATGAGCATGGCTCCAGTTCTTCGTGCGGCGTATGAGACGGAGGACGACGAAGATCGTTGGCTGAGCGAGTTCGCGAGATCGGTTCGCGCGTGACTCGATCGAACTGTGTACGGAGGGATGAACGGCTGACGTGATGTGAACATCGCGAAGACGCGAGGAATGGAAACGGTGTCGCAACGAGGTGTGGAGGCAGGAAGTCGTATTGGGGACAGCGGAAACGAATCCGTAGAGGGGAAAAACAGGACATGCCATCGGGTCGACAGGATTGGAAGGAGGGGGAAGTTATCCGTTCTGTTCCAGATGGTCAAGCGGAATTATTCGCGGCCGAAAAGCACCTTTTGGGCGTGTGGCGAATCGGCAACGTGCTCACGCCGGGAGATGCGACGCGGATCTTCATCGTGGATCAGGTGTTGCGAACAGGGACGGCGGCGACGTCTCGCTCTGTTGCCCCCCGGCAACACCAGCATGTGGCATCCCCGCCACAGCCCTGGAAGGGCGTTTCGACGGGCGGGAGCAACTTT
>JBBECD010000011.1:0-8839 GCA_040881995.1 Planctomycetaceae bacterium
CGCTCAATTTCCAGCGATTTGAAGACGTATCACTCCTGGCCGCGTGAGGTATAAACACCGATCCGACAAAATGCGAAACATCAACTCCTCAATAAGGTGCCTGGTTGCGCGAAGCGGATTCGGCACAGGCGCGGGTCGCGCTCATATGAGTGTTTATAAATTCTGCGAAATGGTCGCGAGATAGTGGCGAGATGGTGCGGAAGGCGCTGCGAGACGTCGATTTGCGCGCGTTTGGCGCGCGTTTGGTGATTACCAAACACGTTTTTCAGCGCGCATGCGGCGTGGGAAACCTTCCAAATTCCACCGGCGCGCAACCGAGTCCGGTAGGGTGAAGGGGCAACTGAATGACGAATGTGCAAGGAAGCGTGCGAAATGAGAAACTCTCCATCCCCCGAACCCCGTCGCCCTTTGGGGCCGAAGATCTTTCCCTCGGAACGACAAATAGCGGACCCTCATCCGGCCTGGCGGCCACCTTCTCCCCGAGGGAGAAGGGATAACGCTCAATGCGATTCGTCGTCTTCGCCCACCTGCGTCACCATGTAATTCTCGATCCCCATCTTGTCGATCAGGTCGAGTTGCGTCTCCAGCCAGTCGACGTGTTCTTCCGATTCGACGAGAATCTTCTCCAGCAACTCGCGGCTGCCCGCGTCTTCTTCCTTGATGCATAAAGTGACGGCGTCGTTGTAGGCCTTGACTCCTTTGGTCTCGAGGTCCAGGTCGTATTTGAACTGCTCGAGCACCGTCGTGCCGACGCGAATCACGTCGTAACGGGCGATTTCGGGGACGCCATCGAGGAAAATGATGCGATCGATCAGTTTCTCGGCGTGCTTCATCTCGCCGATCGATTCGTGGTAATGCTTCTTCCCGAGGCGATTAAGGCCCCAGTTCTGGCACATCTTGGCCTGCACGAAATACTGGTTGATGGCGGTGAGTTCGATCGTCAGCCCGGCGTTAAGGGCGTCGATGACTTTTTGATTGCCTTTCATGGGATGCTCTTTCTATTAATGAGTGTCGGTGCGGGATCGGTCGGTTGAAGTTCTTGACTGCCCGAATTTTAGATGTCCCGGCGAATTTTCGTCCATAGCGTGATGGAGGATTTCGCTTCTTTTTTATTGATTGATATGCGGTCTCGCGCTGCGAGTGAGACTCAAGAGAGGGATGAAGGATGAGGGATGAGGGATGAGTCAGACGCAAGCGGTAGTTGATTGGTTTCCCTATCTCCCTATCTCCCTATCTCCTTGTCTCCCCCTCCGGCTCTTCCGGCGGTAGACTATGCGAAACGAACATCGGGAGGATCATGAAAACCGTCATCTTCGATCGTTGTGGCGAACCGGCTGATGTGCTGGCGGTGCGCGAGGTGAACTCGCCGGGGCTTCGCGCGGGGGAAGTGCTTGTCGAGATGCGGGCCAGTCCGGTCAATCCGTCCGATCTGCTGTTCATCCGCGGCGAATACACGGCGCTGCCCCGCTTGCCCGCCGTGCCGGGGTTTGAAGGGGTCGGCGTCGTGACTCAGGGGATGGGCCTGTTGGGGCGGCGATTGGTGGGGACGCGCGTCAGCGTCATTGGCGGCGATGAAGGTCATTGGCGCGAACAATCGGTCGCAACCGCCGGGCAGGTCATTCCGTTGCCGCGGTTGCTCTCGGATGAGCAGGCGGCGATGTTTTTCGTCAACCCGGCGACGGCCCTCACGATCATTCGTTCGGTGCTTCGCGTGCCGAAGGGGGCGTGGGTGATGCAAAGTGCCGCGAACTCGGCGCTGGGGCGGATGGTGATTCGGATGGGAAAGTATTTCGGATTTCGCACGCTCAATCTCGTCCGGCGTGACGAACTCGCCGATGAACTTTACACGCTCGGGGCCGATGCGGTTGTGACGTTCGATGCGGAGAAACAAGCAGCGGAAGAACTCCCGCGGCAATTGACGAAGGCCACCGGTCGCGGCGAGGCGTCGTTTGCGATGGACTGCGTGGGAGGCAAAACCGGCACGGCGATGATCGGCTGCCTCTCGCCGCGCGGGCATCTCGTGGTGTACGGCACTTTGTCACACGAGCCGATCTTGCTCCCCTCGCGGCAACTGATGCGAACGGGCGCCCGGATTTCGGGTTTCTGGCTCAGCCAGGCGATGAAAGAAACGGGACTGCTCGGCAAGCTGCGGCTGGTCCGCGAGATCGTCAAACTGATGCGGCTGGGGGTGTTGACGAGCGACGTGAGCGAGCAGTTTCCGCTGGCCCGCGTGGTGGAAGCCGTGCAAGCTGCCGAGCAGCCGGGGCGCGGGGGGAAGGTGTTGTTGAGGATGGGAGCGATGCGATGAGAAATGCAGAGGGGGGGAGTGGGGGAGGGGGAGAGTGGGGGAGAAGAATTCGCATGGATCGTTTTTTCTCCCTGGCTCCCAGTCTCCTTGTCTCCCTGTCTATCTTCGTGACCGCGACTTGGGCCGATGACGATGCCCAAAAAGAACGACGCATAATTGCGGAACTCGTCAAGCGAGGGGCGGTGGTCAAGCGGTTCGATCAGCGGGCGACGGGGATCGAAGGACTGCTGGTGCGGCTGGGGGACGATTACGGCGTCGATCGGCGGATTATTCGGAAGAATGGCATGGTCGATGCCGAGGTTGTTGACTTCTTGAAAGAGTTGGAGGATCTGACGATCGAGATCCGCGGGACGACGCTGTCGGACGACGGGCTGGAATCGTTGTGCTCGTTGTCCCATTTGCGAGGGTTGGATGTCAGCGGGTCGAAAATCACCGACGACGGCATCGAACACGTCAACGCGCTAACGAAACTGGTGCTGCTTGATTTGAGTTTGACGAACGTCACCGATGCGGGGCTCGCGAAACTCAAGCCGATGCAGTCGCTGGGAACGCTGTCGCTGCAAGGAACGCGCGTGACGGAACGGAGTCTGCCGCATCTGCTGGAGTTTACGGGATTGAAGAGCGTGTTCTTGCCGTCGGGGTTTACGGCGAAGTCGGTCACCATGTTCGCCGAACGGCTTCCGGAATGTCGGGTGCGGGTCGCGAGGGATTGAGAATCACCCAAGACCAACCTAGAAATCGACCCCGTATTTCTTGCGGAGTTCCTTCTCTAGTTCCGTCCGTGCTTCGCGGATCATGCCCCAGATTTGCTCGCGTTGCTCCTGCCCCCCACTGATGGCGGCGGCTTGTTTTTCTTTCACTTCCTGCAGGTTGCTTTGAAACTGGACCGTTGGCGGGCGGTAACCGAACCCATAGCCCCAGCCGAAATCCACCGAACCGGGGTCGCCGTAGACTTCGTACGTCAGCGTGCGTCCCTGATTGTCGAACTCGATGGCGACGCCGCGCAGCGACGATGCCAGCGTGCGGAGTTTCGAGGCGACGTCCATGCCGTAGTCGATTAGCAGTGGGTCGACTCCTTCGATCGAGAGGTTTTCGATTTTCTTGGCGTGGGAATCGTGCCAGCCGGCGATTTTGGCGACGCTTCGTTGACGTTGCTGGGCGCGGTCGAGATCGTCGAGCGATTTATTCACCGAGTTCCAATATCGACGCGATGCGGCCAAGTCGACTTTAACCCGGCTCGGAGTCGTCTCCGTGACGATACCGATATTCCCCGGCCGCGGTCCGGCCAGCAACGACAAGACATGCCTTAGACTTTCATCGCTCATATCGAACGTCAGCACGACCGAGGTCGCCTTCGATTCGACGTTCGTCTTTTCCAGTTCGTCGAGTGCGAGGCCGTGTTCCGAGAGAATTTCCTGAAACAAAGCGACGATATTTTGCGATTGCCCGGCGACGCTGTCGGAGAAATCGAGTTCGATTTCCGACGGCGAGGCTTCCTCGATCGAGATTCTTAACGTGACGCCGCGGATGCCGACGATCAGGTCGGTCAAATGCTGAATGCGCGAGCTCGGCGCGTTTTTGGGAAGAGACAGCGCGACGCGGTCGCGGACGTTTTGCGGCTCGGGCAAATCCTGCAAGTCCATCGCGAGCACGATGTGAGCGGGCGAGCGAGCCGCGGCCTGCAGATACTCGGCGATGACCGGCGTCGACCGCGTATCGAGTTGGCGAATCCAGCGCGAGACATCCTGGCGGACGCCCGGCCGCATTGCTCCGAGAACGCCCTCTTCCAGCAGGGCGAAATACGCACCGCGATGCGACATCAACACCGGACGGCCGGCCAGCGTTTCGACGTCGGCCGGCGGCGCCCCCGTGATCGCCGCTTCTCGTGAGGCAATCTGTTCGAGCCCGACGCCTTCGGGGACGGGAACGACGGCGACGGTGGTGACGTCGTCGATCGGGCCGGGATGCACGTGCATCCCCACCACAAGCAGATCGACCCACGAAGGAATCGTATCGGCACCGGCGAGGAAATTCTGATCGGGGTTCTTCTCCCAATCCTCGGAGATCGCGCGAGGCGACTTCATGATCTCGTTGACGCGCACGATCGCCACGATATTGGTATCGGGGGGAAGCGGGCGGAGCAGCCGATCGACCGGTTGATTTTGTGCGGACGCCCGTATCAGACCGGACGACATGAGAACAGATACAGCGAACGCAAATCCGAGAACACGGCGACGACCGAATGGAACGTTCATCAAATGTACTCTTTCATGGGGTGTAAGATGCGTGGCGGTCATCGCCTGGTGATCCGAGACGCGGCCCTCGTCGGCCGCGTCACAGGGGACGGAGCATGAATGCTCGCTGAATCCAGATCGTAACGTGTGACGAAACAGAAGTGAATCCCAATCGACAACACGGTTTGCCGCGATTTCCCGCAAAAAATTCACTGTTGCCCGGCCTCCGAATGCTGGTTGTGAGAATGCCGGTTCGTTATCATAAAGCGTTATCACCATTGTTGGAGTACAGGCTTTTAACCCTGCTCTTCAAATCAAAAGACAGCAGCCGAAAGGCTGTACTCCGACGAAGGCATGCCATTCGGCTAAATTGTTACCGATTTTGAAAGTATAACTTCACGACGTGATCAACACCTCGGTCGCGATTTCATGTCCGATTTTTATCGCAGAGAGGATCATTCACGATGAGACAGGCAATCCTGTGGGGATGGTGCGTCGGCATATCGCTGTGGCTGGCCCAGCCGGCGCTCGCGCAGCGGAATTTTGACGCCCAGTGGGTCTGGTTCGACGAAGGCGATCCCGCCGAGTCGGCAGCCGAGGGGACCGTCTGGTTCCGACGAGAAGTCCGCGCCGCCGAACCTTCCACCGGAGCGATTTACGTCGTCTGCGACGACGCCTTCGAGTTGTGGGTCAACGGCGTCAACGTCGGCGCGGGGGATGAACGCCGGCCGTATCGCTTCAATCTCAACGGCATTGTCGAACGGGGTTTGAATGTGATCGCCGTCGCCGCGACGAATAAATCGGGGAAAGCCGGCTTGTTCGTCGAGGGAGAAATCCGCGGCCAGAGCGGTGGAGAAATTCCCTTCGACAGTGGAACCCAATGGCAGGCGACGCTCACGAAGCCCGAAGGGGACGGCTGGCTCAAGCCGCAATTCGGTCTCGAGGGCTGGAAGCCGGTAAAGGTGCTCGGCCCTCATGCCGATTCGCCCTGGAACGATATCGTCCTCGAAGAGAGTTATCTCGACCGGTTCGATGTCCCGGTCGGATTCGAATTGAAGCGAGTCGCCGAGCCAGAGCTTGCCGGTTCGCTGATTTGTACGACGTGGGGCCGCGACGGGCGATTGATCGCCTCGCGTCAGGGGGCGGAGATCGTGTCGCTCGTCGATGAAGACAAGGACGGCACGTTCGACCGTGCCATCGTGATGTCGACCGAGGTGAAAAACTGCCAGGGACTGTGCATGATCCGCGACGAACTCTTCTGCATGGGGGACGGCCCGAACGGACCGGGGATTTATCGGCTTCCCGACCGGAACAACGACGCCGTCGCCGACGAGACGATTCACGTCTACACGTATCAAGGAGGCATCGCCGAGCACGGTCCGCACGACGTCGTCTGGGGACCGGACGGCTGGCTGTACGCGAACAACGGCAATCACGCCGGGGTCAAAGTCGAACGCGAACCGACGTCGCCCGTGCGCGATCCATACGAAGGGTATCTGTTCGATCCGAAGTTCGAAGACGCCGGCGGTCACGCGGTCGGTATCAAAGCGCCCGGCGGAACGGTCTGGCGATTTACTCCCGACGGCAAGAAGTGGTGGTGCGAGACCGCCGGTTTCCGTAATGAGTACGACGTCGCCTTCAATGCCAACGGCGACTTGTTCACGTTCGACAGCGACATGGAATGGGACGTCGGCTTGCCCTGGTATCGCCCGGTGCGGGTCAATCATTGCATTCCCGGCGCGGAGTTCGGCTGGCGCAGCGGTGCAGCGAAGTGGCCCGATTATTACTTCGATTCGCTTCCCGGCACGGTCGACGTCGGCCGCGGTTCGCCGACCGGCGTGATTTTCTACGAGCACAATCAATTCCCCGAAAAGTATCGCGGCTCGTTTCTCGTCTGCGACTGGTCGATGGGCCGCATCATGGCGGTGTATCTGAAACCCGACGGTGCGAGCTACACCGGAACGTACGAAAATCTCGTGACCGGCAACCCGCTGAACGTCTCGGATATCGAAGTCGACCGCGATGGTTCGGTCTTGTACACAACCGGCGGCCGCGGCACCGAAGGAGGCGTTTATCGCCTTAGCTACACCGACGGCGATCGTTCGATTCCGCCGTTGGAAACCGTTGCCGACGTCGTCAACGCACCGCAGGGGCAATCGAACTGGGTCCGCGAAGCGGCTGAAAAACTCGTCGCTTCAGATGCCAAAACCTGGGGAAGCGAATTGGAATCGCTCGCCCTCAAGGGGAACGAAACCCGGCGCATCCGTGCGTTGTCGCTGTTGTCGCTTTATGGTCCGAAGCCCTCGTTCAAATTGCTCTCGACGGTCGCCCAGAAAGATGAAGTGGCGAGTGTTCGCGCCTTCGCCGTCTGGCTGCTGGGGGATCATGCGACGCCGGAATGCCAGGCGTTGCTGGCGACGATGCTGGCGGATAAGGATCTGGTCGTCCGTCGCCGGGCGTGCGAAGCGTTTGTGCGCACGGGACTGGAAGCCCCGGTCGATGGACTGTTTGCCTGCATGGCGTCGAACGATCGCCATCTGCAGTTCGCCGCGCGGCTGGCGTTGGAACGCGTCAAAACCGACAAATGGAAAGCGGCGGTGTTGCAGCACAAGAACCCGAGTGTGGTGACACTCGGTCTGCTGGGGCTGTACCGACTGGGGATGTCCGAGTTCAATGCGAACGACGCACTCAAAGTTGAATACGACATTCTCTCGGGCGGACGCGGCGCGCTTGCCCCGGTGCAGATGCTCAATACGCTGCGTCTGATTCAGTTGACGTTGCTCGCCGGCGGCAACGACAACGTGCTCGCTCAAATCGGACAGCAGATTCGCGATGAGTTCCCCTACGGCAACGTCGCCATCGACGACGAGGCGGCGCGAGTGCTCGCGTACATGCAAATTCCCGGTGCCGCCGAGAAAATCGTGAAGCATTTAGAAGAGGCACCGACGCAAAGGCAGCAGATTCACCTCGCCCTCACATTGCGATACTTGAACACCGGCTGGGATTTCGATCTCAAGCGGCGGTATCTCGCGTGGTACAACAGCACGCGCGGCTGGGAAGGGGGGAACA
Source organism: Planctomycetaceae bacterium (assembly GCA_040881995.1). Lineage (GTDB taxonomy): Bacteria > Planctomycetota > Planctomycetia > Planctomycetales > Planctomycetaceae > JAQCEJ01. The sequence continues at coordinate 7,612 of JBBECD010000011.1, forward strand.
GTTTCGTCCCCTATCTGGCGAACATCGTCGGCGCGGGTCTCGAACGTTACTCGCCCGAAGAGCGCAAACAACTGCTGCTCACGTGGGCCGATCATCCGTTCGCGGCGGGATTGATCCTGCAGAACAGCCAGCCCGAACAGATCGCCGACTTCGAGAACGTCATGACGACGCTGCTCGACGACAGCCAAAACTCCGAGGCGAAGCCCGGCCGCGAGGAGGTCGTCTCCGTCGCGATCACGGCGATGTCGCGGACTCAAACGCCGGCGGCCCGCGAGTCGCTGCGGAAACTGTTCGAAACCGTTCCCGATCGCCGCGATCAAATTGCCCGGGCGATCGCGCAGAACCCGGTTCCCGAAGATTGGCCGGTTTTCGTCAAGGCGTTGCAATTCGCCGATCTCACGACAGCTCAGTTGTGCGTGAATGCGTTGTCGAAGTTCGAGTTTAAGCCCGAAAAGCCCGAGGCGTTCCGCTGGCTAATCGTCGCCGGTTTGAAGCTCGGCGACCAGGGTGGCAAACCGGCCGTCGGCTTGCTCGAAAAATGGAGCGGCACGCCGCCTGAAGGGGAAAGCGTCGCCGAGGCGCTCGCGGCGTATCAAGCGTGGTACGCCGAGAAATTCCCGGATGCCCCGGCGGCGGAACTCCCGCAGGAAGATACCGAAAAATCGAAATACAACTTGCAGCAGTTGACGGAACTTGCGAACCACGACGCGGGGGACGCCGTCCGCGGCAAGTTGGCCTTCACCAAGGGGAAGTGCATCAAGTGTCACAAGTTTCTGAACGAAGGCGAAAACGTCGGTCCCGATCTGACGTCGGTCCGCCGTCGTTTTCAGAAGAAAGACGTCGTCGAGTCGTTGATTTTTCCGTCGCAGGTGATTTCCGATCAATACCGCATGGTCACCATCGTCACCACGTCGGGCCTGGTCCACAACGGCATGCCCATCCCGACCGCCAAAGATAAGGACACCGTGACGTTGCTCCTGTCCGATGCCACTCGGCTGGAAATCCCGAAAAAGGAGATCGACGAACAGATCGCCTCGAAGACATCGGTCATGCCGCTCGGCCTGTTGAACGAAATGGCCCCGGAAGAGGTCATCGACCTATTCGAGTTCCTCGAAACCAGCCGACTGAACCCGCTCACGCCGGCCACGCCGGAAGCCGCGGGGAAGTGAATTCGAGACAAGGAGACAAGGAGACAAGGAGACAAGGAGACAAGGAGACAAGGAGACAA
>JBBECD010000012.1:0-8817 GCA_040881995.1 Planctomycetaceae bacterium
ACAACAGCTTACCTATTCCCCGCAGATCGCGCCAGTGAAAATTGCCACACCCGGTGGAGATCCGCGGCGGATACCACCGGCCTCAGCCAGTGCTCTTCGGTCATTCTCTATCGATCGACACGTTCCGCCGAACCACTCTGTCGGTTTCCCGCAAAGCCCTCACGCAACAATCTCATGCATCACATGCCCATGCACGTCGGTCAGGCGCATGTCGCGGCTGCTGAAACGGTACGTCAACTGCGTGTGATCGACGCCCAAGAGGTGCAATATCGTGGCGTGAAGGTCGTGGATTTCTTGCTTGTTCTCCACTGCGTAGTAGCCGTATTCGTCGGTCGCTCCGAAGCGGAAGCCCCCTTTCCCGCCGCCGCCGGCCATCCAGACGGTGAAGCCGAACGGATTGTGATCGCGGCCGTCGGCTCCCTGAGCCATCGGCGTGCGACCGAATTCGCCCGACCAGACGACGAGCGTCTCGTCGAGCAAGCCGCGACTGGCGAGATCGGTGAGCAAACCGGCGATCGGCTTGTCGACCGCGCGGGCGTTTCGCTCGTGGCCGACTTTTAAGCCGCTGTGCTGATCCCAGCGGTCGGCCTCGGGGGAAGGAATCGTCAACTCGATGAAGCGCACGCCCCGCTCGACGAGGCGGCGGGCGACGAGGCATTGCTGGGCGTAGATGCGCGTCTGCGGGAATTCGTCGAACAGGCCGTACATCTCTTGCGTCGCTTTGCTCTCTTGATCGATCTGCATGATCTCCGGCACGGCGAGCTGCATCTGGGCGGCCAGTTCGTAGTTGGCGATCGCCGCTTCGATTTCCGCGTGCCGGCCGCGGTCCGACCAGCCGAGTTTGTCGAGCTGCCGCATGACGTCATATTTCCGCCGCTGTGCCGCTGCATTCGGTTCGAGCTGCGAAATGTCGGCGACCGGCGTGTTGCCGCTTTTGAAGACCGACCCCTGATACGACGCCGGGAGAAACCCGCTGTGAAAACAATCGAGTCCGCCGGGGGGAATCAGTCCGCCGTTGAGCACGATGAACCCGGGGAGATCGCGGCATTCGGAACCCAAACCGTACGCGGCCCAGGCTCCCATGCTGGGCCGTCCCTGCAAGCCGTGTCCGGTGTGCAGAAAATAATTGGCGTTGGTGTGTTCGGAGAACGCCGACGTCATCGAATGGATCATGCACATCTTGTCGACACACTTCGACAGATGCGGAAAGAGCTCGCTCACCGGCAGTCCGCTCTCGCCGTGCTGTTGGAATTTCCAATGCGATTTGAGCACGTTGCCGATGTTGTCGAATTGCGTCGGCTGGACCTTCATTTTGAACGGCTGGCCGTGCTCTTTGTCGAGCTGCGGCTTGGGGTCGAACGTATCCATGTGCGCCGGCCCGCCGTCCATGTAGAGGAAGATGACGCTTTTCGCTTTGGGGGCGAAGTGCGTCGGTCGCGGCGCGAACGGGTCGAGACGCAGTTCGTCGCCGCGAAGTTCTTCCGCCCCCAGCGCGGCGAACGCCAGCGCACCAAATCCGCACGCGGCTTGGGCAAGCATTTCGCGACGGGAGAGCGGGACGGGCAGAAAATGTTGGCATTGCATGGGGTTGTCCGTTGTCCGTTGTCAGGGGATGAAGACGAATTCTTTCAAATTGATCAACAGGTGCGCCAGATCGCTCCACTCGGCCGCTTCGAGAAATGACATCGCGATCCGCCGTTCTTCATCCGTCGGTGGCCGGCCGAACGCTTCTTCATACATGCGGGTGATGCGTGCTTCACTATTGAGTTCCTGCATCATGCTCGACCGCAGCGACCAGAGTTGCGATTGCTCCCACACGAAGGGGTTGTTCATCAGCGTGAGGGCTTGAGCCGGGACGTTCGACGTGCTGCGCTTGCCCATCGTCGACAGCGGCGTGGGGAGATCGAACGCCAGGAACATCGGCGAGAGGAAGTTGCGTCGGACTCCGATGTAAATGCTGCGGCGGCCGTCGCCATCCAGCGGCCCCGACTGCCCCGGCCGCCCGCGGCCTTCCATGAACGGCGTGAGATGCGGCATCACGCTCGGCCCGTACATCTGCGGATTTAGCCGCCCCGACAGCGCCAGCAACGCATCGCGCAGCGGTTCTCCTTCGAGGCGTTTGACGTTCATACGATGCAGCAGCCGATTGTTCGGATCGCGTTCCTCGGCGATGGCGTCGGTGATTTGGCTCGACATGCGGTATGTCGCCGAACTGACGATCAATCGATGAATATGCTTCAGCGACCAGTCGTGCGCGATCAATTCACCGGCGAGAACATCGAGCAATTCGGGATGATTGGGAGGCAATCCGAGCGCACCGAAGTTGTCGGGCGTCGGCACGATGCCTTCGCCGAAATGATGCTGCCAGAGCCGATTGACGATCACACGGGCGACCAATGGCTGGGCGTCGTCGATCATTTGTTCGGCGAGTTCCAACCGGCCGCTGGTTGAGGAAAAAACTGCGCCGAAATGTCTCGACTCCGACTTCGGATCATCGCCTGCGGTGTAATCGAAGACTTTGAGAAATCGCCGTTCAACGACCTCGCCCGGCTTGGTATGATTGCCGCGGATCAGGACGTGCTCGTCTTCCGCATCGCCGTCAGTCATCGCGAGAGCCCAGATCGGGGGCCGGATTTTCTGCTCTACTTCCAAAAGTTCTTTTTGCTCGTCCTGCAATTCTTTTGACGGTCTCAATGCACCGGTTGTCGACAATGCGCGAGCGATCTCGGCGAGCATTTCTGCAAATGACGCTTGATCTGAGGTGAGTATTGAACCGTCCGGCCGGAAGAACTTCATTTTCGCCACCGACTCGCGGATGAGTTTTCCGTAGCCCGCTGCGAGTAGCTCGGGCGTCGAGATGGTTTCATCCGAAAGCAATTCGATCATCAGGTTATTCGGAGCCGTTGGCGCGAGTTCGTTGTCGGTCAAGCGGATTTCCGCGACTTCAATGAAGCCGTCGTCTTCATCGCCGATTTCGATATATACCGAGTGGCCGATTTGCCTGCTGACGTCCTGTCGATGCCAATGCCATTGCCCGTCATTGGGGACGACGAACGTCAGATGGCCGTACAGCGGGCTGCGAATGACCTGAAAGCCGTCGACGATCAAACTGATGTTGCCGTTCTTGTTCGCCCGGCCGGGATTGGGGAGCCCGCCGGTGCGGCGGACGCGATAATCGATGTATTTGCGTTCGATGGGGAACGTCGGCGAGCGGATAAAGCCCTGCAACTTGCGACTATCGATTCCACTATGCAGACTGCTACGGGTGACGACGTCGACAAACGTCTTACCGTCAATTGACGAGTGCACGAGATCGCCGGGCTGCGCGGCAATCCAACCAAATGCGATTCCCGAAGGAATCCAATGGAAGATCGGCCGTTCATCGTCGGGTTCTTCGAATCTCGTCCACTTTGGCTGAGGTTCGATCAGCGACTCTGTTTTGGACTTGATGGCGATCAACTCGTCCCGTAGTTGCACTTTTCGCTGCTGAAATTCTTCCGCGGACATCGACGTCGACAATGCGTTCCACGGATAAAAAAGATCGGTCGCATCGCTCGACGACCGGGTTCGAATCGCGCGGGCAAGGGGGAGCAGTTGCGGATCGACCGTAGCGAGCAACTCGGTGCTGGAATCGGAGTCGCTGGTTGACGGCGTCAACGCGACGTAATCGATTCCCACCATGTATGCCGGCACGGCATTTTCATTCTTGCCGGTGATCTTGAACGTCAAGCGATGGTTGCCGGTTTTCCAGTCGTGGACGCCGAGCGAGATGGGTCCGGTGGGCACGACTTGGGGATTGTAGAGGTCGATCGGTTCGCCGATTGATTTATCATCAAGCGACATTTGCACGATGCCGTAATCGCGGGCCATTGTGAGCGCGACTTGGACGTGATATTTGCCCTCTTTTTCGCTGGGAATCTCCAACGTCAATGTCGCACCGACTTGCCCGTCGGTCCACCAGAGATGTTTGTCGCCGCTCCATTGTCCCTTGCCGAATCCTTCCATTGCTTGCGGCCGGGCATTGCCGCCGGTGGTCTCGACGATCTTCAGCGACTCCGCTTCGACGCGCGGATCGGGAAACGATCCGGGTGCGAGCAATTCGTGTTTCAACAGCGGGCGGATGTCCAGCAGCAACTGCGCGATGCGGTCATCGCGAGCGAATTCGTCCCACTGGTCGACGATCAGGTGTTTGACCCCTGCTTGTAGATAACCGATCAAGACGTAATTCGATTCATCACGCTCCAGGTCGGAAACATCCACCCATTGCTGCCGCGAACTCTGCAGATAACCGGCAAGCGCATAGTAATCGGCGGCACCAATCGGGTCGAACTTGTGATCGTGGCAGCGGGCGCAGGCCACTGTCAGGCCGAGAAACGTCTTCGAAAAGACGTCGATTTGATTGTCGACCGTGTCGCATTCCTCGGCGCGGATATTGACCGGCGAATGCTTCCCCTGCCCCAGCCAATAGAACCCGGTCGCTTTGATCGATTCGTTCTCGCCGGTCACCGGATCACGGCGGGGCTGCTGCAACAAATCTCCCGCGAGATGTTCGACGACGAATTGATCGTACGGCACGCCCTCATTGAGGGCGCGGATCACATAATCGCGATACCGCCAGGCGTGCAGGATGTCGAAGTCGAACTCGTGTCCCATCGTCTCGGCGTAACGGACGAGATCGAGCCAATGCCGGGCCCAGCGCTCGCCGTAATGGGGCGAGGCGAGCAGCCGGTCGATCACCCGCTCGTACGCATCGGGAGAATCATCGGCGACGAAGTCGTCGATTTCATTCGGCGTGGGGGGCAGACCGACGAGATCGAACGTCACTCGGCGCAGCCAGACTCGCTTATCGGCTTGCAGAGCCGGCTGCAAGTCGGCTTGTTCCAACGTCGAGAGAATATACGAATCGATGACGTTGTTCCCCCACGCGGCGTCGTTCGGCGTCGGCGGAGCGTTCTGATGCAGAGGCGTGAAAGGCCATTGCTGTGCGCGGTCCTCCAGTGAAATGATTTGCGACTGACCGGCCGACGTCGCGGCCCTCGCGTCCGACTTCGTCCACGGCAGGCTGCGGCGCACCCATTCGGTTAGAATCGAGATTTCCTCGTCGGGGAGTTTTCCCTTCGGCGGCATTTGAAAGCTGTCGCCGTCGTAGCGGATCGCCCGGATCAGTTCGCTCTTGTCGATGTCCCCCGGAATGACCGCGATGCCGCTTTCGCCCCCTTTGAGCACGTTTTCTCGCGAGGTCAGGCGGAGTTCCCCTTTGGGTTCTTTATCGCCGTGACATTCGTGGCAGCGTTCCACGAGAATCGGCCGGACGTTTTTCTCGAAGAATTCGAGATCGTCGTCGGTGAAACTGACTTCCGTTTCCGTAGGCGTTTCCGCCGCGGCATCAGGTTGCTCGGCGACGTCTCCCCGCCGCGGAAGCACGCCGCAAATGATGATCGCCAGCGAAATCCAGAATCCGAAAAACCGTCGACCAGTGCGCATACCGAGTCTCCTTTCACGTGACGCGTGCATTATACGTCACCGGTACGCGGCTTCGAAAGGGAATTCAGGGCGTCTGTGCGATCGTTTCGCTGGCGGCGGTGACGGTCCAGCGTTCCTTCAGCAGAATCTCGCCGCGCTTCGGGTCGGACACGGTCGTCTCGATCCGGGCGATGCCGAACGGCAGCGCATCGGCGAGCCAGAGGTCGCATCGAAATCGCCGGACCGTCCCATCGCGGTATTTGAGATCGACCTGCGAAGCGGCCCGCTGCGTCCGCACGCCGTTTATCGGCTCGGGCAATCTGAGATACCGAACGACGCCGGGTCGAAATTCTCTGGAACGCGGCAGACCTTGCCAGTACGCCAGCAGCGGTTTGCTCATTCGCGATCCATCGGCATGCGGTCTGCGCAGAAACGCATCGGGCGCTGCACCGCGCTCGAAGGCGGCGGCGTCGATGTAGAAATTGTGCTTTCGCGAAGAACCGGGAAGCGTCGCGTCTTCAATTTCGAGGTGATACAGATTCTCTCCGTCGATCGCGGTCATTCCGTGTCCGATGAGTTTTCGCTTCACGACCGTGCCGCGGGACGTGACGAACGACATTTCGATCCACGGCGGTGATTTTTCGTTGGCGACCTCCGGAAGCGAGCGAATCCACGTCGTCAACGGACGGTCGAACGGCGGCGGAACTTCGTGATATTGGCCGAGCCAGCCGGCATCGTCCATCAGCGTGAACAACCACGGATGTTGCCAGGGATTCGGCCACGCCGACCACGCCGAATACGTCGACGCCGCCAACAGCAGACCGGCGCAGAGTTGAAACCCGCGCCGGTCGCCGAACCGATCGAGCACGGGAATCAACGTGACGAGCCAGAACGGAATCAGCCACAACAACCAGCGCAGGGCGACGCTGTTCCCGCCGTAATTGTAGTTGTCGAACCGCGTCAGATAGAACGACAGCACGATCGCCGTGATCGCGCCGCCGGCCCGGATGACGGCTCGGAGTGAATCATCGAGCGGGAACGTCGTGGACGTTTTCCAAAGCGTGGCGAACCAGCCGGGGATCATCAGCAGAAACACAGGCGTCAACGAAAAGATGCCGTGATGCCCGATGAGGCAATGTAGCAGGTAGACGGCAAACGAGTCGGCGTTTTTGTCGAGTCCCTTCGGATCGGCCCAGTAGCTGGGGATGCCGTCCGTCTCGAAGACGTATTTTTCGGTTCCGTACGACAGATAAAACGGTTTGATGCCGCCGGTGCAGACGACGTTCGTGCCGAAGAAAAACCCCAGCGGAATGAGCGCCGCGGGGATGTACCAGAGGCACGTGCGGCGGAAGTCGGTTTTCGCCAGCCAGAAAAATGTCCACAGCCCCCAGATCGCGGCGGGAAGTTCGAGACAACAGGTCCATGCCGCCGTAAAGCCGACGACCGCGAACCAGATGGGATGCACGTTCCGTTGATGTTCCGCCGCCGAGCGAATTCGAAGCAGCGCATAAACCGAGAAGAACATCCCGATCGCCGCGGGGGCGTGATTGCTGAGCGTCAGCAGAAATGGCGCGACCAATGTCCCCAGCGCCGCGGTCGCGAGGAGAAACACACGCGTGAACGCCGACGACGAATAGCCCCGCAGCAGATGCATCCAGATGACGAGCGCAAACATCATCGGCAGCACGTTGAAGAGAATCAGCACGGCCCGCGTCATCGCGACCAGATCGGAGTTCAGCGTCCAGCCGGTGATCGCTTGCACCGCGACGACGATTCCCGCCACCAACGTCGATAAAAAAGGCGGTTTGCTCGAATAGATGTGCCCCTCGTGCCGGACTTTATCGATACTGTCCCAGCCCGGGACGGCGACGATTTCGTCGATCTTGTACGACCCGCGTTCCACGAGAGACCAGACGGTGCACCAGCGCGAGCGGTCGTTGGCGCTCTGCAGCGGTTCGGTTTGCATCACAGCGGCGAGCGTCAAACCCAGCGTCACCGCGAGAACGACAACCGCCGCGGCCCGCTCAAAGAGTGAGTGATGGGAGATCTGTGCTGACATGGAATCGTGTCCGCTCAATCGATCAACTCACGCAAATGATAATGAAACGGCCCGAGCTTGCCTCCATAGTTCCCCGCGGAGATTTGCAGCACCCCTGGCTGCGCCGCCGCGGCGTGTAACCCGGTTTTCATCGCGGCTTGCACGCTTTCGGAGGAAAGGCCGTCGATCACGATTTCGTAGACCGCTTCGACCTGTTGCGAGATCGCCGATTTGGTCTGACCGCGCAGCGACGGGCAATAGGCATCGTTCGTGCTGGCGGGGAGCTTCTTATAACGCGAGCCGACTTTGCTGCCGCTGCGGACAATTCCTCCCGGAAAGGGAAGCGCGATATCCGGTATCGTGCGCATCGCCCGCACGGCGACTTCCGCCGCCTGGAGCGCCACTATCGACGACTCTCCCATGATCAGAATATTTCCGCCGGCGACCCCTTTGATCGTGCCGAGTCTGTCTTCGCAGACGAACTCGCCGTCCATCACCGGAATGCGCCAAAAGCGGCGGCCGTCGATTTTTTTCGAACCTTGAAATCCGTCGCCGAAGAAGCGAATCTGCCCGCCGACGCTGATCTGTTTATCCTTGGGGATATCGAACAGTCCGTTGTAACAGGCGGTGGTCGGGCAGGTGAGAATCGATTGTCCCACCCGGCGGGCCATCGCTTTTCCTAATGCGTCGCGCGAAAAAGCGAACGCGAGAATGCTGACGCCGGGACGGCCGTCGGGGGTTTCGGCTTCGGACAGCTTCCGCTCCACGGCGGCTTCGCAATCGCAGGCAATCACACTGCTGGCGTCGCCGCAGAATTCGCTCGCAGCAACCCGCGCCCAGGCGAAATTATGGGCCGTCACGACAAGACGCGTCCCCACAATGGGAAACGCTTCGGCAAAGGTGTCGACAATCTCCACGCTGCCGATTTTGAGCGGTTCACTGGTCGCGACGGAACTCATAATCTCTCACTGGGTGTCTAAGGGGGCGACGTTTGATCCCCAGGCGCGTCGCGTCACATTTGCCGGCGTGCGCGTTGCCCGGATCTCAGCGTTCGGGTACTGTGTCGGTTAGTACAAAATCGATGAAATACGAGTGTACTCGAACGCCGATCTGATGTCGAATGCTGCGATGTCTTGTCGTCTTGTTGCAATTCGCAAGATGGTGGGTCAGCGCGGCCAAAGCTCCGCTCGACCCACCCTGCGGTTCTTTCATCTGCACTCTCCGCAGATTTTAGCCGAATGGAGTAAGGATATGTTCAAAGGATGATTTTCACGCAAAGTTATCATGTAGAGTAAAGCAAGAAAGGCCAGTACACT
>JBBECD010000013.1:0-48008 GCA_040881995.1 Planctomycetaceae bacterium
ACCACAAACCAACCCGCAACGGAATACCTCATTCACTGCCGCGTGGGGTATAACGACCCCTTCCACGTCGCGGTCGCGAGGATCGAGACTCCAGGGATACAGCAGCGGATCGGTGCGCCAGTTGACGCCGTCGGCTTGCTCCGGCAGACTGCGCGCGAGCGCGAGCACGACCATCGCCGTGTCGTCGACGTCGGGATAAAACTGATTGCGGAATTCGAAACACCAGCCCGCCGGAGTTAAGTCCCGCTGGCGGATCGTCCAGTCTCCGGGCGTGCGGATTTCTTTTTCGAGCAGCCAGTTCACCGCTTTCGAGACGGCGGGATGCCGCGCGGGAACGTCCGCCTCGCGCAGCGCCAGCACGCTGATCGCCGTATCCCACACCGGCGATAAGCACGGCTGCACGACGGTCGTCTCCGGTCCTCGATGCAGCAACAGGTATAAGGCCTTGAATGCTTCCTGCACTTCGGGGGCGTCGTCGTCGTAGCCGCAACACTTCAGCGCAATGATGCTCCAGACGATGGGGGGATAGATCGCTCCCAGTCCGTCGCTTTCCGGAAAGTGATCGAGCACCCACTTCAGCGAACGGCGCATCGCCCGCTTGCGCAGCGGCATCAATCGCCAGCGTTCGAGCGCCTTGATCGTCAAATCGACGCCGCGAAAAATCTTCGGCCAGTTCAACCATGTTTTCTTGCTGAGCGGGTCGAGCGTCTCCGACGGCCCCATTACCGGCGAGACCGCTTCGGGCGAAATGTGAAACAACTCGCGGAGGTGTTGATGGTCGGGCAGAGTGCGGGCCGGTCGATGAGCCCACAACAAACTGAGCGGCACGAGAATCGTCCGCGACCACGCCGACATCTCATGCAGATTGAACGGCATCCACGTGGGCAGCAGCACCATCTCCGGCGGCACCGCGGGGCATTGATGATACGAGAGCACGCCCAACAGCGCCATGTAATAACGGGTGAAACTGTTGACCTTCTCGGCTCCCCCCGCGGCGAGAATCGCCTCGCGGGCGCGCGTCAATTCTTCGGAATCGACGTCGAAGCCGGCGATCTTCATGCTCCAATACGCTTTGACCGACGCGCTGATCTCGAGCGGACCGCCCGGATAAATCGCCCAGCCACCGGCGGCGAGTTGACGCCGGCGGATCGACTCGGCGAGTTCGACGACGAGAGGATCTCGCTCGCGATTGAGGAATGTGAACAGCAGAATCGTTTCCGATTCGAGAATCGTGTCTCCTTCAAGCTGTCCGACCCAATACCCTTCGGGATGCTGCCGTTCGATAAGGTAATGGGTCGTCCGCGAAATGGCGGTCGCCAGTTGCTCTCGCACCGCCGGCGAAAGCGACGACGGCGACGACGATCCCGCCGCAGTTCTCGAAGGTGAAGATAAGCGAATGTCGAGCGGCAAGACGTCGCTGTTCCGCGTGGAACCGGTTCCCGTTGACGACGCCGCGGAAGAACTGCTGGGTGAAACGTCGAACCGCATCCGAAAGGCATCCGAGCCAAGCCGGCCTGAACTCATTTCAGGGCTTTCTGATAAGATGTGCGCCGGAATTCGTCGGCGGAAGGTTCCAACCTGCCGCCTGGAGAGTACAAAGCCGAGAGTCGACCGCACGAGAGTTCCGTCGACTTCACGTCAACGGACGCCTGGGTTGTCTTCTCACGTGCGGCTTTTTACTCTCTCCTGCTTTCGCTTGTGACGACCGGCCCGTCACGAGCGGATACTATGCGAGGCCGCCGTTTTGATGCAAGTCCTTTATTCCGTGGAGATCTGGAGCCGTTACGGGGCGGGTTCTATGTGAATATCTCGTTTATTTTGCATTCCGCTCCAGAATGTCTTTGACAGACGGACGCGGGTTAGAATAGAATCCCCGGTGCAGGCCCAGCAATTGGCCCTGAAAAGAGTAATTCACCCATTTCCGCGAACTCCGGTTGCGAGACCTTGCGGAGTGATCCCTTTCACATCCCGATGTGTTGAACGCATATCACACGCCGCACCCGTGGCGTATGGGCGTACTCGAACGCGTGAGTGCTAAGACTGCCTCACACTACGGACGGAGTTTTTCCTCAAGCAGCGACGATGCTGACTCGCAGGACATGCACCCCTTTTAGAGGCTATCCGGAAAGTTGGATCGGACACAATTCGTGGTATCGAGGCGGTGCAATGGGCACAATATCTCGTAGGACTGCCAACATTTCCGGATAGATTCTCAGAGGCTATCCGGAAAGTTGGATCGACCGCAATTGGTGGTATCGAAGCCACGCAATGGACACAGCAGGTTGTATTTCTACCAACATTTCCGGATAGGTTCTCAGTTCGAGCTAGTTGTCTTTCAGGGTTTTCCCGATGACACGGCGTCGAATATCGGGAAGATGGAGCCTTCCTCAACCGAAGCCTCTTTCTTCAACCAAAGCGATCCGCGGTGCCAGGGTCGATCGATAATACTGCCAACAGGAGGGCCTTTAGTATGTCATACACCGCCACTTCCACGAAAACCGATGCGGCAAAAACCGACGCCTCAAAATCAAAAGCCGAGACAAGGCCCGCGGCTTCCGTCAGGCCGTCCGGATCGCCCGATTCCAAAATTCTGCAACGTCTCAAGCCGTCGAATCGACGCACGACGTATCCCTTCGAGAGCGGGGATTCGATGTGTGGCGACGGCCCGGTCATGCACGCCGTCGCTTTCGAACAGCAGAACGACCGGGAATCGGAAGCCGAATGCGACGCCCTGATCGAACTTGCGATTCGCGAAGAGTGGTCGAAGGCGGGCTTCAATCGCTTCCGTCATCTGCGTGTGGAAGTCCGCTCGGGAGACGTCAAGCTCCGCGGCCGCCTGGGCTGCTACTATCATAAGCAGATGGCCCACTCGCTCATCCGCCGATTGCACGGCATCAAAAGCATCGAAAACGATATTCAGGTCAACTGATCAACCGACGATGAATGTTCACTCCCCGCAACTGTAATCGATCGTTCAAGGAAGATTTCAAAATGGTATCCACCGCGAAAACCGTCGCCAGCCAACATTCCGACCACGTGCTCCTCGACGATATGGACGCCTCGATTCGCGAGAGTGCCGCCGACAGCCGGGTGATCTTCTCCAAAGGACAAGTCGCCTCGTTGAATCCACGCGAGATCTCCGGCATGGATTGCTCGGAACTGATCGCGGCGATCAAGAGCACAGAGCTCCCGCTGCTCACCGAAGAGCAACTCTGCCGCCTCACCTTTCAAGATCGTGAAACGCTCGAACGCCTCCTGTACCTCGCCCGCAAATGCGTCCGCAACCAGGGATATTAAGAGATTCGCGGCGGGTGGCACTGGCGGCTCGTCCGCCAGTATAGAACAGTTGTGGAAATGACAAGGCATTGACGTCAGATCGTAATGTATTCCCGCAGGTGAAACAGCGCATTGTACGTTAACAGCGACGCCTGTCCGCCGCGGTATTGAATGACATTCACTCCGCCGTTCACTTGACGCAGTTCTTTGGCCCGATGAACGTCGAGGCCCAGCAACTCGGTCAAGATGACCCGGTTAACGACGTTGTGCGAAACGACGGCGATCGTTTCTCCGCGATGGCGTTCCAGCAGACCCGTCAGCACCGGCCATGCGCGTTCGAACACGTGCCGATACGATTCTCCGCCAAGATAAGGCGTCTCGTACGGCGAATCCTGAAATTGCTGATACGCCTCGGGAAATGTCGCGCGGATCGATTCCCAGTCGAGACGTTCCCACCGGCCGACGTCGCATTCTTCGATCCCCGCCAGCGTCTCGACCGACAATCCATGCGGGGCGGCGATCTGTTCCGCGGTCTCTCGCGCCCGCTGCAAACGGCTGGCGTACACGCCGTCGATGCGGCGGTCGCGCAGCAGCCGCCCCACGTCTTCCGCCTGCTGTCTTCCCGTCGGGCTCAACGGCAAATCGACGCTGCAGCCTTGCAGAATGTAAGGCAACTGCTCATTGGCCGTCGTGGCCCCATGCCGAATGAGATACAGAATCGTCGTCTCGCTCGCCGAATTCACTCGTGCCGCTCCTTTCGTGTTGAGGCCAGTTTCGCCGCCACAAGAATCGCCTCAATCAGGCCCTCCGCGCTGGCTTTTCCCTGCCAGGCGATGTCGAACGCCGTGCCGTGACTCGGACTCGTCCGCACCAGCGGCAATCCAAGCGTCACATTAACGGCGTGCTCGGCGCCGATCAACTTGAACGGAATATGCCCCTGATCGTGATACATCGCCACGACCGCATCGAACGATCCGGCGACCGCCTGGCGATACAACGTATCGGAGGGGAGGGGACCGCTGACGTCCAGTCCCCGTTCGCGACACGCCCGGACCGCCGGAGTAATGATGTCGATCTCCTCGCGCCCGAAAATCCCGTCTTCTCCCGCATGGGGATTGAGCGCATTCACCACAATCCGCGGCTGTACGCAGCCAACCTGCCGCATGAAGGCATCGACCAGACGAATTTTTTCGGAGACGGCCGAAGTCGTGATCAACCCCGGCACGCTCGCGAGTGATGTATGCAACGTGACATGTACCACGCCGATGCCGTGCGGCGAACGAACCAGTTCACTCGGCGGAATGTACAGCATCATACCGAAGTTCACAACGCCGCAGCGTTCGGCGAGAATTTCCGTATGTCCCGGATAATGGTGTCCCGCCAGATGCAGCGCCGCTTTGCTCAGCGGTGCGGTGACGATACCCGCCCACTCCCCGCGCAGGGCTCCTTCGATCGCAGCGATCAAAAACTGAAACGCCGCCTCCCCGTCCCGCGCATCGTTTCTTCCCGCGGGAACCGCCAGCAGTTCATCGGTGATGCTCTCGGGGCAAATGCATTCGCCGGGTTCCGCGGTCGATTTCACACCGATGATCTTCCGAGCCCGTTCCAAAATCGCCGGATGCCCGATCACCACCGGGCGGCAACACGCCGGCACGCGCGAATCGGCACACGCCGCCGCCACAATCTCCGGCCCGATGCCCGAGACATCTCCCATCGTAATGGCTAATCGCGGCCGATTCATGGTGCGAATGATTTTCTTCTTAAAGTTGGAGTACAGGCTTCAGCCTGCTCTTCGTCCTGCGTCATCATAGTTGTCGACCCGCATAACAGGAAGCGGCGGCTCGCCCCATTTCCTCGTTCCCATGCTCCGCTTGGGAACGCAAGTCTTCGATGCTCCGCTTCGTTGTGGATGCCACGGGCGGCTTCCCCAGCCCGTGCTCTTCCGATGGTGAAAGGCACACTGGCGGACAAGCCGCCAGTGCCACCCGAGAAACCCTTCGCGTCGCGGCTAAACTTTGAGCGAATAACCGTCGCAAATCCAAAAAAATTCGCTCCGACCCTTACACATTTCGCGTCACTCCATCAAAATAACCAGCAACTCAACTCGCACCTCATCAACAAGAAACCAACTGCCGGAAATCAGGTGACCTCATGCGCGTCGGCATTATCGCTTTGCTGCACGAATCGAATACGTTTATCTCCGAACCGACCACCCTCCGCGAGTTCCAGCAGGACATGCTGCTCACCGGCGAGGCGATTCGCGAGCGGATGGCCGGAACCAAACACGAAGTCGGCGGGTTCTTCGCGGCACTCGATGAAGCCGGCGTCACCGCCGTGCCGATTTTCGCGGCTCGGGCGCTGCCGTACGGCACCGTCGCCGCCGAGGCGTTCGGCGACTTGATTCGCGCCCTCGATGCCGCTCTCGATCGAACCGAAAATCTCGACGGCATTCTCGTCGCGCCGCACGGCGCCACCGTCAGCGAAGAACACCGCGACGCCGACGGCAGTTGGCTGCAACATCTGCGATTCACTTTCGGATACGACCTGCCGATCATCGGCACGATCGATCCGCACACCAATCTCTCGCCGTTGATGGTCGATTCGACCGACGCCCTCACCGCGTATCGCACCAATCCGCACGTCGATCAGTTCGAACGGGGTCAGGAAGCGGCACGCCTGATGATTCGCACGCTCCGAAAAGAGATCGTCCCCACGCAGGCCGCCGTTTATCCGCCGCTGGCGATCAACATTGAAGCCCAGAACACCTCCGAAATGCCGTGCATCGCGCTGTATCAACTCGCGGAAGAAATCCGCCAGCGCCCCGGCGTCCTCTCGGCGTCGATCGTACTCGGTTTTCCCTACGCCGACGTCGCCGAGATGGGCTCGTCGGTCATCGTCGTCACCGACAACCAGCCGAAACTCGCTCAGCAATACGCCGGCGAACTCGGCGAGGCGATGTGGAATCGACGCGAGGAATTCGCCGGCAAAATGATTAGCGTCGACGACGCCCTCGACAAATGCGCGACGCTCGCATCGCCGGTCTGCCTGCTCGACATGGGAGACAACGTCGGCGGCGGTTCCCCGGCTGACGGCACGGTGTTGCTTCACGCATTGCACAACCGAAAAATGGGCCCTACGGTCGTTGTTCTCGCCGACTCCGCCGCCGTGAAAGAGGCCGAAGCCGCCGGTGCCGGCAGCCGCGCAACGCTCACGATGGGAGCCAAAACCGACAAGCTCCACGGCGAGCCGTTCACCGCCGAGGTGACGGTCGTCTCGTTTCACGATGGTAAATTCTCCGACTCGCGGACGCGGCACGGCGGCTTCACGCACTACGACCAGGGCCGCACCGCCGTCGTTCGCACCGATACCGGCATCACGATCATTCTTACGACCCGCCGCATGGTCCCCTTCAGCCTGCACCAGCTCACCAGTTGCGGCCTGAACCCTGCGGAGTTCCGCTACCTCGTCGCCAAAGGAGTGCAAGCCCCCCTCGCGGCGTACCAGGAAGTCTGCCCGAGCATCGTCCGCATCAACACGCCGGGGGTGACGACGGCGGATGTGTTAACGCTGCCGTACGAGCATCGAAGGAAGCCGTTGTATCCGTGGGAGCGGGAGGCGGTGTGGGTGCGGTGATTGGGGGGGCGGAACGATGGGGAGATGGGGAGTTTCTCATTTCACGCTTCCTTGCATATTCAACATTCACGTTCACCCTTCACCCTACCGGACTTGGTTGCGCGCCGGTGGGCCGAATGCGCGCTGAAAAACCTGTTTGGAAATCGCAAAACGCAAATCGGATCGGTGTTTGGGAATGGGAGCCGTGTTGGGGAATGGATCGGTGCCGACGATTTCCAATGACTGACTTGAAGGGGATGGGAGTGAGTGATTCTAATCGTCGTGCTGACCCATCGTCGCGAATGAGTCCCGGCGGGTTGCTGGGGCGCCGTGGGACGAACAATAAACGACGAGACAACGAGTGTGCAGGAGATTCTCAGTCAAACTCACGCGATATGGCCCCAGTCGAAGTGCGAACACGCGCCGGTTTCCATTCGACTGGGGCCATGTGCGCGATTTCAGCGACATCGATTCACAACGATGGGTACGGCGTTCCCTGATTAACGATTTCATTTGCGCCCCAGCCACCCGTCGAAGAAAACCGTTGTAACCGTGGGGGAAGGATGCGGCGTGGTGCGGTGAAGATACGTTTCAAATTACCGCAGGTCAATTCAGAGAAAGAATCCACAAATGAGAATTTGCCCACCATGTAACGGAAGTGGAAAACGCTGGGGAAAGCTACATCATGCCTGTCCCGTATGTGACGGCGAAGGGAAAGTCAGAGACATTAGGCCAGGCGAAGAATTATGCCATTGGTGCAATGGAAATGGAAAAAAACTTGGATCGCTGCTGACCCTGTGTGAGTGGTGCGATGGTTTCGGATATCGGATTCCAAAATTATCGACGGAGACAACGGAAGCGATACACAACGTTTTCTACGTTGAAGCTGGGAAGCCGCGCACTGCACATCTTAATTTGCTAACGATGCTTCAATCATTGAATGGACAAATTCGTATCTGTGATCCGTACTACGGGACCGGAACCTTTTTTCGACTCGACTCCATTGCGGATAAATCGATTTGTTTTCTTACTCAACAGCCTGACAAGAACGAGTTAGCAAAGGGAATTCTTCCAAAGGCGTTGGCAGAATTCGTCCGACAACATTCAAACATTGAATTCCGCGTAAACCAAGCCAACGACCTACACGATCGTTACATCTTGACTGAAAACGAACTGATTCTACTTGGCCACGGCTTAAAGGATTTGGGAAACAAGGACTCATTTATCGTGCGATTAGCTCGCGAAATCGCCGCAAACACGGTTGATGACATCGTAGCGGCATTCGACGCCAAATGGCGGAACGCAACAAGAATTCCCTAGACGATTCCAATGAATCTGAATTTCGACCTCCTCATCACCGCCGGAAGAATTTTCCTCCCGGACGGCCTGAGCAACGCCCCCGGTGCCGTCGCCATCGTCGGCGATCAAATCGTCGCCGTGGGCGATCACATTATCGGCGACGCGAAACAAAAACTCGATTTTCCCGATGGCATTCTCCTCCCCGGACTCGTCGATCTGCACGCACACCCGGCGCGATCGAATTCCAAATTCGGCGTCGATCCCGATCGGTATTTGCTGCCGCAGGGGATTACGACCGTCATGTCGCAAGGGGATGCCGGGGCGTCGACGTGGGACGAATATCGGCGGTCGACGATCGAGAACTCACGAACGCGCGTCCGGCTGGCGCTCAACGTCGCGGCGTGCGGTGAAGCGACCGACGGCCCCTGTTGCGGCGATCTGTCGCAGCTCGACGTCCCCGCGGCGATTCGTGCGATCGAACGCTCCGACGGTTTGATTTGGGGCGTCGCCGTCAACACCAGCAAACCGGGGTGCGGCGAGAGCGATCCGCGGGAAGTGCTGAGTCGAGCCGTGGCAATCGCCGAGGCCGCCGGCAAGCTGTTGCTGTTCGGCATGCGCGATCCCCGCGAATGGCCGTTCGCCGAGCAGATGGAACGCCTCCGTCCCGGCGACGTGGTGACTTACAGTTATCGAAAGTCGCCGCACAATATTTGTGAGACAGGCCGTGTCGACTCGGCGATCCGCAAGGCTCGCGAGCGGGGGATCCTGTTCGACGTCTGTCACGGCAAGGCGTCGTTTTCGTTCGAAGTCGCCGAGCAGGCCCTCGCCGATGATTTCCCGCCGGAGACGATTTCGTCCGATTTTTATGCTGCTCATCTCGACGCGAATCCACAATTGACATTGCCGCTGCATCTCTCGAAGTTGATCGCCGCGGGGCTTGATGAACCGTCTGCTTTCCAAGCCGTCACACGCCGGCCGTCGGAGATTCTGGGGCTCGCACACGAAATCGGTCGTCTCGAAGGGGGTCGCTGTGCGGACGTGTGCGTCCTACAATATACAGAGGAGCCGGTTACGCTCGTGGACGTCGTCGGCGCAACGCGATGCGGTCGCGTACTGGAAACAAAATGCGTCGTGCGCGCCGGCCTCTTCGTTTAGCCGCGACGCGAAGGCTTTGCGCAGCGGAGCGCTCGCTTTTTAGTCGCAAGTCCCCCCGGTCATTGACCGGGGGCTAAAACACGCAGCAGGAGCTGCGAAGACGTGCGTTCCCAAACAGAGCTTGGGAACGAGGGGTTTACGATGTTCATCAAAATCTGCGGCATCCGTGATGTCGAAACCGCTCGCTGGGTCGCGGCGTTGTCTCCCGACGCCATCGGGCTGAACTTCTACGTCCCCTCGCCGCGGTGTGTGACTCCGGACGTGGCCGCCGAAATTTGCCGGACCGTGTCGGCGACGATCGAAAAAGTCGGTGTGTTCGTGAATCATCCGGCCGCTGATGTCGTCAGCAGTGCGAACAATTGCGGATTGACCGCCGTCCAATTGCATGGCGACGAAACGCCTCTTGATTTGGCGACCGTAAAGACCGCCTTGCCGACGATCAAATTGATCCGCGCGTTTCGCATCAATGTTGAGACCGATCATACCGCGGCCGAAAGTTGGCAGACCATTGCTCGCGATCTCGACGAATGCCGAACGCTCGGCGTGAATCTCTTCGCCTGTCTGATCGACGCGTTCGTTCCCGGCACCTACGGCGGCACCGGGCGCACGATTTTTGAAGCGGGCCTGACCGACACTTATGATCGGTACAACTGGCCGCCGATGATCCTTGCCGGGGGACTCACGCCCGAGAACATCGCCACGGCAATCGCGAATGTTCGCCCCTGGGGCGTCGACGTCGCCAGCGGCGTAGAGTCGTCACCGGGGGTCAAGGACCGCGCAAAAGTCGAGCAATTCATCGCCACCGCACGCAGCGCTGGTTCCCCCGTTTAGCCGCGACGCGAAGGCTTTGCGGAGCGGAGCGCTAGCCCCCACCAAAGGATCCTCCATGATCACCGGCTACCACATCATCTTCAGCGCCTACGGTTTCTGGCTGCCGAACGATCCGCGTGGCTCCTGGTCCGAGTTCATTGGCTCATGGGAGTTGCTCCGCTACGGAGCGGCAACAAAGACAATCGAACGCAAATCGCTCACGTATCGCGAGCACGACCGATCGTCTCGCTTGGAAGCCAAGAAATCGTTGCAGCGTCCCGCGGTGATGTTCAGCGGGATTCAAGCTCACACGATCGCATTAAGTATCGGAGAGTATTTCAGAAAAATCGAAACGCCGGTTTGGGCGTGCGCCGTCTTGCCCGATCATATTCACCTCGTCACAGGACGCCCCTCGGTCAAAATTGAAAGCGTCGTGATTCAGTTGAAGGGGAATGCGACGGAAAAATTGGTGAGTGCTGGAATTCATCCGTTTCAAAGCGAGGTGGACGCCAAAGGGCGTCGGTCAAAGTGCTTCTCGCGTGGCGAATGGAAGGTCTATCTCCATCGGGCTGATGTTCCCTTCGCCATTCGGTACGTTGAACAAAATCCGGAAAAGGAAGGGAAGCGGCATCAAAGGTGGTCGTTTGTGGTACCGTATGACGGATAGCGACGGCTAGCGCTCCGCTGCGCAAAGCCTTCGCGTCGCGGCTAAACGTAAAATCAACACAGTTGACCGCCGCGACATTGGTCATTACGCTGCACGCGCGGGGCCTCCCCATGCGTTTCAACAATTCATCAGCGAAAACATACGCAAGAAAATATGGTGCGATATGGCGACGATCCATCCGTTTCGGGGTTGGAGATACGATCTGGCTCAGGTCGGAGAACTTTCGGTTGTGACGGCTCCGCCGTACGACGTGATTTCTCCCGCCGATCAGAACGAATTTTACAAAAAGCATCCCTGCAACGTGATTCGGCTGATCCTGAATCGCGAAGAACCGGGAGACGCCGGGCCGGAGGACAAGTATTCGCGAGCGGCGAATTTTCTGCGGCACTGGATGCAAGACGGCGTTCTCGCGCAGGATAAAGCCGACACATTTTACGTCTATCACCAGGAGTTCGACTGGGAAGGCCGGACGTACATTCGCAAGGGGTTTCTGGGAAGAGCCCAGCTCGAGGAATTCGGGAAGGGAAAGGTTTTCCCGCACGAAGAAACGATGTCCGGCCCCAAGGCCGATCGCCTGATGCTGACCCGCGCCTGCAAAATGAACCTCTCCCCGATTTTCGGTCTGTATCCCGACGACAAGGAAAAAATCAACAAACAATTCGACGCGGCGATACAGGGGCGGACGCCCCTGTCGGCGACCGATCATCTCGGGGTGATCCATCGACTGTGGACGGTGCAGGATCCCAACGTGCTTAATGCGGTTCGCGAGGGCATGCGCGATATGCCGATTTTTATCGCCGACGGTCATCATCGGTACGAAACGGCTCTCAATTATCGCAACGAACTCAAGGCCGCCGGGCAGCTCAAAGACGAATTCGCCTCGCCGAATTTCGTGCTGATGATGATGGTGGGGATGTCCGACCCCGGCCTGCAAGTGTTGCCGACGCACCGGTTGATCTCCGGCTGGCCCGATGTGACGATCGAACAAGTGACGGAGGCTCTGTCGTCGCATTTCGCTATCGACAAAATCGGCAAAGGCCCCGACGCCGCTCAGAAAACGTGGGAACTGATGCAGATCGACGGCGGACAATCGACGTTCGGTTTCGGCAGCACCGCCGGCGAATGGGTCTTGGCCCAGGCGACGAGCACCGCTCCGATGATGCATCTCGCCGAAGATCACACCCCCGAGTGGCAGGGCTTGGGCGTGAGCATTCTGCATCGCATGGTCATCGGAGATTTGCTCAAAAAGAAATGGCCGGATGAGCCGAAGTTCAAGTATGTCCACTCGCTGGCCGAGGTCGCCGAATCGCAAGCGAAGAACGAATGCCAGTTGGCGTGTCTCGTCGCCCCGGCGAGCATCGAACACGTGCAGGAGATCGCCTCCGGGTTCGAAAAGATGCCGCCGAAGAGCACGTACTTCTATCCCAAGCTGCTCTCGGGGCTGGTGTTTCACTCGCTGGAGGGGGGGAAAGACAAAGGATGAAGGATGAAGGATGAAGGATGAGTCAGAAGTGACAGTGCGGATGCACTCCTATTCTGGCTCTTGACTCTTGTCTCTCGACATAATCAACCAGGACGTTGTTTGCCGTCTCGGTTTATGAGACAATTTCGGTTTCCTCCGAATTCCGTCGCTTGGCCGTCATACGCGAGTCACATTATGTCGAAACTCTCGAAGTTGAGTTCAGCCTCTCCCACGACCTTGACCGATAACGACCTGCAGGTCGCCGAGGAATTGACGTCGGCGTATCACCGCATGACGCAGGAACTGAGCCAGGTGATCGTCGGGCAGAACGACGTGCTCAAGCAGGTGATGATCGCGCTGTTCGCACGCGGCCATTGCCTGCTCGAAGGCGTGCCGGGGCTCGCCAAGACGCTGATGGTTTCGTCGATCGCCAATCTGCTGTCGCTCAACTTTCGGCGGATTCAGTTCACCCCCGACCTCATGCCCTCCGACATCACGGGAACCGAAATCCTCGAAGAGGAGGAGGGGACGGGGCACCGCCGCATGAAATATGTGAAAGGCCCGATCTTCGGCAACATTATTCTCGGCGACGAAATCAACCGCACGCCGCCAAAAACACAGGCTGCGCTCTTGCAGGCGATGCAGGAATATAAGGTGACGGTCGCCGGGGTCGATTATCCGCTCGAACGGCCGTTTCTGGTGCTGGGGACGCAAAACCCGATCGAACAGGAAGGAACGTATCCGCTCCCCGAAGCGCAGCTCGACCGGTTTATGTTCCGCATCCTTGTCGATTACCCGTCGTTCGAAGAGGAATTGACGATCGCCGAGCGAACGACGTCGGGCGAGTTGCCGCAACTGCAACCGATCCTCGATCGCGCCGACATTCTGCGCTTGCAGCAAATCGTGCAGAAAGTGCTCGTGGGCCGTTCGGTCGCCGCGTATGCGGTCATGCTCGTCCGGGCCACGCGCCCGACGGAAGAGGGGGCGTTCGACTTCATTCAAAAGTATCTGACATGGGGAGCCGGCACGCGGGCGTGCCAGGCGTTGTTGCTCGGCGCGAAAGCGAACGCGCTGCTCGACGGCCGGGTGCATGTCTCATCGCAGGATATCCGCGAGATCGCCAAACCGGTCTTGCGGCATCGCCTGGTGACTGGATTCACCGCCGAAAGCGACGGCGTGACGACGGATCACATTGTGGAGAAGTTGTTCGAGAGAGTCCGAGAACCGGCGGAGTGATGAAGACGGGGAGACCCGGAGACAAGGAGACTGAAAAGAGACGTTTAGCCGCGACGCGAAGGCTTTGCGCAGCGGAGCGCTTCAAGCGTCAATCACGCCATTCTGACTCATCCTTCATCCTTCATCCTTTGATTTCATATGAGCACATCACAATTCTTCGACCCCGCCGGCCTGGCTCGCGTGGGGAATCTGGAACTCGTCGCCAAGCAGGTGGTGGAAGGTTTTCTCACCGGCCGGCATCGCAGTCCGTATCATGGATTTTCGGTCGAGTATCTCGATCACCGCTCGTATTCGCCCGGCGACGAAATCCGCTCGCTCGACTGGAAAGTCCTTGCCCGCACGAATAAGTATTACGTCAAACTCTTCGAAGACGAAACCAACCTGCGGGCCTACATTCTGCTCGATTGCTCGAAATCGATGGCGTTTCAAAGCGGTTCGCTCACCAAGCTCTCGTACGGAAGTTATCTCGCGGCGGCGCTGACGTATCTCATGATCCGTCAGAATGACGCCGTCGGTCTAGTGCTGTTCGACACCGAACCGAGGCAATTCATCGCGCCGCGGGCGCATCCCACGCAATTCCGCCGTGTACTCGATTCGCTCGACGGCGTGAAACCGGGAGGCGAGACCGACGTCGGCCTCGTGCTGCACAAGACGGCGGAGCGCATTAAACGCCGGGGCCTGGTGATCGTGATCAGCGACCTGATCGACGACGAAGACAAGATCATCAGCGGCTTGCAACACTTTCGGCACGATCATCACGAGGTGATTGTCTTTCATACGATGGACGACGCCGAGCTGACGTTTCCCTACGACCGCATCACCCGATTTCAGGACATGGAAGGAGCCGGCAAGGTGGTGGCGAATCCGAAGAGCCTGCGAGCCCGTTATCTCTCCCGCATCCAGGCCTTCACAGAAAAGCTAAAACACGACTGTTTCGAACGCCGCATCAGTTACAATCTGGTCAACACGAACCAACCGTACGCCGAGTTCCTGGCGGCGTATCTCGATAAGCGAAAGCGAATGATGTGATTTGTTTCTGCGTTTAGCCGCGACGCGAAGGGTTTCTGTAGCGGAGCGCTAGCCTTTGAGGGAGATAAACCTGGAGCAATATGGACTTCCTGCACGTCGGCATACTCACCTGGTTCCTGCCTATCCTGGCGATCCCTTTGGTTCTCCACCTGCTGACGTTGCATCGCCTCAAAACTGTTGAACTCAGTACGTTTCGCTTTCTCTTCGACAGCTACGTGCAGCAGCGGCGGAAGATGAAGTTTCTCGATGCGCTCATCGCCGCGCTGCGAACGTTGTTTCTCTTGTTATTGCTCTTGGCGATCGCCCGGCCGACGGTGCGGCATTGGGCGGGATTGTTCGGCTCGGGGGGCGGCCGTGACATCGTCTTTATGTTCGACTGCTCGGCGAGCATGGAAACGCTGGCCGACGGCATCGCGGCGATCGACCGCGCCAAGAACGTCGCGACGACGATTCTTTCGCAGTTGAGCGGCGACGATCGCGTGACCGTGGTCCGCGTGACGTCGCGACCGCAGATTCTTAGCAGCCGCTTTACCGCCGACAGCGATTCGCTGCAGGAGCAATTCGCCGGGCTCAAGACGAGTCCGGCGCGGGGCAATCTGTTCGCCGCGTTTCAGCAACTCTTCAGCCCCGGAGCCGATCCGCTGCTTCAGCCGCAGATTTACCTGTTCACCGACGCGCAACAAAGCGGCTGGCGCGAAATTCAGGAGCAGCCGCTGCACGGGTTGCTTCCCGAAAAAGCGAAACTTCTGCTGGTGAACGTCGGCAGCCCCAAGGCGAACGACGGCAATCTCGCCGTCGTCGGTCAGGCGCCGTCGCCGCATCAGGCGATCGTCGGTTTGCCCATCGCATTGCGGCCGCGCGTTACGAATTTTTCAGCGACGTTGTCGAAAGACGTGTCGATCAGCGTGTTGATCGACGACGAAGAAATCGCCCGCCGGCGCGTCACGGTTCCTGCGGGTGAAACGGTCGACGCCGACATCCTGTTCACGCCGCATCATGCCGGCGTGCTCAAGGGACGCTATCAAATCGACGGCGACTCTTTTCCCGTCGACGATTCGTTCTTGTTCACGATGGTGGTCGAGCCCCGCGTCCGCGTGCTGCTCGTCAACGGCGTGCCGAGCGCCGACCCGCTGTTGAATGAAGGGCTTTACCTCCGCACGGCGATGACCACGGTGCATCCGTTCGCCGCCGAGTCGACAACGCCGTCGAGTTCATCGCCGACAAAGGAAATTTTCGCGGACGAAAAGCAACTCGCACAGATCCTCGAAGTGCGTGAAATTCCCGAGGCCCAACTCACGCTCGATGCGCTCGGCGACCGGAACATCGTCATTCTCGCGAACTGCGGCGGGCTTAACGATCAGCAATTCGGCTGGCTGCGAAGCTTTGTGTTCGACGGCGGCGGACTGTTGATTCTGCCCGGAGATAAAGTCCCGCCCGATATTTATAATCAGCGGTTTTTTCCCGTTGCCGGCGCTCCCGATCAATACCTGATCGGTGCAACGCTGCTCCCCGCGGAGGGCGATCCGGCTCAAGCGGCGACATTCGCCAACTTTGCTTCGCTCGATATGGCGCATCCAATTTTCGCCGTGTTCGATGTGCCGGAGACCCGCTATTTGACGAAGGTCAGTTTCTTCAAACGCTATCCGCTCAAGCTCGTCGACAAGCCGGGAGCGACGTGGCCGCTGGCCGAGCTTTCGACCGGCGCATCCGCCGTGCTCGAAGGCCGGCACGGCGACGGCCGCGTGATTCTCACCGGTTTCCCGGCGAACGCCCAATGGTCGAATTTGCCGTTAAAACCCGAATTCGTGCCGTGGCTGCTGCGGACGATCAGCCACATCCGTCAGCGACCGGGGTTGGAAGGCCCCTCGGTCGTCACCGCCGACGGCGTCGCGGAGTTCGCGTTGCCGCTGCAATGGACCCCCGCGCGCGGAGACATCACCGACACCGACGGCCGCACGCTGCCGCTCGAATTTCACCGCAGCACAACGCGGCTGGCAGCGGCTTATCCCGAGACATCGGTTAAAGGATATTACACCGTCAAGGCGAGCGGCGGACGCATCGAACAATTCCGCGAAGACGAAGCCGCGTTCGCGGTGAATCTCTCGCCCGAAGAATCGAATTTTACCGCGATCGACGAACCGCAACTTCGCCAACTGTTGCCGGACATCGAACTCGCATTCATCGATGCCTCGGCGGAAGCCCAGCAAGTGCACGGATCGATCGGCGAGGTCCGCGAAATCTGGCGGCCGCTCATCTGGCTGACGTTCGTCATCATCGCCGTCGAGTTTTTGCTCTCGACGCTCAAGGGCCAACGCCCCGAAGGGGAAGAAGGCCCTACAGTCACCGACCGTATCAAGGACGTCGCCAGCGGTGCGTGGGTCGGGAGAATGACTGGTGCGGGAGTTGAAGAACATTGATAATTGAATTTTCACGTTTAGCCGCGACGCGAAGGGTTTCCGCAGCGGAGCGATTTTCTTTTAGCCCCCGGCGAGTCGCCGGGGGGATGAAACGAAAACTCCCCCCGGTCAATGACCGGGGGCTAAAAGAATGAAGCGGGAGCTTCGAAGACGTGCGTTCCCAAGCGGAGCTTGAGAACGAGGAATAATGGGGACAAATCGTTCGAGATCACCCGATAGGGAGCGTTCGATGCGCCGAAATCCACTTGATGACTTCGACCATGCATCAGCGAAGAATTCAATGACCGCCCTTACGCTGCCCGCGAGTTCGGTCGTCGAGAATACCGCGACCGAACCGAATTCGGGAGTGATTGCGTCACTCATCGAAACCTCGCGACGCTGGCTGCGTTCGGGCTGGGTCGCTACAGGGGCGGGAATCACCGTCGGCCTGCTCGCGTCGTTGCTGCTGATCGCGGGGTTGCTCGATCTGATACTCGTCCTCTGGCCATCGTTCCGCTTGATCGCTCTCATGGCGGTGCTGATTCCCACGCTGCTCGCGCTGGCATGGGGCGTGCTTCGACCATTGTTTCGCCGCATCACCCGCCGCGCCGTCGCCCGCCGGATCGAAGCGCAACTCCCCGGCATCCACAATCGGCTCGTCAGTTGCGTCGATCTGGAATCCTCCGCACAGGCGAAATCGGTCTCGGCGTCGTTCTACAAAAAACTGCTCTCCGAGGCGATCGCGCGCATTCAGGGATTTCAACCGCAAAAACTGCTCGACCGCAACCACCTCCAGCGGGCGGCGATCTTCGCCGGAACGAGCGTGCTCTCGTTCGTCGTCGGTATGCAAGTTTTCTCCGACCGCCTGCCGACGGCTCTCGCGCGGATATTTTCACCGTTCGCCGATATTCCCCCCGCCTCCGGAGTGGTCTACTCGGTCGAGCCGGGAGATCAAAAAGTCCTCCGCGGCAACGAGGTCGCGTTCACCGTCACCGTCGAAAAAGGAACGCCCGACGATTTGACTCTCGAAATCGACGTCACCGAAGGAGACGAAAAAGGAAAATCGCTGCGATACGATCTCGTCTCGCAGAGCGAAGCAGTCTGGACCTTTCGCCTCCCCGGATTTTCGTCGTCATTCGATTACCGCGTCCGCGGCGGTGGCACGTGGAGCCCGCTCTATCACGTGACGATGCTCGATCGCCCACAGATCGTCGGACTCCGGACGAAACTCACTTATCCCTCTTATATGGGAGCCATCCCGCCTGAAATCGGTCTTCCCGACGTCGCCGACGTCATCGGACCGGTCGACGGCAACGTCGACGTCGAAGTGCAGGTGGACGGCGACCCGACGGTCGGACGGATCGAACTCTTGCAGTCGCGCGTCAGATCCATGCCGATCGTACATCGTCCCGAGCGAACGTGGATCGCCACGCAGATTCCCGATGCAGCCCTCCCCGAGGGAACGTGGGAATGGCTCCCCGATCATCAGGGGCGCGTCGCGCATCGTCATGCCGCGGCGGAAGGACTGACCTTTCATCAGTTCGTCAACGCCCCCGTCGGCTTCCGCGTGAAGCCGGGCGAAGTGCTGTTCGCCGATGTTTTTCTCGACCGCGAACAACCTCCTTTAGCGATCATGTTGCAGTACCACGACGGTCTGTCGTGGGAACACCGCGCCTTTTGGGGAAAAGACGTGTTTACCATGGGACAGCTTGAAACCGTCAACCGATTCAACGCGGGAGAACTCCCCGAAATGGGAAAATGGGTGCGGCTGGAAATTCCCGCGTCGCTGCTCGGCCTCGAAGGGCATTCTCTGCACGGCGTCAGCTTCTCGCAATTCGGCGGATCGACGTGGTGGGGAAACGCCGGCACCGTCCCGCCATCGGTCAAGCAGGTCGACGAACTCGTCGTCACCGAAACAATACCGATGCAATTCGCCGGACCGGTCGGGGACGCTTCGCCGACCAATTCAAAAGACTCAACCGCGAACAAACCGCTGCAACTCTGGAGCGGCACATTCCCGCTGCGGCAAGATGGCTGGTATCGCGTCGAACTGCGGAACGAACTCGGCGCACCGAATCCAAGAATGAAAGAAGCGAAATTGACGGCGATTCCCGATCGCCCTCCCCAAGTGGTCGTCGAGCGGCCGGGCGTCGATTTGATTTTGAGCGCGCCGCAAAAAATTCCGCTGTCGATCGCCGCGTTTGATGACTTCGGTCTCGCCGACCTGGTGCTCGCCGTGCAAGTCGGTGAGACCGGCGGATTCCACGGCCGGCCGGTTAAACATTACGAGTCGCTGCAGAAGGCAGATACGACGATCGTCGTGCTCGACCTCGTCGTCGAGAAACTCAAAGAAGGGGACGTCCTCAAATACCGCGTGGAAGCCCGCGACCGCAAGGGTCAAAGTGCACAGACGCAAGATTTCATCATTCGCATTAAACAGGATCCGCAGGCCGCCGATCAACAACTCGCCAACGTCGAGAAGAACGAAGAAAACTTCCGTCAGCAATTGGCCAAGTTGATTACCGATCAGGCCGCCGTGCAGCAGGAAATGGAAAAACTCGAAGCGAAATACGAGCCGCTTTCCGAAAAACTTGAAGCTGCCGCGAAAGAAGCCCAAAAACAGGCGGAACAGGCCGCCCTGCAACAGGCGAAAGAAAATCCGCCGGCTGAAAAACCTCCCATGCCCGAGCCACCGACGCTCGACGAGCCAACGAAGCAGCAGCTCGCCGAGATGAAGTCCGAACTGGCGAGCATCAATCAAAGGGAACAACAAAATGTGCAAGCCGCTCAGCAACTTGAAAACGCCGCAAAAGCGATCGCACAAGAATTGAATCAGCAGCAACTCGTGCCGCCGGAACTGCAACAGGAAATGCAGCGCGTCGCCGATTCGTTCCACGACCTGGCGGTCCAACCGCTCACCGACTTGCATGCGCAACTGCAAGAAAATACCAAACCCGATAAAACCAATCCACAACTCGCACAACTCACCGAACAAGGGGAGACCGTCGCCCGCAATCTCGATGCCCTGCAAGATCGCATGGACGCGATCGCCGCGGCTCAGCAGCAGAGCAAAGACGATATTCAAGCCGCGATGGAGCAATTCCAACGCGAACTGACGCGGCAAAATGCACAGCTTTCCGCCGACGAACTCGCCGGCCTCAAGGAGAAAATCGCCGAAATGCGGGCCGCGATGCAGGACTTGCTGCAAGATCAGGAAGAGCTGATGGAGATCACCCCCGACGTTCCCGATTTGCTCGTCGAAGACGTGGCCGAAAAACAAGACGACCTCGACGTCGAAATCGACGACAGCCTCGCCGACGCCCAGCAACTTCTGAACACCGAAGAATACCGCAAGCTCAAGCAGCAACAGCAGGATGCAGACGCCGCGGATGAAAGCGAAGATCCCGAAATGTCGCCCGACGAACAGACGAAACCGACGGACAAGCAGAATGACGAACCGATGTTCCAACCCGCGCTCGGCGGGCCCAAGCCGCAAGTCGATCCGAAGTTCACCGAAAAACCGATGCCGGCTTCAAAGGGAAAGAGCAAAAACGATCCGCCTCCGTCGGAAGAAAAGCCGGAAAGCGAAGCACAAGCCGCCGCCGCGATGCGGATGGAACTGGGACGACAACAGCGCCGTCAGGCCAAAGCCTTGAGCGAGGCCGAACAAAGTCTCGGCAGCGACGAACTGACGATCGACGGGCTTCTTCGCGAACTCGAACGGCAACTCACCAAAGCGATGCAGCAGGCCGAAACCGCAGAGGCGTCCGCTCAAGAACCGGCAGACGCCGCGAGTCCGCCGGAAACCGAAGCGCCGGCGACCGAAATGGAAATCCCGCTCGACGAGCTATTGCCCAAACTGACCGCCGAACAGGCACAGCAACTCGCCGCAATGCTGAAGTCGCAGACGATGAAGCAGGCCATGGCCATGGCGGAACGCGGCAGGCGGACGGAACGGAAACAACAGCAAAAAAGTCAGCAGCCCCCGACCGCATCGGAGCCGCAGCCCTCCGAGAATCCGGTCGGCAATTTGCTGGGAACGCTCCCCGGCGAACAAATGCTGCGAATCGAACTGCTGAACCTCGACCCGGCATCGCGAAAAGTGATCCTCAATATGCAGCCCTCGCAACGGGAAGAAATCTTGCAGGGACTCCGCGAAGACGGCCCCGAAGGTTATCGCGAATACATCCGCGATTATTTCGAACAATTGACGAAAGTGAAAGCGGGATCACCGTGACGGGCCGAAAAAGATAACGCGGGCTGAAGCCTGTACTCCGACGAAGACAATTCGACACGAAATTGACGTCCCCCTATGTGGTCCTGGTTTCTCAAATTGATCGGCGTCTCGCCCGACGTGCTGACGCATCTCGAACGGGCCGAACTCGTCTGGCAACGGCCGGCCGTTTTGTGGCTCGGGCTGGCGCTCGTCGGCCCGGCGGCGTATTTCATCTATCGCCGGCAGTTGGTGAATCTCCCGACCGTCGCGTCGAAATGGCAAAAGACGCTGACCGTCACCCGCGTGCTGACATTGCTGATGCTCGTCGGCATTCTCGCCGGCCCGTATCTGCGAATCGACCACCAGTACGAACGCAAACCGATCGTCGCCGTTCTGTTCGACCGCTCGCAGAGTATGAACCTCCCCGCGGGACCGTTCGAGAGCGACGAAGAATTTGCCGAAGCCGCGGCGGGAATCGGTCTCGACGTCGCCCCGCCGTTCGATGAAACGACGAAAAAAACAATCAACGACAAGAACCGCGCCGATTTGGCGCATGCGATTTTTCAGTCGGCACGGCCGGATTGGCTGAAGGAACTGGGCGATCGGTTTGACGTCCGCTACTTTTCCGTCGCGCGAGAGACCGAACCACTGAGCGATCCGTTTGCTGAATTCAACAGCACGTCTGGCGTCTCCGCCGAGGGACCGGCGACGCACATCGGCACGGCGATCTATCACGTGCTCGAAGATGCCGCGGGGCAAACGGTCGCGGCGATGGTCCTCTTCAGCGACGGACAAAACACCGGTGGGCTTTCGCCCAGTGAATCGATCGCCGCTGCCAACGGGGCGAAAACGCCGCTGTTTCCGGTGCTCATCGGCAGCCGCAAACGCCTGCAGGATCTCTCCATCGTCGATATCTACACGTCGGGGCAGGTCACCGTCGGCGACACCGTGCGCGTCGCGGTCACGCTCGAATCGCAGGGGTTCGACGGGCGGCCGATCACCGTCGAACTGCGCGAGGGAGAAAAAACGCTCGACGCGAAGGAACTCACGCTCACCAGTGCCGAACAGCAGCAGCTCGAACTGAACTTCGTCGCGACCGAACCGGGACTGCGATACCTGACCGTCGTCATGCCATCGTTCCCCGAAGAACCCGAAGCGCTTCGCACGAACAACGCCGACGTCGCCATCGTCCGCGTCAGCGAGGACAAGTTGAAACTCTTGATCGTCGACGGACTGCCGCGCTGGGATTTCCGCTTTCTCAAAAACGCCGTCAAGCGCGATCACGGTCTCGCCGGTGCGAAGACGAACGACGTCGACGTCCTGCTCGAAGCCGAATGGCGCCGGCTTCCCTCGGAAGAACAGCAGGCGAAACGTCAGCAGATTATCGACTCGCTGGCCGATTATCACACGGTCATCCTCGGCGACGTTTCGGCGGAATTGCTGAATGCATCGTGGCGTCGGTTATTGATCGAAGCGGTGCACAATCAGGGGCTCGGTTTGATCGTCGCCGCGGGACCGAATTTTATGCCGCATGCTTTCGACACAGATTTTCAGGAACTTTTGCCGGTGCAGTTGAGACCGAAAACCTCGGGGACCGAAGCGCCGGCATACAAGCCGTTTCGCGTGGAGGTCACACCGCCGGGGTTGATTCACGATGCGATGCGGCTGTACGACGACCCGGCGCGCAATCAGTTCGTCTGGACGCGGATGCCGGCGTTTTACTGGGCAGCCGCGGCGGAACGCGCTGCTCCGGCGGCGACCGTGCTCGCGTGGAATCCCGCCGTCGAAAACCGCTTCGGCAAGATGCCTCTCATCGCCTATCATTACGTGGGAGAGGGGAAGGTCGCTTTCATCGGCACCGACTCCACGTGGTCGTGGCGGCAGAATGTCGGCGACCGCTATTTTTATCGCTTCTGGGGACAGATGATCCGCTTCGTCGCCCGCAAGAACGATCACGATCAGAAGAAAACCGATTCGCTCGAAGTCCGGCCGCTGCGTGCGCAGCCGGGAGAAGACGCCGAGATCGAACTCTTCGCGTACAACGCCGACGGCTCGCCGCGAACCGATGCCCGGTTGGAGATCACCGCGGCGGGGCCGGAGGGGAACGAAGCCGTCGAGCTGATCCCCGACGTCGCTCGCGAGGGACGTTACACCGGCCGATTTGCACCGAAGCAAGTCGGCGAACATCGGTTGTTGTATCAACCGTCGCCGGCGGCGAAGCCCATCGAAGCGAAACTCCGCGTGATTCCCTCGGCGGTCGAGCTGCGCGATCCCAATGTCAATCGACCGTTCCTGGAAAATCTCGCTCAAGCGACCGGCGGAAAACTTTTAAGAATGAACGAGCTGCTTGACGTGCCGCCGCTGCTGGCGGGAAAGCCGCAGCTCGTCGAAATCCACCGCGAAGCGACCATCTGGGACAACTGGCTGACGCTGCTGCTCTTGGTGATCGTGTACTCGGTCGACGTCGGCATCCGCCGATTGATGGGACTTTCTTAAAGGATGAGGGATGAAAGATGAAGGATGAGTCAAACCAAAAGGAAAGACGACCTGTCATTTGCATCGCGTGGGGATTCGCGTTCTGCGGGTTGCTCGTGACGGCATCGCCGTCGCCGAGCCTCAATTCGCAAGAGGCGCCTCAGGCGGAATCCGCTGCGCCGGTGGAGTCGTCGATTCCGCTCACCGAATCGAAAGTTGTCGACCGTGTGACGGCGGCGCTCGATCGGTCGGTCGAATATCTCGCGAACAAACAACGGCCCGACGGTTCGTGGGACAACTGCAATGCCGGCAACGCCCTCACGCTGCTGGCGATGCTGGGACGAGGGCACGTTCCCGGCCGCGGGCCCTATCGCGACGTGCTCGCCAAGGGTCAGAAGTATCTCCTCGATACGCAGAACGATCAGGGGGTGTTCATCTCGAAGCGGACCGCCGGGTCGGGGCCGATGTACGAGCATGCCCTCAGCACGCTCGCCTGCGCCGAACTCTACGGCATGGACCCCAGCCCGATCCTCGAAGAAAAGCTGCGCAAGGCGGTCGCCGTGATCATCTCGTCGCAGTCCCCGGCGGGGGGCTGGCGATATCATCCGCATCCCAACGATCAGGACTTAAGCGTCACCGTGATGCAGATCGTCGCCCTGCGGGCGGCGAACAACGCCGAGATTCCCGTCCCCGAAACGACGATCGAAAAAGCGATTCAATACGTCCGCTCGTGCGCCCACGTCAACGGCGGGTTCGGATACCAAAGCCCGGCCCAGACGCCGCAAACCTCGGCGGCAGGTGTCGTCTCGCTGCAACTGCTCGGCGAATACGCCGACCCCGCGGTCGATAAAGGGCTGACGTATCTCTCGGCGATTCCCGTCGAGTGGTCGAACAACGGCGTGCAGTATTTTTACTACTTTCATTACTATGCCATTCAGGCGCAGTATCAGGCGGGGGGAAAGTGGTGGAACGACTGGCATCCCCGCATCCGCGAACTCTTGCTCGAACACCAGCACGTCGACGGCAGTTGGGAAGTCCCCGCGGGCACGTCCGAACAATCGAACGTCGTCGGCGACAACCGCATCTACTGGACCGCCATGGCCTCGCTGATTCTCGAAATCTATATGCATTATCTCCCCGCCTATCAGCGGTGAGATAGTCGAGGGTCCAGAGTCCAGGGCCAGAATGTTGGAGTACAGGCTTCAGCCTGCTGTCATTCTCTACCCTCGTTCCCATGCTCCAACGAAAATAGGCCGTTTCCGTATACAAAAGGTGAGCCAAACGGCCAATTTTCGTCGTTCTGGGCGAACGTTAGTTCATGAATACTCCGCTTGGGAACGCACGTCTTCGAAGCTCCGCTTCGTCGATTGCACATGAAACGCTCCACTGCGCAAAGCCCCCACGTCGCGGCTAACCGAGTTCTTGTGCCCTCGTCGATGCATCGGCGTACTGCTTGAGTTGATCCTCATCGAGTTCCACACCCAGTCCCGGGCCTTCCGGAACGCGGGCGGCGGCGGGGCCCAGGCTCAACGGCTTCGTCAGTAAATCGACTTCGTGGTACAGCGGCCCGATCAAATCGGCCGGGTACTTCTCGCTGTCGATCGTCTTCGACGCGGCAGCGACGTGCAGCATCGCCGCGGTTCCCACGCCGAGTTCCAGATTGCTGCCGATCGAACAGCAGATGCCCGCGGACTTCGCCACGGCGGCGATCTCCAGCGTCGCCGCGATGCCGCCATGTTTGCCGGGATAAACGCTCAAAATATCGACGGCCCCTGCGCGCGTCAGTTGCCAGGCATCGTTGAGGGTGAAGATGCTCTCGTCGGCCATCAATGGGATGCGGCTCATCCGCCGCAATTCCGCCATCGCGTGCACGTCGGTCTGAGGAATCGGCTGTTCGACGAAAAAAACATCCAGCTCGGCGAGGCGATCGAGCATGTTCCGCGCTGTCGGCAAATCCCAGCCGCAGTTCACGTCGACGCCGATCGGAATGTTCGGCCCTGCGAGTTCGCGGACGGCTTTAACTCGCTCGAGATCCCCCGTCGGCTCGGTCCCGACTTTCACCTTGAGGCATTTGACGCCCCAATCGAGAAACTGTTTCGCCAATTCGAGAGCCTTGGGGACGGGGAACGCGCCGACGACCATTTTGATGGGGATTTCATCCCGCACTTTGCCCCCCAGCAGTTGATATACCGGCACGCCCAGCGCTTTGCCGCAAAGATCCCAGAGCGCCATTTCGACGGCGGCTTTGGTGAAGGGATTCTGCACGCAGCAGCGTTCGATCGCATGTCGCAAGCGGTTGAAGTCCAGCGGATTTTGTCCGATCAACAGCGGGGCCATCAAACCTTCGACAACCGCCCGGCAGCCTTGACTCGTCTCCCCGCTCCACCGCGCGGCGAGCGTCGCTTCGCCGACGCCCACGAGGCCGTCGTCGGTTTTCAGTCGAACGATGACATACGGCGAGACGACGTGTTCGCCATGCGCCGTTTTCGTCGTCAATCCCTGCTTGAGAGGGACGAGCACGGGGATGGTTTCGACGTGGGCTATTTTCATTGAGCATTTTTCCTGTGGCAGACGCGGTGTGGGCATTAATGATAAATGTCGAAATCCGAATGTCGAATCAATGTCGAAGCTCGAATGAAGAAACCCGAAATGTGTGACGATGAGCGGCCCTTTTCGTCATTTGGACATTCGTCATTCGGATTTGATTCGACATTCGTGCTTCGGCATTCGACATTCAGAACTGAATGACGTGCTTCCAATTCTCGTAGATGATCTTGTGAATCGCCTCTTCGGGGAAGCGCGGGAACTTGGTTCCCTCGACGATGTCGTTGACTTTGTGCAGCCCCGAGATGACTTGTTCGGGGGTCGCCGAGGGGAAGTCGGAACCGAAGATCAGTTTGTGTTCGACGCCGTATTCGAGAGCGGTGATGAACGCCTGCCAGTGACGCCAGGGGCGGTAATGCAACGCCGAGACGTTGGCGTACAAGTTCGGGTGCTTGCGGATGAAGACGATGCACTCGGTCTCCCACGGATGCCCCATGTGCGAGATGATGATCCGCAAGCCGGGACAGGCGATGGCGATGTCTTCGAGCGCTATCGGGTTCGAATATTTCAGCGGCCCCGGCCGGACGAACGACGTCCCCTGATGAATGTTGATCGGAATGTCGAGCTTCTCCGCCTCGCGGAAGAGCGGGAGATGCCGCGGATCCTGCGGATTCCAGTTCTGGTAAATCGGCGAGATTTTTAGTCCTTTGAGACCCAGATCATTCACATAATAGCGGAGCTGCGCGACGCAATCGGGATCGTTGGGATCGACCGAGCACCAGCCTTGAAATCGATCGGAATGCTCTTTCGCAAACTTCGCGACCAATTCCTGATCGGCGTTGATGCCGCAGTAGGGGGCCTTGATGCCGAAGACGATCGTCTTATCGCAATTTTTCGTCGCTTCGAGCAACTGCTTGGGGTTGGAATCGAAATTGTGTTTCGATTCGGTGGCGAAATAGACGTCGGGCGTCATCCGCATCTTGGCCTTCTTGGCCTCCCACGCGAACTTGACGAATTCTTCCGAATAATGATCCGGGTACCACATCAAATTGGTATGCGTATCGACCAGCATGTTGTCTCCAATAATTCCTGTTCTGTTTTATGTTACATATGTGCGATTGCATCTCGCTCAATCATCCAATGCATACGGCGTCAGACAACCACTACTTCATCTTCGGCGACGATGGGCCGATTGGGATTGAGAAAAATCCAGCTCAGAGCTCCCGCGAAGTTGACGGCCGCGAGCAGGTATAGCACATAATTCCAATCGGCGTTATTCGTTTTGACAAAGTTGAAAAGATAACCAAAAACCTTCGGGGACAACCAGGCGCCAACGGCGCCGATCGAGTTCATAATGCCGAAAATCACCGCCGAGCGCTTGCCACAGATATCCAGGCACGCAACCCAAGTGCAGGGACCAGCGATGCTCGCCAGAAACGCCCCCAACGAAATGAACAGGATCGCCCAACGAGTGTCTTCGACGAATGCGGCAATACCCGTGAAAATCGCACACAACCCCAACGACACCACCGCAGTCAGACTGCGGCTGATCCATTTGTTTTCAGTCCATCGGTACAACAAATCCAAACCAAAACCACCAATGACCGGTCCGGCACCAAAAGCAATAATCGGCAGCGACGCCCAATTTCCGGCATCCTCGAGGTTCATGCCGCGTGCTTGCTCCAAGTAAGCCGTGAACCAAGTGGTGAAGAATTCGTAAGCAAATGCGCGAAAGAAACCCTGAAGGCAAATTAACCACATCGATGCGCTGAAGACCGTGAAGACGACGACCTCCCACGCGGTGTACGACCTCGGGCCTATTGAAACCGCAGGGGAAGGATCGTCATTGGCGTTCTCTTTTACTGATGTCGCGTTCGGCGCGGTTCGTTCATTGTCATGGCGCGAAATTGAATCGATCTTCTTTTCCGACGTCGACCGCAACCACGGATGTGAAAGCGGATGATCGCGGTAGATCCAATAAAAGCCGATTGCAAAGATGATACCGGTGAAGGCATATATGAAATAAACATCGGACCAAGCCATCGGCGACGGCGGTTCGGTGAACGTGCCGAGTACCAAATGTCCGGTGAGCGACGTCGCAATGACGCCGCCGATCTGCATCGAGATTCCGATCATCGAACTATAAATGCCGCGAAAACGTTCGCCCACCCACGACGATATCACGAGAGCGCAGCACGGGACCATTCCTGCCTGCGACAAACCTAAAGCCACGCGTGCGGCATAAAAACTGTCGCTGGTTCTCGACATGCTGAACCAGATCGCGCTCAACGACCAGCAGACGGCCATGAACGGAAAAACCCGCCGAACGCTAAATCGCTGCGCCAGCCAGCCGCCAGGGACTTGAAAAATCAGATAGCCGACGTTGAATGCCGCCAGTATCGAACCCATGGCGATATCGTTGATGCCGTATTCGCGAGCGAGCGTGGTATTGATGGCCGACATGACGCGCGTCAGATAGGCGCTGATCGGTGCCAGCAAAACCATGCCAAGAATCAACAGCCGAAGCCGCAACATGCGCGAACGGTCGGCCTTTCCTGAAGACAACGTCGGGTTGGGCTCGCGATTCATTCTGAGTTGGTCTCCTCACCAAGATCGCTGTTGGTCGATTCGTTCTTGGCCTGAACCACCGAGTCCTTCGCATCCGAACTCCGAAAAGCGATCGCCGTCGCCGTCGCGTACGCCCGGCAATGCGAGATCGTGATCAACACTTTGTCGATTCGCAATTTCTGAGCGAGGTCTTGCGCCCCGCCGTGAATGCGGATAACCGGTTCGCCGCTGCGCTTCGAGACGACTTCGATGTCCTGCCAGTGAATCCCGCGCGTGAAACCGGTGCCGAAGGTTTTCATCACCGCTTCCTTGGCGGCCCAGCGGCCGGCGTAATGTTGAAAACTGTTCTTGCGACGCTGGCAGTAACGGACTTCCTCGGCCGTGAAGACGCGGTTGAGAAACAGATCGCCATGCCGCTCGATCATTTTGCCGATCCGCACGATCTCCACGATGTCCGTCCCGATGCCGACAATCACTGCATTCGCCCTTTATCCGTTATTGCCGGCCGGCAAAACAACCACACCCCGGCCCCGGCGCCGGCGAGAATTTCCATGCTCCAGACGACTGCCGGCCACGGTGCCGAAAACATGCCGACCGCCGAGAGCCGCTTTTGCAGATACCGGCCGAAACTTCGTTCGTACTCCAGTTCGTCGAGCAACAGCCGCTCGTTATTTTCGATCGATTGTATCATTTCCTGCTGGTGTTTCCTCTCCTGCGATCCCTCCTCGGTTTTTGTTTGCGACAACTTCAGCTTCTGCATTGCCATCTGCTGCAAGATGGGATGGGCGGCGTTCTGCTTGTCGAGCACCGCCGCCTGCCGCGACCACGTGCCGTAACCGATGCCGGCCTGCAAGGCAAGCAGCAACACCGTTGCGATACCGGTCCCGAATTTGTGCGGTCGAAGCCCCCACAGGCGCATCAGAAACTTGAGCGATCCCCCGGCGAGCAGGCCGACCATCACCGCGAACAAACCGAGCAGCTTCACGCGCGGCGGGAGATGCATTGCAACGATGCCGATGACGGTCGCCGCGATCGCCGACGAGACCAGCCACTCGACGCCGGCCAACTTGCTCCGTGCGGCCTCGTTCGATACGGCGCCGGTCGGTGCGGCATCGGTTTGGCCGTCAGACAATTTTCTTCCCCAACCCGCAGGCGGTGCGAACGCGGTCGAGCACTTCCTGCCCCTTAAGCCGCGCCCGCTGGGCGCCGGTTTTCAGAATATCGCGTACGGTCTGCCTGTCCTTGACCAGTCCCGCTCTCCGATCGCGAGCGGCCTCGAAATACTTCCACGCGGCGTCGTACAACAACTGTTTCGCTTCGCCGTAACCCATGCCGCCGGCTCGATACCGCTGAGCGAGTTCGATCTGCTCATCGGCACTGGCGAACAGGCGATACATCTGGAAGACGTTGCACGTTTCGGGATTTTTTGCCGCTTCCACCGGCTGCGAGTCGGTTTTGATCGACATAATTTTCTTGCGCATCGGCTTGGCGGCTTCGAAAATCTCGATGACGTTGCCGTAACTCTTCGACATCTTTTCGCCGTCGATCCCGGGGACTTTGGCGGTGTCGTCGAGCACGCGGGCTTCGGGGAGGACGAGCACGTCGCCGTAGTGCTGATTGATTTTCTGCGCGACGTCGCGGGTGACTTCGACGTGCTGCACCTGATCGTGACCGACCGGCACGATGTGACTGTCGTAGAGCAGAATGTCGGCGGCCATTAACACCGGATACGTAAACAAACCGGCGTCGGCGGGGAGACCTTTCGCGAGTTTGTCTTTGTAGGCGTGACATTTTTCGAGCAGCGACATCGGCGTGGCGGTGAGCAAAATCCACGTCAGTTCGGTCACCTCGGGAATGTCCGACTGCCGGAACAACGTCGCGTGATCGGGGTTCAAACCGAGCGCGAGGAGATCGATCGCCGCTTCGAGCGTGTAATCTTCCAGCAGGCCGGCATCTCTCACCGTAGTGAGAGCATGCAAGTCGGCGATGAAATAAAACGCCTGGTCGTGCTCCTGCAGCGCGATGTACTGACGGATGGCCCCAAAGTAGTTACCCCAATGGAAGCGGCCGGTCGGTTGTATTCCGGACAGGACGCGCATGCTCTCATCTCCTCTGGTACATCGATTATCAGTGTGTCTTCGTCTTTTCACAATCGGCACTGGCATAGACAGTGGCGCCCGAGCGTCCGTTTCACGGCGTCAACTTCGTCTCAGCGGATGCAACTTGGCACTTTCGCATCGGCCTGAAGCGTTCCTATGATCTCCTGCACTCGCTGACACCCTTCGGCCTCGAGACATCGATCGAGTTCGGCGACCAGTTGCGTCGCCAATGTTGGATTGTAGAAATTCGCCGTGCCGATTTGTACTGCGGAAGCCCCGACGACGAGAAATTCCATCACATCGTCGATCGATTGAATGCCTCCGATGCCGATGATCGGAATGTCAACCGCGCGGGCCACCTGAAACACGATGCGGAGAGCAATCGGTT
This sequence comes from Planctomycetaceae bacterium, assembly GCA_040881995.1. Classification (GTDB taxonomy): domain Bacteria; phylum Planctomycetota; class Planctomycetia; order Planctomycetales; family Planctomycetaceae; genus JAQCEJ01. The sequence continues at coordinate 31,233 of JBBECD010000013.1, forward strand.
TGATCGCTGGACCGCTCAGCCCGCCGAGGATTCCGCCCAGCACCGGCTTACGGCGTCGCCAGTCGACGGCCATCCCCCGCACCGTATTGATCAGCGACACCGCATCGGCACCGCCGGCAGCGGCCGCCGCCGCGATGGTCGGCACGCTCGTCACGTTCGGCGTCAGCTTGGCAATGATCGGGTGCGGACATGCCGCGCGGACGGCTTTGACGACCGCTTCGGTCAACTTCGGTTCGGTTCCCATATCCACGCCGCCGCTGACGTTGGGACACGAGACGTTCAATTCGATGGCGGCGATTCGCGATTCGTGCGCCAGACGCTCGGCCATCGCTCGGTATTCGTCGATGTTCTTCGCCGCGATGTTGACGATGAGGGCGGTGCCCAAACCGCATAGATAATCGACGTGCTTTTCGAGAAACACGTCGAGGCCGTCGTTATCGAGGCCGATTGAGTTGAGCAGTCCCGCCGAGGTTTCGACGGTTCGGGGAGGCGGATTGCCCGGCCGCGGCAACGGCGTGACCGTTTTAGGAACGATGCCCCCCAATTTCGCGAATTCGGTAAAAGCCTGCATTTCGCGGGCGTAACCAAAGGTGCCCGACGCCACGAGAATCGGGTTCTTCAGCTTCAAACGATTCAATTCAACGGCTAATTCGGGCACAACCACATTCCCGGAGGATGACATGTGTCGGTGAGACGACTCCGGGGGACATGGTACTTTCCAGCGGCGCGAGACGCAAACGCTCGGCCTCGGCGTGGGAACGCAAGCGAGGGCGCAGCCCAGGCTCGTCAGCGCAAGCCGTTTTCGCAACGGGAATAGGGCGCGACGAAGCGTGTTTATCGGCGCACCGGTCCCCGAGGCCTTGGCGCGGAACGTCATTTCTCGCATACGGAACTGCCAGTGGGATTGATCCCGATGAGAAAGGCATCTCCCCCCGGACGACTCGAGTCGCTCGGGGTGGAAGTTGCATCTCTCGGGATTAAATCACACCGCCGTGCGTTCGGTAAGGCGTGGCGACGTCGGGCATATCGAGTCCCCAGATGCGCGCCCAGATTTCGGGGATGTGGCGTAATCCTTCCGACACGTAAATGAGCTGTTGAGCCCGGATATCGTGCGAAGAGGAATAAATGGGGACAATGCATCCCGTGTTCACGAGAGTTGCCACCAGTAACAAGCCGCACAACAATGCCTTACGCATGAGCATCCTCCATGATAGGGACTCGCGATTAACGCTGTGACGTTCAGCGATCGAGTCCCCTGTCTTCCCTGTGATCGATGACGAACTGATTCGCAACTTAGAGACTCTAACACAACCGGTTGTGCTTTAAAAATGCCTCAAATTCAGCGGAAAATCGCTACGCACAGAGGTTGTGTTAAGATCATTTAATGACTGGATGCCGATTCCGGTTTACGGAAGAGCATTACGCTTTGTGACAATGTCCTGACAGATCGGATGAAATGTACGGTGGCGAGCTGCAAACAGACGAAGGAAGCGGATCAATCGATCCCTCGTGCGATAAAGACAGGACTGCTGATTGGGATTCCGGCCGAATGGCCGCTGCGGGGAGGGGAGTTGTAGGTATGATTTTCGTGTCGAACTGCCGGGCGTCAAGCCGCAAGGCGTGACTCCGACAAACGTTAACCGACACTTTATTCCATCGACGGGTTGGGCGGCGGGTTTGCTTCTGACGACGACATGGGAGCGGCGTAGGGGGCGGGAGGAGGTGCCCCCGGAGACGCGGCAGGGATTTGCGCCTGTTGCGTCATGCGGGCATTCTCCTGCATTTCCAATTGGCGAACCTGTTCTTCCATCTCCTTACCGGGTTTGAAAGTGACGACGAATTTGGCTTCGACGTCGACTCTTTCACCGGTTCGAGGATTGCGGGCCTTCCGAGCGGCACGCTTCTTCACTTCAAACACACCGAAGTTGCGCAATTCGATCCGTCGTTCTTCCACGAGGGTGCGAACGATGGCATCAAAAGTTTTTTGCACAATTTCCTTGGTCTTGAGTTGGGTCATCCCAATCTCTTCGGAAATCGTTTTTACTATTTCTTTCTTGGTCACGACTGGAAACTCCCGCAAGAGTGGCCGTCGGACCGCATGTCTCCTCCATAGAGCTATGCGTCCTGCCCCAAATGTAATGCCTTTTTGGACTTAGTGTCAAGTCGATTCGTCTAAAGTTAGATCAGAGTTTCCAAATTTTTGCGATTTCCAAGTCGCGGCACAACCGGGAATACGGTCGCCGCTATCTCACTTATCGGCACTCTTGGCCGTTAAAATCAATGAAATCGGAATATTTTAACTCATTTGCCTGTTCGGAATATCAGAACGAGTGGCAAAAACCATTGACACAAAACATCTTACAGCCAAATAGCCTCGCGCGGAAATTTTTCACGACCAATGTGGCCAATCTCTGCTGGATATGATTTAAACGTCCATGCGGCGGGCTTGGGCTTCGATTTGTTCCAGCGGATAAAAGTTTCCCTGGCCGCTGCCGGGACAGACCGCTTTCACCTCTTCCCAATCTTCGACTGAAGCGATATTCGACGGCCAGAACGGCCACGTCTGACACTGCGTCGGCCGGACCGGATAAATCTTGCAGCCGCGCGTCTGCGGATCGAAAAACGTGCAATCGCCGTTGCCGTATTCGGTTAAGGAGACACGGCGACCCACCAGCCGGGTGTGATGCACGCGCAGTTCGCCGATGCTGATTTTCAAAAACTCGGCGATGCGGCGGAGCTCCTCGTCGCTCACCCAGACCACGCCGGGTGCTCCCGTACAGCAATTGCCGCATTGCGTACACGAAAAGCACAGCCCGTCGCGATACCACGCTTCGCCGTTCTCGTCTCGTTCAACATCCAATGATTTGTCGTCGCTCATGATAAGCAGTGTAGAATCATCGCGTTGCCGCGACAATGATGAATCGATTCTCGTCATCTCATCGGCCATCCGGTGCGAGGTGTCGGAATATCCTTTAGGCTGTCGGTGGCAGGCTACAGCCTCTACTCCGACAGTTTGCGGTATTGTCCTGACAAAAAATATCTCCCGCCAATCCGCCGTGCGGTGAAATTCCTCTGGTCTGGCTACAATAATCATATGAATGGTCCCCACAAACATCAGCCGTTGCTTGCCCGTCAAGCCATCGGCGGCGTCATCCTCTGCGGCGGAAAGAGCAGCCGCATGGGAACGCCCAAATGTTTGCTCCCGTTCGGCGACGAATTGATGCTGCCGCGGATCGTCCGCATTTTGTCGATGGTCGTCTCACCGATCGTCGTCGTCGCCGCGCCCGATCAGGAACTCCCCGAGTTGCCGGCGGATGTGATCCTCGCGCACGATCGATTTCCGCATTGGGGGCCGCTGAACGGCATGCTGCACGGTCTCTCGGCGTTACCGGAGGGAACCGAAGCGGCGTACATTTCGTCATGCGACGTTCCCTTGCTCAAACCGGAATTCATCATGGCGATGGTCAGCCATCTCGGCGAATTCGATTTGGCCGTGCCGCGGGAAGAAAAATTCTATCATCCGCTCGCGGGCGTTTATCGCAAGACGCTCGTGTCGAAGATTCGCGAGTTGATCGACGCCGACCGCATGCGGCCTCTGTTTCTCATCGAGGCGTCCTACTCCCGCCCCGTTTCGGTCGAAGAATTGCTCTCGATTGACCCCGAGTTACACTCATTGAAGAATGTCAATTCGCCCGAAGACTACAAGGCGGTGCTGCGGATCGCCGGTCACGCGGCGTCATAAAATCTCATCGCGACAGACCGCCGCGCAAAAACGTCGAGACAAACGCATGAATTCGCCGAGTCGCTCCCCTTTTGAAGTCCGCATGAAAGGCTTCGCCAGCCGCACGCTGGTCGCGGACGCGGTGCGCTGGGTCGACGATCAGGCGTCCCGCTGCGGTGAGGAACGCATCGCCGTCGCGTCGGCGTTTGGCCGCATTCTCGCGCAGGACATCATCTCGCCGATGGACGTCCCCGGCTTCGATCGCTCGGCGATGGATGGTTACGCCCTCCGCGGCGAAGAGACCGAAGGAGCCGGCCCGTACAATCCGCTCCCCTTGAAGATCATCGGCGAATCGCTGCCGGGGCGCGAATTCTCCGGCGAAGTGACGACGGGCACAGCCGTTCGCATCATGACCGGCGCCCCGATCCCGCGCGGTGCCGACGCCGTCTTGCCGGCGGAGTTCGCCGAGGAAAAAGAGAAAACACTGATCTGCAACGCCGCGGTTCCGACGGGAAAAAACGTCAGCCGCCGCGGTGAAGACGTCGTCACCGGTTCGACGGTCTGGAAGTCGGGCCGGTCTCTCCGTCCGCAGGATCTCGGGTTGATGTCGTCACTCGGCATTGCTGAGGTGAACGTCGCGCGACAGCCGCGCGTCCGCATTTTCATCACCGGCAGCGAACTGGTCGCGCCGGGACAACCGCTCGGGCCGCATCAGATTTACGAGGCGAATTCCAGCATGCTCGCGGCGTTGGTGCACCGCGATCGGGGCATTGTGGAATCGACCCTGTTCGTGGGAGATGACAAAGAACAACTGCGAAACTCACTCACGGAAGCAGGAGCGGAGGTCGTGCTCATCTCCGGCGGATCGAGTGTCGGCAAGGAAGATTTTGCGCCCTCGATCGTTGCCGAAGAAGGGGACTTGCCGATCCACGGCGTCGCCATGCGGCCGTCGAGTCCGGCCGGCATCGGCCGCGTCGGTGAGAAGCTGGTCTTTCTGCTGCCGGGGAATCCCGTCTCGTGTTTGTGCGCGTACGATTTTTTTGCGGGACGAGCCATTCGCCGACTCGGCGGACGCTCGGCGGATTGGCCGTATCGCACCGTTCAACGACCACTATCCCGCAAAATCGCCTCGGCGATCGGCCGCGTCGATTATTGCCGCGTCAAGATGGACGCCGCCGGTGTGGAACCATTGGCCATCAGCGGCGCGGCGATTTTGTCATCGACCACGCGGGCCGACGGATTCGTCATCGTCCCGCAGGATTTGGAAGGTTATCCGGTCGGGGCAAACATCACGGTTTTTTTGTACGATGACATGCACTCATACGATCCCCAAAGTCAAATTGAAGTTTAGCCGCGACGCGAAGGGTTTCCGCAGCGGAGCGCTTCGACGATTATCATAAAACGCCACTGAAAAAAGGCACCCTCACCCCGGCCCTCTCCCGGCGGGTGAGGGAGGAAGAGATCATGACCGATCGTCCGGATAATTCAAACACTGCTCCCGCGGGTTTGCGGCAGGAACAGTTTCTCGACGTCATCAGCAAAGAGGAAGCGACGCGGCGGTTTCAACGGCATCTGTCGATGACGCCGCTCGGCGAAGAGCGCGTCGCTCTCGATGCGGCATTAGGCCGCGTTCTCTCGCAAGACGTTCTCTCGCACATCGACGTTCCCGCGTTCGATCGCTCGAACGTCGACGGCTTCGCGGTGCAGGCGACCGACACTTACTCCGCCGCGGAAGAAACGCCGCGGCTGGTCGCGCTCAACGACGAGAATCTCACGCCCGGACAAATCCCGCAAGTGACGATCGTCTCGGGAACCGCGACCCCCGTCGCCACCGGCGCCATCATTCCCCGCGGCGCCGACGCCGTCATCATGATCGAAGAGACCGATCTCGTCGATCGCCGGATCGAAATTCACAAAGCGGTCACGCCGGGGCAGAATGTCACGTTCGCCGGAACCGATATTGCCAACGGCGAGACCGTCATCCGCCGCGGCCAATTGTTGACATCCCGCGAAATCGGGGTGCTCGCGGCGCTCGGCATCGTGCGGGTCTCGGTCTATCGCAAGCCGCGTGTCGCCATCATTTCGACGGGCAATGAAATCGTCCCCCCCGGCGAACCGCTGCGGCCGGGAACGATTTACGATTCCAACGCCTCATTGCTCGCCGCCGCCGTGACCGAACTCGGCGGCGAACCGCTGCCGCTCGGCGTGATTCCCGATGATGAAGCGCGTTTATCGCACGCCTTGCAACAGGCGATGACGGCCGACGTGATATTGCTCTCCGGCGGAACCTCCAAAGGGGCAGGGGATTTGTCGTATCGCGCTGTCAGTTCGCTCGGTTCACCCGGAATCGTCGCGCACGGCGTTGCGCTCAAACCGGGAAAACCGATCTGTCTCGCCGTCGCCGACGGCAAACCGGTCGTCGTGTTGCCGGGGTTTCCGACGTCGGCGATTTTCACGTTTCACGAATTCGTCGCACCGGTGATTCGTGCCTATGCGGGCATTCCCGCCGAACAGCGCGAAACGATCGCGGCGGAAATCCCGATCCGCGTTCACTCCGATCGCGGGCGCACCGAATACCTGCTCGTCGGGCTGATTCAAAACGACCACGGTTACACGGCGTATCCAATGGGCAAGGGGTCGGGCGCGGTGACGACCTTCTCGCTCGCCGACGGTTTCATCACCATCCCCGCGCAAACCGAACAGCTCGAAGCGGGTGCATCGGTCGACGTGCAACTGCTCGGCAAGCAACTGCACCCGGCCGATCTGGTTGTGATCGGCAGCCACTGCATCGGACTCGATATGATTTTGAGCCGGTTGCATCAACAAGGCATCACCTCGAAATTCATGGCGGTCGGCAGCACGGGGGGACTGACCGCCGCCCAGCGCGGCGAATGCGACGTCGCCGGCGTGCATCTGATGGATCCCGCGACGGGTCTCTACAACAAACCCTTTCTGACGCCGGGTCTGGAATTGATTTCGGGATATCAGCGGTTACAAGGCATCGTCTACCGCGAAGGTGACGAGCGGTTCGCCGGCAAATCCGTCGACGAGATCTTCGAGCATATCGAGACGTTCGCCGATTGCACGATGATCAATCGCAACGCCGGGAGCGGAACGAGAATTTTGATCGACCGCCGGCTCAAAGGAAAAAAGCCGCCCGGTTACACCGTACAGGCGAAGTCGCACAACGCCGTCGCCGCCGCGGTGGAGCAGGGGCGGGCCGATTGGGGATTGACGATCGCGCCGGTCGCGAGCCGGTATCATCTCGATTTCATCCCGGTGCAGGACGAACAATACGATTTTATCGTTCCGCAGTCTCGCCTTGAGCGGCCGGCGGTTCGGGAGTTTCGCCGGCTGCTGGACGATCCGCAGATTCGCTCGGCCCTGCGGGAGATCGGATTGGGAGCGTGAGTTCCCACTGCTTGAGTTCCTTTTCGGGCCGGGGCTGATAGAGGTGCAACTCCAACTCGTCGAACGTGTCGACCTCGACGTATTTCTCGGCAAGATGGCGAACCTGCTCGAGATGCCGTTCGGCTTTATCCGGCGACTCGTCGACGTCGAAATCGATTTTCATCACCACGCGCAACACGCGCGGCAGCGACTCGACGTGCAGTTTGCGTTTTCCCCCATCCACCCGCGGTTTCGAACCGGGAAACTCGCGAGCGATTGCCTCTTGAAACGGTCGAAACTTCACCGTGTGAAAGTGCCAGTACGCGAACATCGACGCCACCAGCACGCCCGCGAACGTGAACATCGCCATCACCACGTGTTTTCCGGCATTCGAACGCGCCGCGGCTTTTTCATGGGAGCGATCATCGTTTTCAAGGTTCGTCATTGGGATTTCGTCATTCGTCATTGCTGCAAGTATTTCCCCAGAAATTCATCGACGTCGGCAACCGAAACCGGCCGCCCGTTATTCCATGCAACATTTCCCAGCCGATCGATGACGAACAACGCCGATCGTACCTTGCCGGTCTGTTCGTCCACAAGTCCCCACTGCCGGTGCAACGTGTAGACCGGCTCGGGATCGGTGAGTATCGGTATCGATGTTTCATCGATCGTCTTGAGAAGCTTGCGATTGACCTGCGGCAAGGCCGGGGTGATGCCGATGATCTTGATCCCCTCCGCTTGTGCCGCGTCTGCAACCCGCATCACCGACCGAAACAGCGGATCGCGGTCCAGCGGCTCGTTAAAAAAGACGACCCAGATCTCATGCCGGCCGATAAACGACCCCGCGCGGACAATCTGGTTGTTTTGATTAAATGCTTCAAACAGCGGAGCCGGGCGCGTCGCTTGCCGATCTGAGGAATCAACCGACGACTCGTCAGGCGAGGCCGACTGCCGTTCGCGTTCCTGCCTCGACATTTTGTAATACGACGCACCGAAGATCAGCACGCCGGCGGCGAAGAGCATCCAAATTCGTCGATCGAAATTCATCGCGATGCATCTCAACTGGCGGACTGCGCTTTGATCTTGGGCGGCGACTTCGCCTTTTGGTCGGCCGCCAGCCGGTTGAGGGCTTTCAAATAGGCCACGGCGCTTGCCTCGATGATATCGGTGCTCAGCCCTTTGCCATGATACGTTTTTCCGTTCGACGAAATCTCGAGGTTGACTTCGCCCTGTGCTTCCTTTCCGCGCGAGACACTCGTCACCTGATAATCTTCGAGCTTCGCCGACAAACCGGTGATGCGTTCGAGCGCCCAATACACGGCGTCAATCGGGCCGTCGCCGATCGCCGCATCGCAGTGGACTTTTCCCTCTTCGTCTTTGAGTTCGATCGTGGCGGTTGGAATCGCCGTCGACCCGGCGGAGATATGCAGACTCACGAGCTGCCACAAATCGACGCCGTCCGTCAAGCGGTTGTCGATCAGCGCCATGATATCGGCGTCGTAGACGTCTTTTTTCTTATCGGCCAGCGTGATGAAATCTTCGAAGACCGTCTGAAACGTGGCGTCGTCGAGCGAATAACCGAGGGCGCTCAATCGATCGCGAAAGGCATGCCGGCCGCTATGTTTTCCGAGGACGAGATTTGTACCGATGAAGCCGACGTCGTCGGGCCGCATGATTTCGTACGTCGAACGTTCCTGAAGCATGCCGTGCTGATGGATCCCCGCCTCGTGAGCGAACGCATTCTGACCGACGATCGCTTTATTGCGTTGCACTTTCATGCCGGTGATTTGCGAAACCAGCCGGCTGGTCGGATACAACTTCTGCGTATTGATTCGCGTCTGGACGCCGTAATAGTCCTGCCGCGTCTTAAGAGCCATCACGATTTCTTCGAGAGCCGCGTTGCCGGCCCGCTCGCCGAGACCGTTGATCGTACACTCGACCTGCCTTGCTCCCGCTTCGACGGCGGCGAGACTGTTCGCGACGGCGAGTCCCAGGTCGTCGTGACAATGGGCGCTGATCACCGCCTTATCGATGTTCGAGACGGTCCGTTTCAGATGGCCGATCACCTGATTGAACTGCGACGGCGTCGCGTAGCCGACGGTATCGGGAATATTCACCGTCGTCGCACCGGCTTCAATCGCCCGCTCGACCACTTCACTGAGAAAATCGAGTTCCGTGCGGGCGGCGTCTTCCGGGGAGAATTCGACGTTGTCGCAATAATCGACGGCTCGCTTGACCATCTCGACCGTCGTGCGCACGATTTCTTCCTTCGCCATTTTCAGCTTGTATTGGCGGTGAATCGCACTCGTCGCGAGAAACACGTGAATCCGCTTCTTCTCGGCGTCTTTGAGGGCCTCCCACGCGCGGTCGATGTCATCCTTGCGACAACGGGCCAGGCCGCAAATTGTGGTGCGGTCGCCGAATTGATTCGCGATCGCGCGAACCGCGTTGAAATCGCCGGGCGATGCGATGGGAAACCCCGCTTCGATGACGTCGACGCCGAGTTCGACCAAAGCCCGCGCGACCTCCATTTTTTCCTCGGCGGTCATGCTGCACCCGGGCGACTGCTCGCCGTCGCGCAGCGTGGTATCGAAAATGATGATGTTGTCGTTCGGCATAACGCTCTTCCTTAACGGTCCCGTTTCAATTTCAACTGTACTGTGCCAACAAAAAAACCCCAGGTCAACGATGACCGGGGGTGGTACTGATTCGCTGTTAAAAAGGCAAAACGCTACACTGCCCCCGTGTCCTTTAAGGACAAAAGGAGTGCTAAAGATAAGGTGTGGCGGCTGATCGACATCGTTGATCCTGAATTTAACGCAATTCTCAGATGCCTCTATTATCAGCATCGGGGGCGTGTTGTCAAGAGATGTGTCCCAACGGCGGCCCAAATTCTGCGCATATGAGGGACTCGAACCCGTCAAGAAAGCTTCGCATATTCGATTAGCCGCGATGCGAAGAGGTTCCGCAGCAAAGCGATGCCCGAGAGACACCAATAAGATATTTTAATCAGATTCGCTTATTTCGAAGAAATGCTGTTACAACTCAAAACCGAATGCGGACATGATAAAAGGATCTGCAGTGGTATTTTCAGTAACTAAGGAATTTAACGATGAAAAACTTTGGGAAATGGACCGCGATGATTGGCCTCGGCTGGTTTATCTTCGCCTTGACAATCATCGCTGCGATTCAAATCACAGGTTTTACCGAATACCCCGCCGGATTCGAATGGGTTGGCCTTCTGCTATTTGTCCTGGTTTATCTCGGCTTGGCATTCAACTGCCCTTTTATCATGATGTTGATTGGCGGGTTTTTCTTTGCGTTAGGATCATGGTTCGACGGAGATTTGAGGACTTCAAAACAAGCTACTTCAACCCCTGCAAATACGCATACAAATCCGCCCAATCGCCATCGCTGAGATCCTTCAGCAAACCCGCAGGCATCATCGACGTGCTGCTGACCGTCCGCGATTCGACGTCGCTCGTGTTGAATCGGTGCGTTTGCAGCGTCGCGTTTCTAAGAATGAAACCGTCGACCGATTCGTAGATGATCATGCCGTGGTAGACTTTTCCTTCCTTCGTGATCACCGACGACGCCTGATAGCGCGGCGAGACGTCGCGGTTCGGGAAGACGATCGCCGTGAAAAGTTCTTCCGTCGAAAACCGGCGTGTGACGCCCGAGAGATTCGGCCCCAGTGCCTGGCTGCCGCCGTGACAATGGCCGCACGACCGTTTCTGGAACAGCACCTGTCCGCGCGCGGCGTCGCCGGCGTTCCAATCGATTTTCGTCAATCGTTCTTGCAGATCGCTTAACTCCAATTTCGACGTCCCGAGTTGAGCGGTGACTTCATTCGGGTAACGCTTTGTCAGTTCCGCCGTCCACTGGTCGAGAGCCGGCTGCTGTGGGATGTGTCCCGCCTCGCCGTAGACGAAACCGGCGTCGATGCCGGTTGACTCTTCCAACAGTTTCGCCAGTTTTTCGCGTAACGGATACTCGGCATTGACGGCCCCGAGCCTGCGGACGGCGGCGAGCAGCGCGACCAACTCGCCGGGATCTTTCGTCGCCCCCAGCGTCGACAGGGCGTTCGTACTCGCTTCCAGTACCTCGTATTGCCACGACGACAAGCCGCTCACAAATTTTTCGCGATCGCCCGCTTCGGGTTCTTCGGCGAGCGCAATCGTAATCGCCGCTTGCAGCGACGGGTCGTCGTATTGATCGCGGATGAGCGCGATGTCTTCCGGTTTTTTGGCGGCGTTCAGAAGGAAGATAACATCGGTCGTCCACGGATAATCCCCGTCCGCTGCCGCGATCTTCGTGGTGAAGGCATCGATCGCCGCTTGCAGGTGTTCTTCGGGAAGTTGATCGAGAAGCAGCACGTGCACCGGTCGGCCGAACTCCGGATGCTTCAAAATCGCGACCGGCAACGCGGGATCATACGCGACGAGCTGCGCATACATCTCCCCGACACGGTCTTCCCAATGGCTTTCGGTCTGATAGTTCTTCTCGTTCAATTTGCGATCGAGAGCCAGGAGTGCCGACGCCGTGCGGCTGCGCTGTTCGTCCGATCGCTCACCCGGCAGGCGGCTGAAGACGATGAGATAATGGATGTCATCGACGGGATCGGACTCCTCATCAACTCGCGCGAGCACAGCGTTGCGAGTTTTTTCATCATTGACTTCGAGCATCGCTAACAGGCGGGCGAGTTCGTAACCCGAGGTTTTCGCTCGAAAACCTGACGACGTTGTCTGCGGATACAACGCGGCCAATTCGCGCTTCAGGGGGCCGAGTTCCGACTTGTAATGCGAGAGGTCAAGCGTTGGAGCGTAACCGTCATAGACCGGCGCTCGCCCCGCTTTTGGTCCCATATCTCCCCAAACAATTTGCATCAGCCGGATCGCGTCTGCATTGAAATTTCCGGACGATTCATTCCGGAGCATCGAAATACCAAATCGCGACGCCTCGACCGCGAGTTTCACGTCGAGTGGTTCTCGCCGTGATTTTCCATACATGAACCTGATTGGCCGCAGATTACTAAATTTCAATTGTTTGTCGCCAGCGGTGCCGACGGCGGTGAGGATATCGGTGGGCAGGCGACCCACCACGCGCGCTGCGGCATGGGGAACGGTTCGCTTGTAACCATCCAGACTGAGCGCAAGACTTTTGGCGAATTCTTCGCTCGTGTCGAACTCGGTTCGCGTCAACAAGGTTTCCAACACCGCTCGTTGCACGCGAGGATTCTCATCTCTGAGATAAGGAGTAAGGACTTCAGAACCGACATTGTATGCCGCCGCTTTCACCGCTCTGGCACGGAGATGGAAATCTCCGTCGTCCCTTAATTCGTGCAACGTCTTCTCATCGACACCGCCGAACCGTTCGCTGAGAACTTCAATCGCACGCATGCGTTGGGCCGTGGTCCGCTTTTGATCGAGTACTGCTTGTACAAAAGGCTGCCGTCCCAGCTTTTCCGCGGCCGGTATCCAACTCGCTCGCGACCAGCTTGCCAGCGGTTGCGGGGCGTTGAGACACTGCGTCAGCGCGTCGGTCGACTCATCGACGACCGTTGAATCGCCGTCTTCATAGGTCACACGATAGACCGAACCGCGCAATCCCCGGCCGCCGACGCTGACGTACAGACTTCCGTCGGGGCCGACTTCGGCGTCGGTCGGGGCGAAACCGTAATCGCCGGCGGCGGACATAAATAACTCTGGCTCGTCATACGTCGGTTCGCCATTCTCGTCCAGACGGACAACCAGCACGCGGCCGTATGTCCAATCGAGGGCGAAAATTGCATCGCGATACGACTCGGGAAACTGGCGATGTCGATAGCAGACGACGCCCGTCGGCGAGCCGCGGCCGCAGTTGGCGACGACGGGCATCATGTCGAGATAATCGTTGGGCCACTTCCAGCTTTGCGAAACCCAACCCGCATTCGAACCCGGTGCAACCCGAAATACGCGCGTCGGCCGATACCACGGCAACGAGATGTCGCGCTCGCCGTCGCTGTCATAGGTGAAAATATCGCCGGCAGAGTCGAAGGCGAAGTCGTACGCGTTGCGAAACCCGTCGCCGATGACTTCGACCTCTTTGAAGTCGGGGCTGAGTCGCATCACGACGCCGGCCTGAGGATTCGACACAGGTGAATTCTCCGCGGTGATCGTCTCTAGCGTCACACCGGCGAAGTTTCCCGCGATGACATACCAATATCCGTCGGGCCCTTTCTGCACCGCATGAACTTCGTGTTCGTTCCCGGCTTTAATCGCCAGCAGCGTCTCGGGAGGACCGTCGGCTTTGCCGTCGCCGTCGGCGTCGCGATAACGGATCACGCCGGCGTCGCCGCTGGCGATCAGGTCGGTGCCGTCGAAATACAATCCTTGGGCACCGGTTTTGGGACCGTCGGCGAATTGCTGAATCGTCTCCGCGCGACCGTCGCCGTCGTTGTCGAGCAACGTGTGAATGTAGCCGCGCCCCGAAACGACGACGCGTCCCTGCACATCGAGCGTCAGAGAAAAAACGTCGTGCACCAGCGTTTCATCGGCGTAGATGGATACGCGAAATCCCTTCGGGACATTCAACGGAACGGACTCCGCCTGTGCATTGCCGGCAAGCGACGCAGTCATCAGTAATAGCGTTGATAGACGCAGCATGCGATCGATCCTCTTTGCTTCGGTATATACGCGACAGGCCGCGCCGACGTCGTTCGATCAAGCGGGTATTATGTGCGATTCGTCCGTGCGCGCAAATGCACAACGATGAAGTTGCAGAGTTTTTCGAGAGATCGACGCAATCAATACACGTGCAGGTTCGTCTCTTCGACCGCGCGGTACATGCTGCGGACGATCACAAAACCGACGGCGTGATACAAGCCGACGGCGGCGTGATTGTCGGCGGTGACTTCGAGCGAGACTTTGTTCATGCGCGATTGTTGGAAACCGTCGAGCGATTTCTGCACGAGAGCCCGGCCCAGACCGAGGCCGCGACATTGAGGAATGACTCCCACGTTTTGGACGGCGCCATGTCTTGTGGATTGGCTGAGCCCCTGAATCGTGGCGCAGTCGGTGACGGGATTGTCCGCGTAATCGACCTGAGCAATGATCCACGTCGTCTGCGGGAGAAACGAGGATTGCGTGGCGATCTCCGTCATCAGCCGCTCGCAGCCGAAGAGGTCGCCGAGGCAGGGGAAGATGCGCGAATCGAGTTCGTAGCGAAAGCTCTCGAATTTCGCGAGCGCATGGCGTTCGATGGAAGACTGATTCCACGCGACCCAGGTGAAACCCACGGGAAGCACCGGATCGGCGAGCCTTCGCTGACGCAAATCGATTTCCATCCGATACCGGCGGAAATAGCTCATCCCCATAACGCACCACAGCACGAGACGCTGTTCGCCAAAAACGCCACCGGCCTAATTTTATCATGCGGGATGAGTCTGTCAACGAGTTGTACACGATCGGCGGACGAACGTCGGACAATCGTTACGGATATACCGGTGACGAAAAATCATCATTCATCGGTCCGGCGCCGGTCAATAGAAGTGCAGGCAGCCAGAAAGATCCCCCATAATGCGAGTGCGGCCCCGGTTGCCGAACAACCGGAGCCGCACTCGCCTATGTGGAAATTGCTTATGCCAGAATCCCCGTCACCGCATCGGCCTGCACCATTTCGCGCGGCTGGTTGAGGTGGTTGTAAACCGTGCGGCGCGGACGCATTCCGACGCTGTGATAAATGGTCGCCAACAGCTCCATCGGGTGGACCGGACTGTCGATCGGCGTCGAGGCGGTGGCATCCGACTTGCCGTGCACGTGGCCCCGTTTGACACCCGCACCGGCGACAACCGAGGTGAAGCAGTACGGCCAGTGATCGCGGCCGTCATCCTCGTTGGTGTTGCCCGAGGTGCTGACGCCCCGTTTCGGACTGCGGCCGAATTCACCGACGGCGACGACGAGCGTTTCGTCGAGCAAGCCTTTTTCGTCCAGATCCGAAATGAGCGCCGACAAACCGGCGTCGAGCATCGGCGAATTCTGTTCTTTCATCCGCTTACTTAAACCGGAGTGCACGTCCCACGAGTGATTGTCGGAGTTCGCGACCTTCGGCCAGTTCACTTCAACGACGCGCGTTCCCGCTTCAACCAGCCGGCGGGCCAGCAGGCAGGCTTGCCCGAACGTGTTGCGGCCATAGCGATCGCGCATTTCGTCGGTTTCGGCACTGAGGCTGAACGCATCGCGGGCTCGTCCCGAGAGTACGAGACTCAGCGCTTTTTCGTAGTATTCGTCGAGCGAATAATTCGATACCGCCTCGTCGAGCTCCTTGAGGCTGCCGTTGATCTGATCGCGAAGTTTCGCCCGGCGTTCCATGCGGCCCAGCGGCGTCTCGGCTCGCAGCTTCAGATCCTCAATGCTGATTTTTTCCATCTTCGCCATGTCCATATCGTCTCCGTTGGGATAGAGGTAATACGGATCGTACGCACGCCCCAGGAAACCGGCAGTCCCGGCCTTGCCGATGACGTTGCTCTCCTGCAACGGACGAGGCATCATCACGAACGGCAACATGGGAACGCTCGGCGGCAACTGCTTGATGATGTTCGAACCGAAATTCGGGAAATCTTTCGGGCTCGGCGGTTCGAGCTGTCCCGACGGGCTGACCTTGTCGGCGGTGTAACCCGTGAGCATCTGATAAATCGCCGCCGTGTGGTTGAACAGACCGATGGGCGTGTAGCTCATCGAGCGAATCATCGTGAATTTGTCGTTCGTCTGTGCGAGCTTGGGCAGATTTTCGGTGAACTGCACGCCGGGGAGTTTGGTGTCGATCGGCGCGAACACGCTTTTGACGTTATCGGGAACGTCGACCTTCGGATCCCATAAATCGAGATGACTGGGACCGCCCTGCAGGTAAACCATAATCACCGACTTCGCTTTGCCGAAGCCCGGCCCGCCGTAAATGCCTTGCTCTTCGGCGGAGGCGTTGGACTTGAGCATCTGAGCGAGGCTCAGGCCCATAAAGGTCGAACCACCCACCCGCAGCAATTCACGTCGGCTGAAACCGTCACAGGTATCTTTTCCATAGCGACCGGGAATCACCAGCATCGTCAGTCCTCCACTACAATTGTCGGGAACGGCTCGTTGGCTTGACGTCATTTGTATCGGCAGAATGCATCGGTTGCCGTTGATGATAACGAAGCGAGTGGGGAAATGTCAATCGGCGAGCTGCGAATGGGAAGAGCTCCCTGAGTTTAGCCGCGACGCGAAGGCTTTGCGCAGCGGAGCGCGAACTGAACTCCAGCTCCAACACCCGACCCCCGTTTCACGTGAAACAAGGAGTTTGAAAATCGCAAGACGAAAATCGAGCGAAAATGCAGCGAAATGCGTACTGCAGCGCACTTTCAGCGCCCTGTGCACGCGTCGTAAACCCTTCTCCCTCCGGGAGAAGGTGGCCGAAGGCCGGATGAGGGCACCTTCAGAGCGCAAAAACGCCAAAAAAGTGACCAAAAAGCGCCAAAAACGACAAAAACCAACGCTTTGCGCGTAATTCAGCGCGAAAAAGCGTGCCGGAATCGACATCGTGTCCGAAATCGAACTCCTTCCGCCGTCAGCCCTTACGAACCCCTCGCCGATACCCGAAAAAGTGCGCTGCGCACGCATGTCATCGCGTGCATGTAAATCGGCGACTTTTGT